>JALWFW010000136.1 GCA_027013865.1 Polyangiaceae bacterium | reverse complement strand
ATGCCGTTGCAGTCGTCGTCAGAACCATTGGGCATTTCTTCGGCCCCCGGATGTACCTCAGGATTCGCGTCGTCGCAGTCGGATGGGGCAGCATAACCGTCCCGGTCGTGGTCGGTGTCCGCATCTTCGGGAAGTTTGGCGGTGATGGAGGATACGGTCAGGTCCGAGGTGCTCTCATTGCGCACGTGTAGGTACCTGAACCAGCCGGAGCACGGTGGGATGAGGCCGGAACCGTCCTCCACGGGCTGCCAGTCGAGACTCGTGGCATCAGGAGAACGGGTAACTGCCCACATGGCTCCTGGAAGTGTTTCTGACACGGAGATGCTCATGGTGGCATCACAGGGCAACACCATGGCAAAGTCCCACACCGCCACAGTAGCCGGCTGCAGAACTGCCGGTTCCGAGGCCGGTCCGGCCAGGGTATGAATCTTGGACCAGGGGTGTGAATCATCGCTGTCTGCAATTCTGTGGATGGTGTGGAGCCTGAAAGGCATGGTGATGTGAGCCTGGGGAAGTGATACGGTCTGGGGTGCCGCTGCGGTATTGAGGGGTACGCTCTCGGACTCGTGCCCCGGAGCCCATACAGTGGCACTGCGAGCATCCGGTGAGACAATGTAAATTCTGCCCGATGTGTCTGAGTATACGGTTCTTCCGGTGTCCAGGGTCGCCGAGGCTGCCATGGGCCGGCCTTCAGTGTCAGTGACCTGAATCATGGTGAGATGGGCTTTTAGGTAAGCCATCACTTTGGTGAGACCCGCATAGTGGGCATCGAACAGGGCGTCCGGGTTTTTGGGCTCCTCTAGTTCCACGAGAAAGGTCAGTACTCCGGCAAGACCGTATGCCGCATCCGTGGAGGTGCCACTGGCCTGATAGAAGTCGTATCCCCTGGACCAGGGCCACTGGGAAGGAGTTCCGTACATGCCTGCCAGGGATTCCAGAACAGCCCAGTCTTCCACAGTGACGTCCCCGTAGTCGTAAGGAAGGTTGATGAGACGGTACACTGAATGGTAGTCAATGGAGAAGACGACGGCTCCCGTGGACACTAGGCGCTGCTGTATGCGGGAGATTTGAGACAAATAGGGCACTGTCTCGTTGGCGAGTCCGTAGTCGCGGTTTGGATCGATGTATGTGGTGTGTCCGTCCACCCGGGCAAAGGTGTATCGGCTGTCGTTCATGAAACCAAAGGGGTTGGCAACGGGTATGGCGAGCACGGGGAGGGGAGGGTCTGCCCCGTATTCGGCGCACAGCCTGAACAGTATGTGAAGCACCATGGCTGCCGAGACGTTTTCATCTCCATGGGTGGCACCTGTGATTTTGACGGCGGGTATGCTGCCGAAGGAAGGCTCACTGCCGGTGATAAAGCCCAGTACGGGGGTGTCATCCCATTCGGTTCCCAGAAGTACTATCTTACCGCATCGCCTTTGGGCCAGGGCAAGGAGTGCTCCGTATACCTGACGAAAGTCAATGTAGTGACGTACTCCACCTTTTGTGGCTGATGCCCGCGGACCGGGAATATGCGCCAAGGGCAGGGAAGTCGGAGACATGGATACTGTAATGAGATGCAGCATGAGGGATGCTGAAAGGAGAATCATGAGGCTGAGGATAGCACCATGGCAGCGTTGGGCAAAGATGACGGCGGCGGGTGATAAAATGCCTTTAGAATCGTGATTCAGCAGAAAGATTAGCTCGTTTTTATCAGGGCACAGGGCCGTCGGGCTGCCCTACAAGGATGCGGATGCAGACTGAAGGGCTGCCCTGCAAGGGGACGTGGTAAGCCTGCCTGACCAGACATGCTTCCGGTCGTGGAGGTGATACTGATTCATTGCCCCAAGAAGGCTCTCGCACGGATTCATGGCCTTTGCGGCACGATGCTAGCGCTCAGCCACAGCGTTTGGCGTTACGCGGTAACTCATTGATATTACAGCACTTTACCGCAAAGCCCGAAATCGTCCCATCTAAAGAAGGGCCCACCCCCGCCGTCACACCGGCCGAAAATCCGAACCGCTGGATAAGCCCCTGCCTGTCCCGCCGTCCTTCCGGTGGGATTTTCGGGGCAAGGTTCCTCCACCACCTGCCCGGCACGGTGCGAGCGCTCGGCACCCAGCCGGGGGATCCTCGTGTCTCCTAGGGTTCAGTCATGGGAGGGGTTATGCAATATACGTGCCAGGGGTGGTGGTCGGATTTTAGCGTGCATAACATATTGAAATTAAAAGACTTTTTAGCACCATGCCACATGCGAACTGTCTGAACACCAGCGCATCTCGGCTAAGTTGGACACTTTTTGGACAGGGTTGTCCGCCTTAGGCATACGGGCGTGGGGTTTGGGCAAACCTGGATGGCCTGTAATGCCAAAACTCGGCTGCCCTGGAACACCTGCTGAGTTTCAAAAGACGCTTTTATTGTGTAATTTATTGAAACTACTCGCATAACGTACTGAAATTAAATGGCTTTTGGACACCACGCCGCAGGCTATCTGTCTGAACACTAACCCAATGCGGTCTGTCTGAACACCGGCCCATCTCGGCTAAGTTGGACACTTTTTGGACAGGCTTGGCCGCCTTAGTCATACGGGCGTGGAGTTTGGGTAAACCTGGATGGCCCGTAATCCCAAAACTTGACTGCCCTGACATCAGGGCAGTACTATTCTTTCCATTTGCCGTCTGTCATGGTATGTTCCCCCTTTTTGCAGGAGGTACGCTGCAATGCTTTTCGACAAGGATTCCTTTCTCGGAAGACTGTTCGCCAACGAGGAAACCCGCCGTATTCATCAGGGTATACTGGATTACCTCGAAGTAGTGGATAAGTGCTTGGATACATTCGAAGAGGCTGTTCATCTTTACCTTGAAGAGGGATTCAGTTCTAAGTTCGAGGACATGGACAAAAAGACTCATTCCTATGAGTCTGCTGCGGATGACAAGCGTCGTGAGATAGAGCTCACCATGTATGGTAGGGCGCTTTTGCCTGAATCCCGTGGGGATATTTTGGGGCTTTTGGAGAGTTACGACAAACTTCCCGGTACGAGTGAGGGGCTCTTGGCTATCCTACTGGTGGAAAAACCCAAGATTCCCCAGTGGCTCAAGGAAGACTTCGTAAGTCTCCTCGACATAAACCGAAGGGCTGCCGCAAAGAGCAAGGAAGCCATGATTGCACTCATGGAGCATGAGCATGTCAAGGCACTCACGGATGAGGTGGATTCCATAGAGAGTGAGTCTGACAAGCTCCAGATGGCCATGCTGCACAAGGTTTTCGACAGCGATCTGGAACTTTCACACAAGTATCAGATGAAATCTCTCATATCCAAACTGGGATCTTTGTCCGACAGATGTGAGGATGTGGCAAACAGGATAGAAATAGTCGCAGTGAAACGGAAAATTTGAGATGTGGCAGTTATCTGCAGGATTATTTCTTGGATGGTCTCTTGGTGCGAATGATGCAGCCAACGTTTTCGGAACGGCAGTTGCATCTCGTATAATACGCTTCAGGACAGCAGCCGTACTGGGGGCAATTTTCATAATAGCCGGGGCTTATCTAGAGGGTGCCGCCGGGATGGAGACCTATTCCAGTCTTGGTCACTATTCCTTAAATATGGCCTTCATTGCCACCTTCGCTGCAGCACTAACGGTCACCTTCATGACGTATCTGGGGCTTCCGGTCTCCACCTCCCAGGCCATCGTGGGTGCCATGGTGGCGGCAGGGTTGTTCAGTTCGCACGTCAACTGGGGCTCCTTGGGGAAGGTGGCTGCCTGCTGGGTTGGGACTCCCATTGGAGCCGCAATTATATCCATGCTGGTGTACCGACCCCTTGGAGCACTGATAAACAGGGTGGGCTTCTTTTTCGGACGTGACCGTCTGATAATGATTCTACTCGTGATATTCGGTAGTTACGGAGCTTATGCCCTTGGTGCCAATAACGTGGCCAATGTTACCGGAGCTTTCGTAGCATCAGGTGTCATGGCTCCCCAGCTCGCTGCCACCGTTGGAGGTATAGCCATTGCCCTTGGTGTGGTGAGTTACAGTTACAAGGTCATGATGACCGTTGGCGGCGGTATCGTAGCTCTGGATTCCTATTCCGCACTGGTGGTGGTTCTTGCCGAGGCCATCACCGTTCATATATATGCCATGGTAGGTGTGCCGGTTTCCACTTCCCAGGCTGTGGTGGGAGCGGTTTTGGGTATAGGCATCTTGAAGGGTGTTCAGTCGGTCAACGGTTCTACTCTGCTACGTATCGTTCTGGGCTGGGTAGGGACTCCGCTCATTACCTTCATTTTGACTCTCGGCACCGTATATGTTCTCAAAACTATGGGTATAGGGGTCTGATACAGACGATGATACTCTGGGTCGTCGCTGCACTCGTGCTTATGGGCTGGGCCGTTGGGGCCAATGGCGCAGCGGGGGTTTTCGGGACCGCAGTGGCCTCAAGGATTCTGCGTCTGACCTCCGCTGCTATTCTTGCTGCGCTGTTTGCTGCCCTGGGCGCCTACTTCGAGGGTTCCCGCGGAGTTCATACGTATGCTTCCGTGGCTGGAATGTCCCAGGATATGGCCGTCCTCGTCACCATGACTTCCGGAGTACTCATGAGCGTCCTGTCACTGCTGGGGCTTCCTGCATCGGCATCCCAGGTGGTGGTGGGAGCCATGACGGGTATGGGTCTATCCCAGGGACACGTCAACTGGAGTACTCTGGGTTCAATAGCCCTGTGTTGGCTAGCGACCCCCGTGGGTGGGGCAGCCATGGCAGTGGCTGTATACACTCTGCTAGGCCACGTAAAGACGAGGCTGGCTCTGCCAATGCTCATAGAAGATCGGATTATCAAGATTTTTATAATAATTTCAGGTAGTTATACGGCATACACTTTTGGTGCCAACGATATAGCCAACGTGTCGGGACCACTCATAGCCTCAGGAGCGTTGTCCATGTCCGAAGGCCTGCTGTGGGGAGGTCTTGCCATGGCTGCCGGTGTCATAACACTGGGATGGCGCGTAATGCTCACAGCAGGGCGCAAGATAGTACCCTTGAGCGGATTCGGTGCCCTTGTGGTGCTTGTCTCCCAGGGCCTGACGGTCCATGTATTCGTCAGTATAGGCATTCCAGTTTCAGTCACCCAGGCCATGGTGGGAGCAATAGTGGGTCTAGGGCTCCTCAAGAGCGAGCAGACCGTCAACTGGTCCATGCTCGGACGCATCGTTTCGGCATGGATGGTGACTCCTACCCTGGCCGCCCTCACTGTTTTCGGGATTCAGACGTGGATCGTTTGACCGTTCGGGGGCCCGGCCATCCGCCATATCCGTCAGACATCGTGAAATACGCCATCTGAATCGAAATCCGGCCTGTAGGAATACTGGGATTCTAGTTCCTGTATGAAGGCCACTTCTGGATCCATGTCGAGGAGCCTTTCGAGGTATGGTTCGTACTCTTCAGCCGTGAGATGGCGGTTCAGGGGAGCCGCAAGCCCCTCCCTGGGAGGGTAGTACTGGGACATGAGGGAAACAGCCGCTCCCTTGCGGATGTAGGGCTCTAGGAGATCCAGCACCATGCCAGTGTCCGAAAGACCGCCCGGCAGTACGAGATGTCTCACCAGAAGACCGCGTACACCTATGCCGTTGGCATTCATGACGAAAGGCCCAACCTGGCGCCACATCTCCTCTAAGGCACGTTTTACAGTAAAGGGGTAATTGGGCACACCAGAACAGAACATCGAGTTTTCACGGGTGAGCCACTTGACATCTGGCATATAGATGTCCACCAGACCGTCCAGGAGTTTCAGTGCGCCGAGCTCTTCATACCCTCCGGAGTTGTAGACGATCGCGATTTCAAGGCCCTTTTCGGCAGCGATGCCCAGTGCCCGAACAGCATGGTGCAGCACGTGGGTGGGGGTTACCCAGGATATGTTGTGTGCCCCTTTGTCCTGAAGTTCCAGCATGAGATCCGCGAGTTCTTCTACGCTCATGGAATGACGTAGCACTGGAGCTGTCGAGACAGGACGGCTTATTTGATGATTTTGGCAAAATACACATCCCAGTGGGCAGCCATAAAAGAAGATGGTACCAGAGCCTCGGGACCCTGATATGGGCGGTTCTTCGCCAAAGTGGAGCAGACCCACGGATACCGGAAGCTCATCAGCCACCATACAGTCTCCGCGATGTCCTGAAGCACGGTTGGCACCGCAGCGTCTCGGGCACAGTCGGCACCTGGGGAATGTAAGACGCTGTAGGGCATCGGCTCTGGAGGAAATCTCGTCACGAATGGACAGGTACGAGGCACTCATGAGCTCAGGAACTGGATCATAACCGGCCTGGTGTCAAGGAGGGGATTCATTCGAAGTGAACCACTGCCACCCTTTTGCCGACTGATATGGCTAGACACCTGGAATTGGCCTGGAACGACGAGACGGAAGTGATGGGGGCGCCTTTCATCTGCAGGGGATGGAAGGTAAAGCTGTCTCCTGAGTGAACCAGGATTCCTGCATTACCGTTGCTGAATACCAGGATTCGGTGTGCTGAACCAGCAAAGCCTAGAACGGTAACGCTTTTTGGAATGTGAATTTCTGCACTGCCATCTGCTTTGAACACTGCGTTAGAGCCCTGAAGGGTGAAGTGCCAGTTTTCTCCATCCCACAGGGCGCTGACCTTTTCAGGAGAGCCTGCCTCACCTGGAAGCATGCCTGCGCTAGCCAGTTTGCCGTCAGACATCGAAAGTTCATGGAGAGAGCCGTCACCGGACACCAGGAGCGCAGCTCCGGGACGCGGGAAGAGGCGTACTATACCGCTTTTTTGTATGTTGTAGACCAATCCAGCCGGAGTCCTCCACACTGCTACACGGTCGGGGTATACCGCAACTAGCCTCTTACCTGAGGGCATGACGGCAAAATCGAGGATGGGTCCTAGGAATCCGCCTCTGAAAGCGCCTATGTTCCCGCCGATGTCTATGATTCTTATGGTGTCCCCGTCAAGTGCTGCAAAAATGGTGCTACTGTCCGGAATGAAGTACGGAATAACGGTCTCCCTGAGCCTGGATCTGGCTAGCAGATCTATATACTGTCTGTTCAGTTTCTCTGGGATCATCCACACTCTATGTCCGTTGCTCGTTCTCCAGACCATGGTTTCACGGTACCTGCCCCCGGCTGCCACCCATCGGCAGTCAGAGGAGACGGCAACATGGGCGGCCATGGTTCTCATGGGCGGATCCATGACGGTGAGCGCCATTACCGACCCTGTCGTCACCTCAGGAGATGCCGCGGGAGTATCTGATTTCTTTTGAGAACTGTCTGAAGATGGTGTCTCAGCCGGATTTTGTGTTTTTTCTGCAGTCTGTGAGCCTACAGAGGCCGGAGCAGTGGAACCGTTGGTGCTTGCCATGTCCGTTTCGGTGCGAGGTTGGCGGCCATTTGGAGGGCCGTCGGTCCTGTGAGCCTTTTTTGAGGTGCTTTCATGCCTCGAAGGAGCCGTTTTGGCTGCTGGAACCATGCATGCACTAAGTGAGGTGATGGCTGAAAGTGCTATCACCGCGATGAAATTCATGGTTTTCATGACAGAATCCTCCCCATTTCCAGGTGGACACCGACGAACGTTCCAAGATTTCGGTATCCCCTGACCAACACCCATGGATTACAGTCGAATTCCCAGTTTATCCTAGTAGTGGAGTCGAAGCTCGCGGTAAGTGAGTCATGTTCTGTCGGAGTCAGGAGCCATGATGTTGAGTATGTATCTGGCATAACTGTCTTTTGCCGGCCGGCCCACGACTTTGAGGGCCTTTCGTATGATGAAGGGGATGGTGACCCTGGTTATGCGGTCACTGCGCTCCCTGAGCGCCCGGAGATCATCGTGGTATTTATCCATGATTTCATGCAGTGTGTCCATAGCCATGGCAGTCTCGGCCTGAAGCTGTACGAACTCGTCGGAGTTGACCACCACGCCGGTTCCGCAGCAGGTGGTGCACAGCGGGAATATGTGCACACGTACCGGAGGCTGCCCCGAGACATGGAAGTAGTACGTGTCCTGCACGTTTCTGTCCTTGCCTGGACCGGAAAAGGATGCATCTCCCTCGAATATTCTGTGACGCTCGGGATCACAGGAATCCTCCAGTGAAAATTCCCGGTCTGCGAAACATACCGGACACGGTCTGGTCATGGGAATTTCCTTCTCCACTGCAATCATGGTTTACCTCCGATGTATGTTTTTTTATTATTCACTTGTTCATCAAGTTCAACCCCCGAAATTCCCAATATGTTTCATGCAGCTGTAACATGCTGTAATCAAAGGAAAAATCTTTTGTATTCCCACAGGGCGACCAGGGTATATATTCCATGACATGGATGTGAGGGATCCTGCCCGTCTCAAGGAGTATCTGTCAGGTGTTCCGAAAGCTCCTGGTGTCTATATAATGCGTGATGCCCAGGGCGTGGTGCTTTATGTGGGCAAGGCCATAGATCTGAGGAACAGACTTCGTTCATACTTCACGTCTTCGGGGGACGACAGGCCTTTTGTCTCGCGCCTTCCCCAAGAACTGGCAGATCTTGAGGTCGTGGTCACCAGCAGTGAGCGAGAGGCCCTGATTCTCGAGAACAATCTCATCACGGAACTGTCTCCCAAATACAACGTCAATCTCAAGGATGATTCCTCATATGCCCTCATTCGCATAGATATGACTCATGAATTTCCTCGTCTTGAGAAAGTTCGGGGCCTTCCCAGGGAAGACGGTGCCCTGTACTTCGGACCCTATGATTCAGCCAGGGCTCTACGGTCGCTCATGTCGTTCATACAGCGTCATTTCCAGTTGCGCACATGTACAGACCGGACTCTCACCTCGCGGCGCAGGGCCTGTCTTTATGCCCACATGGGGCGCTGTGATGCTCCGTGTGTGGGTGGCATATCGTCTCAGGAGTATGCCCGTAAGGTGGAGGAGGCCGTCAGGTTCCTGCGGGGCGAACACGGCACCCTACGTGAGGAGGTCACTGCCCGCATGGAGGAGGCATCGGAGGCTCTGGAGTTCGAGAAGGCCGCCCGCTACAGGGATCTTCTTTTCGCATTGGACAAGATGGCCGAGCCCCAGGGAGCGGTGACCGACGACTTCACCCCCAGGGACGTCATTGGTGTGGCCCGTTCAGGCTGGTTCGTGGCATTCGCTCAGGTGGTGGTGCGTGACGGAGCCGTTCGCATGGTCAGGCAGCATATAACCGAGGCACCGGGTATAGATGACACCGAGCTCCTGGCCTCGTACATATATCAGTACTATCGTAAATCCGGGGAATTTCCGGAACGGGTGGTGGTGCCATTCCTACCGGAAGGGCGAGATGTTCTGGAGAAGAGTCTCTCTTCCATGGCCGGGCGCAGGGTGCTCATCCGTAAAGGCTCCAAAAGGGACGAGATCATGGCCATGGCCATGCGCACGGCACACAGCAAGAGTCAACTGGAATCAGAGGAACGCCCCATCGAGGCACTGGAGGCCCTGGCAAAACGTCTGAAACTTAGGGCATTACCCCACAGATTGGAGTGCTACGACATATCCCACTTTCAAGGAGAGAAGGCCGTGGGCTCCATGGTCGTGTTCACTGACGGACAGCCCGACAGGGACAGGTATCGCCTGTTCAACCTGCGTTCGGCACTGGGAGGAGACGACTATGCCGCCCTCCGGGAGGTACTCATGCGCAGATTCGCCCGTCTTGGCGAGATGGGTTGGGATGAGCCGGATCTGATAGTGATAGACGGAGGCCGGGGCCAGCTGTCGGCCGCAGTCATGGCGGCACGGGATGCAGGAGTATCCATTCCGATGATCGGCATTGCCAAGCAGAGGACCAAAGGGACCTCTCCACCAGACAGGATTTTCGTTCCCGGTGTGAAGGACCCCCTGGATCTCAGGCCAGGCTCGAGGGAGCTAGTCATCCTGGCGCGTCTGAGGGACGAGGCCCACCGTTTTGCCATCACCGCACACCGCAGGCGACGCTCGTCATCGCGTCTGTCTACCCGACTGACGGCCATCCCTGGTGTGGGGACAAAGATGGCAGCCCGCCTCCTGCGCAGGTTTGGGAGCATAAAAAAACTAAAGGAGGCCACATTGGACGATCTCATGGAAGTGGAGGGGGTTGGGCCTTCACTCGCCCGGCGTATCCTTGCTGGTCTTGCCGGAGATTCCAAGACGTTTGACTAGGCGTCTCACCAAGTCGTTCAAGCACTGCCTCCTGTCTTTGGTGGGCCCTGAAAATACCTTCCAATATTCTTTTCCTGTATTGATGAATCCGTAGCAGGTCCATCCGTTCTCAAGGCCGGTCGCTCCAAGGAATATCTTCATGTCTCCGCCCGATTCCATCAATTTGAAGCGCGGGGTTTTGGATACCATATCTCTGAGTCTGGACGCTGCCTGGTCCGCAGTGTCCTCTGCTTCTATGCTTATGGTGTAACTTGTTGATTTAATTGAATTTTCTTTGAAATGCCTCCATAGACTGACCAGTAGGATGGCGATGATGATTCCCAGATATAGACGGAATCTGATCCGCTCTTTTTGGGGTGCTCTGAGGTTCATGACCTCATGGTAGGAGCCAGAACCCCTTGCGTCACGCATCCTGCGAATCCTATCGCGTAGCCTTCTCGAGCGTGGGATATAGGGATTCGTTGATGGATCTCCCTGGGACAGATCGTCGTCAGGTTCATCTTCGAACAGTGCGTAATCGGCCCATTTTTGGCGTCGTGCCTCCATGCGGCTCTTGATGCGCTCGGCTGTTTCGGTTCTGGTGCTTCGAAGGCGATAGGGCTCCCGGGGGTCGTCACTCATGATACCATTAATATGGATGTTGCTCTCGAAGCACAAATCACAGTCGTATAAATCAGAAAAGTAATGTCACAGGGCACTTCTCGCCCGGCGTCCCAGCACCTGGGTAATCACGTGCGTTCTCTGATATGTCCACAAACCTAGAAAAACACAGCTCAGCAGGTCTAAGTCCAAGATTTTGCCGTTCACTATGCAACAAGAGTCTTGCGAATCGTGCCTTATGGTATATTAAACAGGGGAGATGATACTTTTGAACATGATGGTCATTGTGCTATACTTCAGCTCGTAGTGTTAGGATGGATAGACGGGCATGGATGCTAATCTGGATCGCAGCGGCGAGATTATAGAAAAGTTCAAGCTGGAATACCTTCTGGGAGAGGGCGGTATGGGTCAAGTATACGTGGCGACTCACCAGCTCACCGACCGGAAGGTGGCTCTCAAAATCCTTCACAAGGAATTTGCCAACAACACGGAAATTCTTGCCAGACTCAAAAGGGAGGCAAAGGCATCGGCTATAGTGGGGCACCCCAATGTAGTGGAAATCATCGATGCAGGTACGGATCAGTACGGTGCTCCATACATCGCCATGGAACTACTCAATGGCGAGGAGCTGGACAAACTACTAGAACGCAAGGGGCCCTTGCCAGTACCTCTGGCCGCGTATATCGTGAGCGAAGTCCTGGACACTCTTCAGGCTGCTCACAACAAGGGTGTCATTCATAGAGACCTGAAACCTGAAAACATATTTTTGCACTGGAACCGTAAGGCCAAGTATCCCCAGGTGAAGATACTGGACTTCGGTATCTCCAAGTTCCTGAGTATGGAGGGCAAGGATCTGTCCCTGACCCGTACCGGAACAGTCATGGGTACTCCCTACTACATGAGTGTGGAACAGGCGATGGGCCAGAAGGACATCGACCACCGCACTGATCTTTATTCAGTGGGAGTCATCTTATATCAGTTGCTCACTAATCACGTTCCTTACGAGGATACCAACTACAACAGGGTACTCATCCAGATAGTCACCGGTTCTTTCCCGCCTCCGTCCGAGTTTCGCAGTGACATACCGGCAGAGCTCGAGGAGGTGATTCTCAAGTCCATGGCAAAGAACCGTGATGACAGGTTTGCTTCAGCCGACGAGTTCCGCAGAGCTCTGGAGCCATTTTGGTCTGGATACACTCCTGAACAGCTCTTCCAGGAGGACATGGATCTTCCTCCACCCAAGATAAATGACGTGGAGCGTAACGTCCTGGATTCTCAGGTACTTACTACGGCTCAGAGCATGGTGACACCTACGGGTGGCACGACGATTCCTCCAGGATCGGATAGAGCCTATACCGAAGAATCGGAACCTGGAGCATCTTTCAAGAGCAATAAGAATGTCATCATCATAGGCGCAGTGGTGGCGGCGGTAGTCGTATTACTCGGAGGCTTTTTCATGATGAGTGGCAATGATTCCGATGAGTTGCCTCCCGAGGTGACTGCTCAGAAAGAACAGCAGGTTGCCGACATGAAGCCGGCAGCGATGAAGCCGGCCATGGCTCCGGTAATGGCTGTCGTGCCGGCGGATGCCATGAATGCAGGGACTGCTGCCCATCCGGAGAAAATAAAATTCCGGCTGATCATAAAGGATCTGCCCAAAAAGGCTGTGGTTCAGATGGACGGCAAGGTCATAAAGGTACCTGCCCAGTTAGAGTGGACACAAAAGGATCTACACAGTATCACCGTGAAGGCGCCGGGATACGTCTCTTGGGGGACTAGGGTTTCTCCCCAGATGGTTAAAGACGGGATTCTGGAGCTCAAATTCGATGCCGACCGCGAGAGCTTGGCACACAAGACCAGGCGCAACGGTCGTTCTCGTCACAAAAACAGACACAATAAAGGCAAAAGGGGTAGTAGGAAGACAACTACTGTGAAGAAAAACAGTACCAAGTCCGGTCATAAGCACAGCAAGTCTTCAGGACCCAAGAATGTAGAAGACATACTCAACGGAGACCTTGAGTAGTGACTCTGATTACTGATAAAAAGTCTGGCAGTGATTGCAGGACAAACAGGATGGAACGCATAATGCAGGTAACAGTCACACCGGATATATCATACCCAAGAACAAAACTGCTTGTGCAAACAGTACTGGCAGTGCTGAGCATGAGTCTGTTTTCCGTCTCTCCTGTAATGGCTCAAACCCGAGGTGGTTCTCGCTCTGCTGGTTCCAAGAATACTGCTGGTTCCAAACGAGATGCCGGTGGGAGGCGTGGACAGCAGGTTACTCAGGAGACGGTTTCCGTATCTCCGCAGGATTTGAAGTCAGCATCACAGTTCATCTGTACGGATGCCATGATTCAGCAGCTTCAGACCAACGAGCAGGCACGCAAGAGTCTGTGGAAGTATGCCAATGGTCAGCGCAAGATGATGCATTATGTTACGGCCCTCAAAGTGTATCAGTGCCTTCAGAGAGCCGTACCATATTTTGCAAAACTCCATGTTGCCATGGCAATGGTACTCGAAAAGCTAGGACAGTATCCTGATGCTGCAGAGCACTATAAGTCATTCCTTGCGATGGCGTCCCTGGACAAGGGCTCTCCGGTGCTTCAGAGCATAAAGCAAAAGATAGCCAACATACAGTTTCTGAAATCCAAGAAACTGCCTCCCGGAGTGCTGAGCGACCTACACGAGAAATCCATCATAACCCAGCAGGAACGAGTCAATTACCAGAAAGAGCAGCTGCGTGAGGCCAAGGCCAAGGAGCTGGCTGCTGCCCAGACAGAGGCCCAGCGTAAGGCCATCGAGTCCGAGTTCAAAAAGATGGAGAAGCAGCTGGACGAGTTTCAGAAACAGCTGGAAGAAGAACGGCGCAAGGCAGCCGAGGCCCAGCGCGAGGCAGCCGAGGCCCAGCGCAGGGCAGCCGAAGCCCAGCGCA
>JALWFW010000135.1 GCA_027013865.1 Polyangiaceae bacterium | reverse complement strand
ACCGGTCAGTGCGAAAATACGCCCGTTACTTGCGACGACGGGGACCTGTGCACGACGGACACGTGCAATCCAAGTACCGGTCAGTGCGAAAATACGCCCGTTACTTGCGACGACGGGGACCTGTGCACGACGGACACGTGCAATCCAAGTACTGGTCAGTGCGAAAATACGCCCGTTACCTGCTACGACGGTAATCCGTGTACGTCAGATATCTGCGATCCAGGTACCGGCCAGTGCAACTATCCTGATCAGCCAAATGGCTATTCGTGTGATGACGGCGACCCCAATACGACTGGTGACCATTGCGTAGACGGTCAGTGTGTCGGAATACACATCTAAACCCCCGTGAGACACGGACATCTTTAGTTTCGGGCAGAACCTACAGAGACATCATACAGATTCAGGCGAGCAGTGGGGATGAGGGTGTAATGGAGCCGCGGGGATGTGACCGCTAGGTTGTCCTCGTGCCACAGCGGGAATATGGGCATCTGGCGCGCTACTTCCTTTTGAATGATGGCTGCAAGACGCCGGATTTCCTCCCGGTCGGTCTCGTGCTCCAACTGCCTGCAGGCCCTGTCCAGCACTTCAGAGCGCATGCCCCATCTGTTGCCGCCTCCTTTGCCGTCTTGCGGAATCATCCATGACGGGAAGAACCAGCAGTAAACGTCAGGAAGGATTATTTCAGGCATCTGCAAAGACACCATCTCGAACCGGCGGTGCTTCAGATCGCTGTAAAATACACCCCACTCGAAGGAGCGGACTCGAACTTCGATTCCCACGGATGCCAGCTGTCCGGCGATGAGTCTGGCCAGAGCCACTCTGAATGGATTGGAGGAGGTTTTGTACTCCAGCACCATGCGGGGTTGTGAACCGGGCTGTTCAGGGAATCCGGCCTCATCGAGTAGACGGCGTGCCTCGTCCGGGGCGTAGGGCACTGGATTGCTGGCGTGGGCCCAGTGAAATGCCGGTAGCACGGAATCGGCCAGACGTGCGGCGCCTCCGAACCGTGCCTTTATGATGGCCCTGCGGTCGATGGCCATGGCAATGGCGCGTCTGACCCGAACATCCGCCAGTTTCGGGCTGTCAGTATTGAATCCCAGGTATGTCAGTATGTTGGACGGTCCAGTCTGTACCCGGAGCCCACGTTTTTTGAGGGATGGAACGAGGAGTGGGGACAGTACGTTCTGTGCCAGGTCCGCCGTGCCGGATGCCATGAGAAGTGCCCTGGTGTTCTCGTCCTCTATGACACGCACGTAGATCCGCCTTGTCTGTGGGGCTCCCCTGAAATAGAACGGATTGGCCTCCAGCACCACGAGTCCGGCCTTACGTGAGACAAGACGATACGGTCCAGCGCCGAACATACTGTCCGGACCGAAGGCGTGTCCGTGTCTTTTGAGCCAGGCGGACGGTAACACCGGAAATTCCAGGTCTTCGGCAAGATGCGGGTGGGGAGCACTGAAAGTCATCTTAACGGTCAGAGGATCCGGGGCCGTCACCGAGACGAGATCCCTCCAGGCATGGGCATAGGGGGATGGTCGGGGAATTGAACGGGTTATGGAGCGCAGAGTGTAGAGCACATCATTAGAGGTAAGTCTGGTTCCGTCCGCGAATCTGACGTCCGGCCTCAGTCTGACAGTGGCCCCATCTCCTTTTCGGGTGATGGACAGTGCCACGTCCGGGCGTGCTGAGAGATCGTCCGCTAGACGGGTCAGGCCGGCGAAGATGAGTCGGTTCAGTTTGACTCCGTATCCGCTGGTGGCATAGCGGGGATCGAGGCGTCCGGGATCCCCGTCGATTATGACCACTATCCCGTCAGAAGGAGCTTTTGCGCGGCAAGATAGGAGTAGTGATGAAAAAATAAATAAAATCAAGTACTTGTGCAAGATATTCACGTCCTGGAGAATACAGGATTTTTGTGCTGCTGCCAAGATGCTGGCGACGGTCATGTTCTGATCCCTTTTTACTGTGTTAGAGATCGCCTGTTTTGGTATTTGCCCCTGTTTGCAAGTAACGATATTTGATTCCACATCATATATATGATTTATAACATGCTGATATCATTGGTTTTTCATACATAAAAAATGACTGTGTGTCTATGTGGGTAAAAGTAAGTCTCAATTTGACATCTCTAGTCATCGCACATAGTGTGTAGATGTAGGATATATGACGCCATGCTGCATACAAAAGCCCACATAAAGCGACTCATCAGCAGAGCCCTGGAGAAACTCGTTTCGCAGAACATACTGCCCGAGAGTGCTCTGGAGCGGGAGATTCATATAGGAGAACCGAAGTTCAAGGACCACGGAGATCTTTCGACCTCCCTGTGTCTTCAGATGGCGAAAGAGGCCAGGTCCAACCCAAGACAGCTAGCTCAGAGACTGGTGGATGCCATGGAGCTTCCGGATTCCATGCTGGCCTCGGTAGAGATAGCCGGTCCGGGATTCATTAACTTCCGCCTGTCCGATAAGGCCCTCCATGACGGTCTCAGGCGCATAGTCAGGGCAGGGGATGGCTGGGGACGCTTTGAATCCAGGGGAGTGAAGGTGAACCTCGAATTCGTATCCGCCAATCCCACTGGTCCACTCCACATCGGACACGGGCGCGGCGCTGCGGTGGGTGACGCCCTGGCCAGGATCATGCGGGCTGCAGGATACGACGTCACAACGGAGTACTATCTCAACGACGCCGGAAGGCAGGTGAGACTGCTTACTGAATCTCTGTGGGCACGCTACACGGAAGTGGTCCGTGAGCAGTATCCCGAAATCGAAGTTGCTGCCCTTCCAGAGGATGGATATCAGGGCGCCTACGTCACCGACATGGCGCGGGATTTCGCACGCCAGTACGGCCCTGACATGGCCCGTTCCGGCTCCCCCGACCGCGATCTCTTGCGGGCTTTTGCACTCAGGTGGGCCACGGACATGATAATGAGCACTCTGTCGGACATGAACGTTAAGTTCGACGTCGTCTACAGTGAGAAAAAACTCCATGACGATGGAAAGGTGGCCCATGCCCTTTCGGTGCTGCGTGAACGAGGTCTTCTGTACGAGCAAGACGGAGCTGTTTATTTCCGTTCCACCGAGTTCGGTGACGAGAAGGACCGTGTGGTCATTCGCTCCACTGGAGAGCATACCTACTTTGCCAGCGATATCGCCTACCATCTCGACAAACTGGAGCGCGGATTCGACGTGCTCATAGACATCTGGGGAGCCGATCATCACGGTTATGTACCAAGGGTGAAGGCCGCTCTCGAGGCCCTTGGGCACGATCCCGACAGGTTCCAGGTGCTTCTGGTTCAATTCGTGTCCTTGGTGCGTGCGGGAGAGAAGGTGTCCATGGGCAAACGCTCCGGTAACTTCGTGACCCTGCAGGATCTGATGGACACTGTGGGTGGTGACGTGGCCCGCTGGTTCTTTATCTCCAAGACCCACGACGTGGCTCTGGATTTCGATCTCGAGAAGGGGATGAGCGAGGATCCCAGGGAAAATCCGGCACGCTATGCCCAGTATGGACACGCCCGGGCAGCCTCCATCCTGCGTAGGTGGAGCGAGGATCTCGGACGTTCCCTTCCAGATCCCGATGGTGTGGACCTAAGCCGTCTCGAGCTTCCAGAGGAACAGGAGCTCATAAAGATGATGATGCGCCTGCCCGAGGTGGTTAAGTCCAGTGCCGAGAAGCGCAATCCCCATGTGGTTGCTGCCTATCTCGTGGACATGGTTCGGCTTTTCCAGAGCTACTATACGCAGTACAAGAATGATCCCGTGCTTCCCAGGGCATCGTCGGATCCTGCCTCCTGGAACTGGGCCAAATCAGAAGCTCGCATCGTATGGGTGAATGCCTTCAGGACCGTGACCCGTAATGCACTCACGCTTTTGGGGCTTCCTGCACCTGATTACATGAAGGCTCCAGAAAATGAGTCAGATGAGACGCCTAATGAAAAAAATTAATGATTACAGCATGTTACAGTTAACTTTCATGTCTGCGTCGTGAGAGGAGGATACCATGTCCGATACACGCGAAGAAATCACCCTTGAAGAGATGCCCGAAGTAAGACTCCGTGGTGGCCAGGTGGTGACCTGGGCCGTGGTGGTTATGGTGATGGTGCTCCTCTCGTTTTTCTTTGGATACTACTCAGGCCGTAGTGCCGAAAGGCAGCACCGCAACATGCGCGGCGAGACCGTGTCCAGGCTTCTTAGGAGGCTGGAGGTCTACAGTGAGGAAAACCGCCGCATGATCGCCAAGGAGCGTCTCACGGCAGCCACCCGCACTGCCATGAACGTAAGGGAGCTTCCTGCTCAGGACAATAACCAGGCCAGGCCGCGGGTGGAGGTGGTTCGCACGGCAGGAGGTAGGAGGGGGTCCTTGGC
>JALWFW010000134.1 GCA_027013865.1 Polyangiaceae bacterium | reverse complement strand
ATACCGAAGCAAAGCCCCAGCCTGAAGAGGCGTTGGACGCTGGAGCCGATACCGAAGCAAAGTCCCAGCCTGAAGAGGCGTTGGACGCTGGAGCCGATACCGAAGCATACGAAGAAGAGCCTGAAGAGTCAGAACGGATGACTGCTGAGACTTATGGGGCAATCGGTACGGAGGAGTCCTTACCAGAGTCGGTTCAACTGGAAAGTGCTTCGGAAGATTCTGCGCTGGAAGAAGCTGGAGGACCATCGGACTCAGCCTCTACAGTGGACGGGGCAAAACGGGTGACGGCCGAAGAGCTTATATCCGAAGAACCCCCGGAAGGCACGGAATCAGCAGCAGAGCCCTTCCCAGAGACTGCAGAATCATATGAATCCGGGGTGCAGGATACGGGAATTCAGGAGTATACGAAGTCGGCTGATACAGCCGAAGAACCACCTGAAGATGCCCAGTCGGATATCAAACTCAACCAGGGCGAAGACGGCGGCTGGGGAGAGGCGTTTACTTCCATGGATGATGGCGATCCGTCGTCAGTTGGTGAGGATAGTGGCTCAGAAGAGAATCTGCCGAACCTGGCGACGGATGAGATCGCCCGTTCCCTTGCCAGGCGTCACACTGTGCGAATGTGGTTGGGAGGTGGGCTTCTCTTTGTCCTCATAGCAGGCCTTATTGGTGCCACCACAGCCATGTTTTTGTCTACGAAAGAAGATAAATTGTCCAATAAAAACAATGGGTTGCCAGGTTCCAGACAGCCTGAGGCATCCTCGAAGGGTAGTAAGCCAGAAAAATCACATCAACCAGCTCCCGCAGCCCAGACAAAGGTTGCGAAATCCGTCGGGTCTGAAGCACGAGAGAAGCATGATGCCCCAGCCATTGCGACAGTGGCCCACAGACCGGATACTCCTGCCGGAAAGGCTCCTGCTGAAAAAAAGATTAGTCCTCTCAAAAAGATAGACTGGTCCAAATATGCACCCAAACGGTTGGCTCTCATGCAGGTTCCTCCACCTGACTACGACGAGAATACGGGCAGGGTGCAGATATCCTCGGGTGATGCTACCCCTGAACAGCATTTCCAGGTGGCCATGAGCCCGGAAGAAATCAAGACAGGCAATAGGATTCTGCGCAATCTTCTGGTGACTCCTCATCCAGTGGAACCCGGGTGCCCCCGCTGTGTCCAGGAAGCCAACCGCGCCATGGACAGAGGTCATTATAGAAGAGCGGTGGCACTTTATCTGAGATCCCTCAAACTGCGTCCTGATGACGCCGAAACCCGAGTCAAACTGGCGTTTGCGTATCATATGCTGAAAAAGGATCGGCGAGCCCTGGCAGAGGTGGACAGGGTCCTTTCCACGGATCCGGCACATCCCATGGCACTGCTTATTGGCGGAATCACGTGGCAGATGAAGGGCGATTATGCGAGGGCACTTTCATACTATACCCGTTATCTGCAGCAGAAAAGAGACTCAAAGTTCAAAGAGGAGGTTATGGTCATAATCCAGTACATCCATAAAGCCACTTCCCGACAGCAGTCTCAAAACAGACATGCAGATGAATTCAGGTCACCACAGCCCAGAAATGCTACATCTGAACCGGCAGTGCCACCTTCAGACACGTACGACACTGTTCCGGCGCCTTCACAGACCAATTCGGATCCCTCTGAAATGCTGCTTCGCAAGATCCTTTGACGTGGTTTTATGACAACTATTGAGTTTTCTCTTGAACAAAAGGGGAGATAAGTCGTATTGTCGCGTATGGAACTTAACTTTTACAGCACACAGAAGAAAGGAGATGCGTCATGAAAAAATATCTGACATTACTCGGAGCATTAATCCTGTCGGTTTCCACGATCGGTTCCGGATGCGTGGTTTACAGCAGGCCTGCCCGTCCGGTGGTTTACGCCTATGGCGGCTGGCAGCCTCTCTACTACAATGGTTATGTCGTTTACTTCACACCTGAGGGGGTCCCATACTACTACGTGGGTGGTCGCATAGTCTACGTGCCCCGCACCCACTGGCATCTCTACAGGCCCTACTTCTATCGCCACCGTTATGCCTATTGGCGCTGGCATCGCCGCTTCCACAGGCCCCGCTACTGGAGGTATCGCCGTATCCATAGACGTCGTGCAATGCGTCGCAGGTATGCCCGCAGGCGTCGTGCCAGGATGATGCGCAGAAGGAGAGGCGCCCGTAGGCGTGTGATCCGCCGCAGGCGTCGCCGCTGATGCGAATCAGGCCGGTAAATCGGTTTTTGCGGTCGATTTGACTCTCCCAACCACCCCGCCTCCACTTTTCTGATTATTCACAACGGTTCAGATTAATAATTGATTCATGTTCAAGGGCATGATTGTATAAAATTTTGACAGGTGCTAAACAAAGAATGAAGGAGGTTACGCCCATGCATGGCATTTTCAGGAAAACTGCATTACTCATAGGTGTGATAACGGGTATCTTGTATGCATCCTGTGATGATGAGACTCTTGCCTTTGATATCACGACGTCTTCATCCAGTACGATAGAAAAGGTCGACTTTTGTCCTCCGGATATTGGAATCTCGCTTCCAGAGCAAATTCTAAGGGCCGTGGAGGCTCCAATCCAAGAAGCCATGAGTCAGATTGGACCGGCTATAGATAACGAGGTGGAGAAACGCAACACCGGTCCGGTGAAGCATATATATATGAAGGCTCTTACCATGACCATGAAGGAGCCTCCCGCAGAGTCGGAACGCAAACGTGACAATACACTGGGGTTTTTGTCCAAGGTCGAGGTATATGTCTCCATGGACGGCAAAGACGAGCTTCTGGCGGAAAGCGCAAAGATCGCGGAGAATGCCGTTTCCGTATCGTTCCGGACATATGACGTGGATCTGAAGCCTTACGTGGACAAAGGATTCAGCACCAAGGTGAAGGTCACTGCCCGCTACTGTCCGTCTGTTGACATCCCCATGGACGTTACTACCACCACACGTGTTTCTTTTTGATATAACCTATTGAAATCAAACGACTATTCGTCAGAAACCATAAAGAGGATGGCATCGTAGCTACCGTAGGGAGTTTCATAGGAGTTGGCAGCTACTCCGTTTGCGGAACCGCAGAAGGCCGCCCGGTTGTCTGTCCACTGGGTCGCACGCCTGGGGGTGTAGGCTGAGTCGACGGGATACTGCCGTATGCCAACGGTATCTCCTGTGGCCGGATCGAAACGCAGCACGAATAGCCTTTCAAGAGTATCCGTGGTTTCCTGTTCCATGTCTCCGTAGGAGTAGCCCAACAGTACGGGCTCGTCCCTTGCAAGGCCGAGGGGTATGGCTTCGCCACCGTTGGCCGTGGTTATCTCCCGCATCCAGATCACGGATTCAGTGGGGATGTCCACACCGGCCAGGAATATCTTGCGTGCGCCGTCTTCATTTTCCACTTCTGAGGCCAGGATAATGGTTCCGGAGTTGTTGAGAAGGGATATGGCCCTGACTTCATGGGAGACGTAGAACGCGGTTATCCCTACATGCCAGGAGATGTTCAGTTCAGAGCCGTCGAATGTGGAGCCGCCAAGTTCCGGCATGTCGCCTCTGGGATCAGGTAACGTCATGCCGTAGTAAATCATGCCTGGAGATCCGGGAATCATGACATCGATGTGTTCGCGGATCTGAGTGGCCTGGCTGCCGTATATCAGATTCCCGTCGGCATCGAATACGGCGTAGAATGAATCCCAGGTGTCTGACCCCGATGTGTGGGTTTCGAACAGAGATGTATTGGTGTCGCCGAATACATACACATTACCTGAGGCATCTGCCGTGATTCCCAGAACATGTACTTCACCATCGGCAGCTGATAGTTCAGTGGTGGTCATGATGCTGCCGGTTCCGGCGTCGAGATACGCGATTTTGCTGGTGTCTCCGTGATACCACGCGACGTAGACACGTCCGTTGGCAGCGAAGATGCCCTTTGGAACGTCGAGGCTTGCCGTACCACCGTGGGTGCCCCACCTGAATACGCCGTCAGGAGCGTAACTGCGTACTACCCAGTCAGTGCGGCCCAGGCCTGGGCCGTCGAGATCCCCCAGTGTCGCCACCAGTACGTAAAGGTTTCCGTCGGAGTCGGTGGTTATGCGGTAGCCGAGATCCCCTGACGAAGTGCCGAACTGTTCGGCCATGTAGGGCCGTGTGCAGGTAGCATCGCAGGCACCGGAGAAGTCACCAAAGGCCGTCCCGTCACACAGTTCGCCAGGATCCAGTATGCCGTTTCCGCAGGTATTGGTGGGGGTTGGATCGACTGTAGAACAAAGTTCGGTGGATATTTTACAGTCATCGGTACAGGACAGGATTCCGCCGGAGAAGTCACCGAGGTCCTGGCACGATAGTCCACCGAAGTCGGAGCCATCGCACTGTTCGGTGCCGTCGA
>JALWFW010000133.1 GCA_027013865.1 Polyangiaceae bacterium | reverse complement strand
GCTTCACCTTGGCTGGCTTCTTTTCCTTCTTGCCTGCCTTCTGTGCAGTCTTGGCAGTTTTGGCAGGAGCTGCAGCCTTGTCTTCGGCCTTCTTGCCCGAATCGGCTGCGGTGGGTTCATCGTCAGGGGATTCTGCCGACTCCTGGGGGATCTTCATGGGAACAGTATGGGGCATACCGGAATTGCCAGATGCAGCAAGGGGCTTGCCCTGGGCATCGAAGGCCATGATGTAATATTTCAGTTGGGGGACCTTCGTATTATTTCCCTTGAGCATCAGCACAAAACGGCGCTTACCCATCTTCTGCATGGGGAATTCCTTGTATGTGCCGTCACCGGATGTATCTACATATGCAAGGACCTTGGCTGCCCTGGAAAGAATAGTGTCACTCAGACGGCAGTAAATCAGGAAGTCGCGTCCCCTGAAACCTTCTGTACGTGGATTGTGCTCTATCGGCATCTTGGGAGATTCCTCAGGCTCTGGAGGCATGCCCGTAGTCGCCTGAAGTCTCTTGATTTGCTCTTCCTTGGCCTTTTTGGCAGCCAGCTTGTTGTGAAATTCTGCTCGCACACTCTCGTAAAACCTGAGCAATGCGGGAGCGGAAAGATCCTTGGGAAGATCCGCATCCTTTGCTTTGAGTGCCTGCATGAATGCATCGTGCGCACCCTTCGGATCTTTTTTGTAGTAGTAGGCAGCACCAGCCAGCACGTTCATTCTGAACACGTAGTCACTACTGGCACACTCACCCTTTGCCAGGGCTAGCCCCTTACTGACGTGATCCAGTGTTTGAAGGAAATCATAGGCCTTGAACAGTGACTCCTCGGCCTTTATGCGGTGCTCACGCAGCTTGAATGTCGTCTCTTTCGGACATGTAGCATACGCGTTCAGTGAAAATGTGGATACCAGTACCAGTGTCGTAACAACAAAGGTGATCCGCTTCATCGATTCACCCCTTTCGTGAGAGTGTAGCATAAGACACAATGGCACAGGAAATCAAGGCACGGAAGCATTATTTTCATCCACCAGGACCCCTTTGGCTCCCCACTGCATCATGATTCCCTGAAAATGGGCCACGAGCTCCTGGGTCCTCACATATGCCTCCCGAATCCTGCCAGTGGGCAAGATATCCCCGAGACACTGTTTAAAATGCCTGTATCTCAGGGAAATTAGCCTTTTGAGCATATCCCTACGCACTCTCCCGAGGTATTTTCTGGCCTGACGCCGCCATTCAGGACTGGCAATGCCATGACCCGGAAACGCTGCCCCATTGTCTATGAAGTACAGATGTCCGGAAGAATCCCTCAGTAGATTGCCGCCTGTCAAGCGGTCGAAATTGCCGCCTATGTAATCCAAAACGGACATGTCGGCCAACTGGGCGGCCATACGCCTTTCACCAGGGCTCAGTCTTCTACCTGGAGTCAGGTAATATCTGACCATGTCAGGTGTTATGACGAGCTCTCTGGCATGTTTGACCCATATTATCATGGCACCCGTAACCATACCGCTTCCCTCGGGCAGGACGCGATTATCAAAAAGCTCCAGTCCAGAACTGTGGGCTGCCAAGAGTACCCTACGCAACATCTGACCGTCGAATCTGCGTATGACCGCAGGTGGGACCGCACCGATCCCCAGCATCCTGCCAAGCCTGAACATACCGACCTCTGCACCGGGCTTGGCAATGTGGGACCGGATATGGGCCGGTTTGAACAGAGTCCTTACACCACCCGGCATGATCATCACGAATTTCACCGTACGGCCACCAAGGTTGGGGGAGAGAATCTTCCGTGGCACGGCACGTGCGAGCATGCTCAGAATGCTTTTCGTCCTTCGGCCCTGGAACGTTCCGGATTCCATCTCGGCGCAGGGATCAAAGTCAGTGATGGGTGACATGATGGATGAAATGGATGTGTCCGGGAACTGTGCATCTGATGCATCCCCAACACTCGAAGACTTCGTAAAAACTGCCTTTTCTTGTCGTTCAAGATGGATTCTAGAAATGCCCCTGCCACTGCCCTGCTCTAACTTTGAACTGTAACTGGTTGAATTAAAAGGCTTTTTAGCCACACTGCTTTTCACTGTGTCATGCGTCTGCCTGAGAGGGGACTCTTCTCGCCCTAATGGTGACACCTGGTCATGACCCAGGTATGGCGCTGCCGCCAGCCAGGCAGCCGCCGGAAGAATCGCCACTGACAGAGCTGTCCTGAAAAATCCGCTGTCATGAGATATGGCCGCAGCTGCGGCTCCCTGTGGCAGCCCCATGATCAGGGGAACGAAAACCGTGACCAGTCTCTCTGAAAGAGGCAGTCCTGAAGAAAAAACGAGAATGGCACTCAGCCACAACCAGGGGGAAGGCCAGAACACGGGACGGTAGCCCATCCAGAGCACAAGCCCAGCAGCTAAAGCCACCGGCACGGCCCAGAGGTCTTTTCTGACAGTCAGCACCAAAACAGCAGTGATACCAAAGGGAGGCGCAAGTGCAGCTGGAAGGGCTGCCCAGCCTCCGATACCACAAAGCACGAGCACCACGGACGCTGCGCCAATGACCGAAACATCCCCTGACAGTACTGCAGGGGGTGACAGTAACACCAGTGAAATCCAGGCAAAGGACATCCAGCCCGAAACACAAGTTACTGCCGCCACGGCCAGGGCCATGGATGCTACCGTCACCAGGAGACGGGGCAGGCCGGAATCCCGGAATGGGGGAATGATCCCGAAAACGGTGACCCCTGCTGCCAGCCACAGTGCCAGGAGCATGACATACAGAACAAGTGCTCGTGTTCGGGTAAAATCAGCCATCACCCCAGCTTACGGCCTCCACACAATCACTCGTCCTTATGGTAAGCACCTCTGCATACCGACCCGTATCGAAATGAAGCACCACACTCACGTCGAGGGTACCGTCGTGGACCCCGAGCACCTCAGCCCAGTAGGGGATCTGTCCAGCGGGAGCCACTTTCACCCAGTCGCCCTTCTGAACGGCACTGGGACGGACGGGCATGCCTCCAAGACTGACGATGTACCCTGCCAGCTCACCAGAGAGCACCCCCTCGAATGCAAAACCTTCAGGGGTCCAGGTTACGGATACCGGACCGGCAGGAAGATTCATCCGGTATCCAGGCTTTATTCCAGCCGCGAGCATGGCTATCAGATCCACGGCAAGGGCATATCCCTCTCCGTATGAATCTCTGTCGGTGCGAAACGAAAATTCAGGCAGTCCAAAACGCACGAGTCCGTGGGAATGAAACTCTATGGTGCCGTCGTCATCCAGAACAGCATGCACCGAAGTCATGGTCTCAGGACGCACCCCTTCATCAATCCGAGCCTGGACCTGCGACCGGGTAAGAACTCTCTCGGACACGAGATCGAGGGCCACACCACCGATGGTATCGAAGAAGTCGAGCAGCAGTCTGAGTGAGTTGTATACGGACGATGTACCAGGAGTGATGAGGATGTGATAGACCACCGAATAGGTCTCGTCCATCCCCGGAGGAGCGATATCGTCTGCTTCCTCCATGAACACCGCCCCCCAACCGTCCCTCGCAACCCACGGTTCGGATTCTGAATGCCGCACCATTGGAGAAGACTCCATGCCAATGGTCTTTCGTGCCACCTTCGCACCAGACAGAAATTGGTATGCAGGCAGCATCGCCTCGAAATTTACGCCGGCATTCATGGAATCCTCCGCATGGAATCATACAACGGATAACAGACGGTCAGAAAAATCATCTCACTTGTGGTATAGATGATTTTTCTGATATAATCCACCCTCATGAGCGGTTCTGTCAGGCGTCTCAGGGAGACTTACAGATGGGTTTCTGAATTCGTACACAAACATGAAACCCTGCTGTGGATGACCCACTCCGCGGGTGCCCTGGGTTACGGCATCTTCGTGATGCTCTTCTTCCACCACAACTTCTCCGCAGTGCGAAAACTGGGATTCTTCCTCCTGGCGCTGTGGATAATGCTCATCGTCATCGACCTGTACGTCCAGTGGGAGGAACGCAGCGGCCACAACCGCAGGTGGGTGCGTCTGACACTCAATTACGTGCTCAAGAACATGTATCAGGGACTGTATTTCTTTATGTTGCCCTTCTACTGGGAAGCCACGGTGTTCGGTTCCTACAACTGGTACATGCTTCTTCTACTTACGATAGGGGCGCTACTGTCCACTCAGGATCTGATCTTCGACAACTGGCTCATGGAAAACCGTCTGGCACGGGGTCTTTACTACTCCTTCTGCCTTTTCTCCAGCCTTGCACTGCTGGTTCCCCTGGTGCTGCCCATACAGATGGATGCTGCCGTGGTGCTGGCCGGGGCTCTGTCATCCATAGGCTTTTTCAGTCTCAACATAAGTGAAGGTCTCCTGGAGGATGTAGAGAGCCATCTCAGATCATTTCCCTGGGACAGACTCATTGCCCTGGGTCTGCTGTTCGGACTCATGGCCTGGCTGCTTCGCCCCTTCGTCCCGGCAGTGCCCTATTCCCTGCGCAGGTCAGTGGTCAGTGCCATGACCCCCCGAAACGGCAGGGACATTCCCACCCCTGGCATTCATAGGGTCCTGGTGTCTCAGGTAAGGAACAGAAAGTTGTATTCGGTGCGGATTCTCTATGCTCCCAGGGATCCGTACGTGGATACCTTCTTTGAGATTTGGTCACTCAACGGTCATGTGAAGGGTAAATCCAGGGTACACATGACGAAACTGGCTGACAGCCTGTATCTTGCCTATTCCGAGTCCCCACCAGATGTGACCTGGAAGCCTGGAAGATGGAACATATCCCTCAAGACATCCTCGGGAAGGCTCCTTGGGAAGGTGAAATTCGACATCATTGCCGACGGGACGGTATCCGAAAAGAAGCATGTCATGCCCGTCTTTACCCTAGAGTCCAGAACACCGTATGAAGAGCCGCTCAACTGCACTGTCAGAGGTGATTCATGAAAAACAAGATGTACCTGCTACTGGTCGATGACGATCCTGCGCATCTATCCTCGCTGGAAAGGATGATACGCAGCGAGCCGGAACTAGATCATTTCTCCGTGCTCACGGCCACATCAGGTTCCGAGGCTCTGGACAAGGCACGCTCAAGACCTATCCACGTCGTCATAAGCGACTTCTACATGCCCGGCATGGACGGAATAGAGACACTCAGGTCTATTATCGGAATACACCCGAGGGCCGTTCCCATCCTGATCTCTTCGGGAGTGGACAAGGAGGTCTTGCGCAGGGCGACGTCAGTACTATCCCTTTTCGGTGGTTACGAGGAGAAGCCGCTGTCCTCGGACAGACTCAGGGAGATGCTCATCGGAATCATGCCCTATCTGCGCCAGCACGTGGAGATGCGTGAGGATCTCAGGAGTGCGGCCATCACCGTGGCAGGCGTAGTACACGCCATACAGCCAACCGTGGCCAGGACCAGGTTCGCCCTGGAGACACTACAGCGGTTCCAGTCCCCCAGGTCTGCCAGGGAAGACCTCCTTCCCTTCTATGAAGAACTCCATGCCCGTCTGGACGAGCTGGATTCCCTCATATCCTCCCTGGCCAGGTTTGCAGGACGTCCGCCCATGCGAAGGCAGTTTTTGAGCCCAGTGCACCTGGTGACTGACGCTATCTCGGAAATCAAATCCGAATTCGATGATCTGAAAGTCACCACCAGATTCGAAAAAGACGTGGAATCACTTGAGATTGCAGGAAATGCCGAAGATCTGAAACAGGCGCTGATCAATCTCCTGCGCAACGGTGTCGAAGCCGGACTCAAAAATACCCTGAGCGTCGAGGTGCATGCTGACGGCACCGAATGCATCATTACCATAAAAGACAGTGGTCCGGGATTTCCGGGCGATCCCGAAGCTCTCATACCCCCTTTCGTGTCCCTGAAGGAGGGTCACGCCGGTCTTGGCCTTGCAGAGGCATACGGCATCATAAGGGCGCACGAGGGAGCCCTGGTACTGCGCTCTCAGCCTGACGGCGGTGAAGTTGCCGTGGTGCTCCCCTGCAATCCTTCTAAAAAGTAAAAAAAACAGTAATTCTAGCGAGTTACATTCCAACAGCCGTTGCCATGCTCTCTTCGTGTGGCTGCGGTTCTAGCCTCTGTGTGGCAAACAAGAACAGCTCCCTGCCATCCCTGCGCAAAAGCAGGACCACGCGAATTCTGTCTGCCTCAACCCCGGTTATCTCTGCCTCACCCCGGGATACAGACACATTCCAGGTGGCATGGCTCACGGGTCCGCCCATAGGAATCACATAAACCCTTATGGCAAGGGTCGCATCGGTCTCTCCGAGGAATTCCTGGGATGAATACATGGTATTGGGAAGCACGTTCCAGGTGATGTGAACCACTCCGTCCTCACTGAAATCAGCGGATATTCCTTCCCACTGTAGAGGCTCGAAAATGGCATCTAGCCTCATCTGCATGCCTGAGATGCCAGTGGTACTGTCCTCCGGGGACAGAACCGGACTGCCGGCGGCATAGCCTCTGGCATGAAGAAGAGCCATCATGGACTGGCCCTTGAGCTCTTCGGGGACTCCGGTGAACGACTCCGAGTCCTCACTGTCAGGGACATCTCCTAGGCTCTGCCCCCCCATGGCAAGGAGTTTCTTTTTCATCTCAGTAAAATCAATGGTTCGTTTCCTCATGGAGTTCTTCCTCGATGAGCAAGGTTCTGACCCTTTTCACGTCATCACGGATTTTCTCCACGAGTTCTTCCTCTGTGGCAAATTTCTGCTGATTTCTCAGTCTGTACAGGAAGGACACCGAGACAGTCACACCGTAGAGATCACCGGAATAGTCGAGGATATGGGCCTCCAGAAGGAGTTGACCGTCATCCATGATGGTCTGCCGTCGTCCCACGGATATGGCAGCAGGCCAGCATTCTTCTTCTAAGTGTACGAAGCCAGCATATACTCCCGGGCCAGGAATGAGCATGGAGGTGGATATGTTGATGGTGGGAAAACCCAGCATGGTTCCGTGACCAAGCCCTCTTACGACAGTGCCCTCCAGTTCATGGGCTCTACCCAGGAGAAGGGCCGCCGTCTCCACGTCACCCGCCTTGAGTATGGCTCTGATGCGAGACGAGCTCACGGGCTCTCCATTGCGCGTAACCGAACGCATCACATGCACCACCGTACCGCGACGTTCCATGAGTTCCTTGAGACGCCGTGAATCTCCGGAGCGGCCACGGCCAAACCTGAAACCGGCTCCCACCCATATATGCTCGGGGGCCAGCTCGTCACGGAGTAAGTCGGCAAAATCCTCAGGAGTCATGGAGGCCAGGGCCTCGTCAAAGGGAAGCACTATGACTCCGTCCACTCCGCTGCGCCCAATGAGAGTAAGCTTGCGCTCCGGAGACGTAAGCCTCTCGATGGTACGTCCGAAAAATTCGGCAGGATGAGGCTCGAAGGTGAGAGCCACGGATGGAGACGGCCCACCTGCAGCCTTACGCAGTAGCGCAGCATGACCCCTGTGTACTCCATCGAAATTGCCTATAGCCACTGACCGCGGCTGAATTGCGGAAGCTGCTTCCTTGAGGGAATGAAATATTCTGGTGCTCATCGAATCCCTTATCTATTGAAGGATGGACGAAGAGCAAGCACTTAATGAATCGTCATGCAACAAAAACGTAAAATTTCGGACACCCCCTCCTGCCCTCCGCAGGCATACCTGGATAACTTACTGTAATCAAAACGAAATTCGGAAAAACTTACAGATTGTGCAAGCCTACATCGAGGTGACATAAAGCACATATGCCCTACCTGCAAGGCCGTATGGCCACCGTGATGGACCTGAGCTCGCACGTGGTCTGTCCATACTATCGGGCTCATCACGGTGCAGCGCGTAATAATTCAACGTAACATATTGATATTAAAGCTTTTTTCAGCGCAACAACATTTGTCGCGCTGTGTCTAAATATACGCGAGCCCAGTAGTTCCCTTAGAGTCTCTAAGAAAATATTTCTTTTTATCGCTATCTTCCGGTATTGACGTATGTTTTCCCGTCGTGCAGCTCATTTTATTCATAACACTTCATCTGTTCACCTCCCCACCCGACCTTTTGGGTCTTGGAGCCGAGGTCCAGGGAAGGGCAGGCACAGGAACCGTAACAGCCGGAGGACCCGAAAGTCTGTTCTACAATCCGGCTGCACTGGAAGCATCACCCAAAGCATGGGCTGGAGTCCTGTATCAGTACACCGCACTTCACTCACCCACCGGCACACAGCACATGGACATTCCTTTGTATACTCAGGCTGGCATATCCTGGGGCACATCGGTAAAAGGCTGGACAGTGGCAGGTGGAGTGGTGGTGTCCATGCCCGCCGGACCTATCAGCCTGGTCAACTTTCACGGCAGCAGGGAACCCTTTTATCCCTACTACGACAACAGATCGCAGCGGATTTTCACGGCCCCTGGCATATCCGTTGCAAAAGGATCCTGGGCCTTCGGTATCGCCTTCGACGTCTTCGCAGATCTGACTGGAGCCATCATAGTGACCGAAGGCCCCGACAGAGCCGTGCACCAACGCACGGTTCAGGAACTCCAGGGGGCAGCCGCTCCCATTGTCGGCATCCATTACCGTGGCAGGCGTCTTCAGGCCGGAATATCGTACAGACAGGGTCTGTCCATACACATCGAGGACCGATCCGTCATGAACGTGGTGTCTGCCGTCATGGACATAGGAGTCAGAGGAGACGCCCTGCCCTCACCTCCGGTGCTGTCCTATGGAGCCTCCTGGATGACCGGAACCAGCAAATTCCTGTTACAAATCGACGAGGTGCTGTGGTCCTATGTAGATCCCTACATCACCCTGGACTCTCAACTTCCACTCCTGGGAATCCTCCAAACCGGACGGGGCCAAGTGCTAGACAACAGCGTGGCTCTGAGGTTGGGATACGAGAAAAGGCTCTCTGAACTTCAGAGTATACGTGCCGGAGCAGTTTACGAGTCATCCCCGGTGCCGCCCCAGACAGGGGACACCAACATGATGGACGGGGACAAATTGGCCGTTAGCGGTGGATGGACTCGCAGATTCGACGCTTACACCCTTCACCTCTTCATGTCGTTGCAGTATATGATTCCACGCAGTGACAAGAAGAAGATATTCATGTCACAGGACGGTCAGACACCTCCTGACGGAGTTCTCACTGACGAGATTCCGGATACCGAGGGAAATCCCGAATCCCAGGGATTTCAGACCAGCAACCCCGGATATCCAACACTTGATTCAGGCGGCTTCTTCTTCCTTATGGGTCTGTCAGTGGAGGTGCAGCCATGATGGCAGTACTCATGGTGATGCTACTGGCTGGTCCCTGGGATGTCTTCGGGGTTGGTTCTGCGGACAGTTCCCTGTGTTTCTCATCAAGGGGTACCCATCTGGCACCCTGGGCTTCAGCTGCCGGTAATCCTGCTCTGGTATACAACGCGACAGGAGTCGGTGCAGCCTATTCCTTCTCATGGAATTCACTGAGACTCAACGGAAAAGATGCCGGTGTACTTGATTACCGCGGCTCGGACATGGGTGCAGCGGTGAGTCTGGCTCCAAAACTGCACGCCGGTATCACCCTCCATCTGCCTGACCAATTCCTCTTCAGATTCCAGGCAATCCCTCCTTATGAGCCACGGTACATAATGTATGACAACTTCCCGCACAGACTGGCCGCAGACGTTGCCCTGTCCTGGAACTTCGGCAGGGTAGCCCTGGGATTCGGTGCCTCGGTGTTCATGGACCTGTCCATCCCGAGTCTGTATATGGAAGTGGGCGTTAGGGGAGAAAGATACGGTGACGTGGCTCTTCAGGCAGTGGTCAGCCCACGGGTCACACCCAAGGCTGGCATACTGGTGGAAGGACCATCAATTGCCGGACAGAGGATGCGTTTGGGACTGTATGCCCGTGGGGAGATGTACTCACCGGTGTCCCTAAACGTTACTGCCCACGTGGACGTTCCCGGAGTGGTCAACGGAGACACCCTTTTGACCCTCGACTTCATAGATCATTACACCCCAGCCATGGCATCCGTGTCCCTCATGATTCCCTTTGGTCCGCACGTGGCCCTTTTCGGCTCTTCATGGTGGGAGGCCTGGTCTCGCTTCAAATCCAACACACCTGATGTGAGACTCCTTTTGGACCTGGGAGTCATCCCCCCCCTCATCCCGGCAGAAAACCGGGACACCAAGCTACGGGACACCGTCTCCTTCGCTGCAGGACTCAAAGTCAGCGCTGGAACATGGTCCGTGTCCCTGGGTTATTCCCTCCAGCCCTCCATCACCGAAGGAGACAGCGCTGTACTTGTGGATTCCACCAGGAATTCCGTGGGCCTGGGAGTCTCTTCCGGCCTGATGAGATTCGGCAGGTACGATGTAAAGGGAGGTCTGTCTTACCGCATCACCTGGATGGGTGACAGCACGATAGCCTCCACCGATCCGTTCACACCAGCAGTGGAGTTTGGTGGCAATGTCCAGACGCTTACGTTTTCATCTTCAGTGGATTTCTGAATCGGGAACAGCCCTTCTCCTGCTGGTCCTACTGGCTGTTCCTACTGCCGTATCGTGTACCCGCGGCACCAATCCTCTGTTTTCGGGAACCGAACTCAAGGGTTCAATGACGCCCTTTGTGAACGAAGGCCCCATGGACATATGCATGGCATACCACAGGGTGGTCTCTCCGGACGGACAGCTCTCCGGCTTTTGCCAAAAACTGGATGCCCCTCAACTGCGATCGTGTCACTCGGATGAGGACTGCCAGGATCGTGAGGCCTGCGTGTGCGGCAAATGCACGGTTCAGTACTGCACCCGCGCCGATGAGTGTCCTCAGGGCATGGCGTGTGACTTCACCACTTCCCGATGCATCATCCCATGTGAGGGAGACTGCGGCTGTCCCGGCCCCAATGCCCGCTGTGACATAGGAGTGTGCCAGCAGATGTGCATAGTGGACGACGAGTGCCAGTCAGGAGAGATGTGCTCTTTGGCCAGGGCCAGGTGTACCACCTTCGCGTGTCACTCGGATGAGGACTGCCTATCGGACGAGCACTGCATAATTCAGCAGGAGCCGCGCGTCATGCGTGAACCCACCCTCATAAAAGATGATACCGGAACCTATCACATGTGGCTGGAGATGGATCAGGGTTCCCAGGAAAGACGTGTAATATTCAGGGCTTCCAGCCGTGATGGGCTCTCGTGGTCCATGGATCCACCTGCGCCGGTCCTCGAATCCGATGCCCAGGACGGTTATCGTGTTGGAGCGCCTTCGGTGCTGCGTACTGCCTCAGGATACGTGATGTTCTTCGAGGTGGGGGATGGCCGTGGGTTCGGACGCGCACAGAGCACCGACGGACGCAACTGGAGCCGCGATAGCAACCTGGTCTTGGAACCCCTGCCCGACGAGACGGCCATCCACGCCCCCAGTGTAGTGCCCAAACCCTCGGGTGACGGCCTCCTTCTGTATTACCAAGTGGGCGACGGCAGCGCCATACGTGTGGTGGAGAGTTCGGATCTCGAAGGCCGTACATTCCTGACGTCCCAGCGCCGCACCGTCATCATGCCCGGAGAGATCTCCACTGGGATGTGGCGCGACGTTTCAGTGGTGAAATCCCCCTATGCCATACTCGCCGAAAGAGGCTCCCAGAAAGTCATATATCTGTGGTATTCGGCCTACGGGTATGAATCGGGCAGGGCCACGGCACTGGACGGTTCAGTATCACAGATCGCGGCGAACTACTCCATCGGCATGGCCTCGTCCCTGGATGGATACATATTCACCCACCATCCGAACAATCCCGTATTCGACCGCGTCACACCGAATACTTTCGTGACGCATGTCTCGGAACTCGGTCCTGCGGTACTCATGATGAAGGACGGAAGTTACCTCCTTCTTTACACTGACTCTGATATAGAAGGCACTGTTGAATATGGCCTTGGAGTGGCCCGGGTGAGTACACGCCCCCAGGGCATGTGACTTCAGCTACGGCGCTCCTGATATATCATTCAGACTTGCTCTGGGACTGGAAATCAGTGACATCACTGGTTCGAGACCAGCCCCAAATTCACGCAAACATCAATAATTACAATATGTTACAAGCAAATTATATATCGGTAGAACGCAGGGACGATTTTTGGGGTTAGGTAGACTCTTACTGATCGGTCACGTCATCGTCACCGTCGTCATCTGCAGCGCCAGCACCTCTCTTGAGCACTCTGGGTCTAAGCAAATCCCGGACACTCACACCGGATGGAGTCATCAGCCCCAGACACTCCGGGGCGAAATCGCTGCCCGACATTTTCGGTCCATGGAACAGGGCTGCCCAATGAGCAACGGTGAACCCAGACCTGTCACGTATGCGGCACACCTTCGGATCCTTCACGGCGAGACGTGCTGCCTCGAGATGACGCACGGCATAGTGGGCCACGGAAGGACCTTTGCCTGCGCCAATGAGATAAACAGCAGGACGCCGGCTACCAAGGGCCTTGAGCGCGGCCTTGGGATGGAACATGACGGCGATGTGAGCAACGGTTATGCCTTTTGAATCTACAAGGGACATTATGTCCTCATAATCTAAGGCCTTGAGTGCGGCACTCCTGAAGGCACGCACTGCCAGATGTGCAGCAGTCACTCCGCCAGCGGCTGTCAGGGATGCGATTCGGGGATCACGCACAGCCTTGAGTGCAGCATTTTCAATGGAGCGCACGGCATAGTGAACCGGAGTGTAACCCATTGAGTCCCTTATATGCCACGTCTCCGTGTGCTCTATCACCAGGGAAGCCACCACCGGCGAAAGCGCGGCTGCCAGATGAAGAGGTGTACGCTGTCGGCCATCCCTAAGCAGCCATGGGCCTTTGGGCAGGGTAAGCCTCTTATTGCCGGTTGACGTCCGGGATGCCTTACTGGATTTTGAGGATCCGCGATCCTTCTTGATTACGCGCTGGCGTCCCTTCTTCCGGCGTACCTTTCGTGGAACCGGTCTCGCACGATTCTGCGGGGCAACCGATTTTCTGATGTGAGACGTACGGGCGGTTTCGAGGGCCTTTCTAAAGGCATCCCCCAGCATGTCAGCAGCTTTTCTCATCTTGGCCGCAGAAGGAGGATAGGCAAGACAGCCCTCATGAGCCAGTGGATCCAAGGCCGCATGAACCGGAGTGATTCCCCGGGGACCTGAAAAAGATGCGAGACGAGTGTCTTTCAGGGCTCGTTCGACCACGAGCACAGGACCATCCTTGGTGCATGACGCGATTTCATGAGCCACACTCCAGCCTTTTCCGTCGGTCAGGGACCATATCCCGCGATCATCCAGGGCTCTTACGGCTGCAATCCTGTGCCGGACGGCATAGTGGGCCACGGTGTATCCCCTGGAATCGGCCATCTTGCGGAGCTTCGAACTTCCAAGGACGTCCATGGCCTCGTCCGAACAACCCGCAGCACCGTAATGAAGGGGAGTGCGACCCATGGCATCACGCAGTGAATAGAATTTTGCCGACCCGGTTATTATTCCCCATACCTGCATACTGCACAGTTTGGCTGCGAGATGTACAGGAGTCACTCCACGGTTGTCGCGGATGAGGGCCATTCCGGGATTCTTCAGGATCACGAGAGCTGCCTCAGGAAAAGACGAGGCTGCCATATGAATGGGAGTACGGGACCTGCTGTCCTTCAGCGGTGCGAAGGAGCGGGCATGCCCCACCACGTAAAGGGCTGCCTTCTTCCATCTGCGGGCCGCCACGTGGGCCACCGATACGTGCTCCACGTCGGCACGGCGACATCCGTCCCTGTGCCTCAAAGCTTCGACGGCAGCGTCCTCCCACGCATCAGCCGCATAA
>JALWFW010000132.1 GCA_027013865.1 Polyangiaceae bacterium | reverse complement strand
CATCAGTGATGCGTCAGTCATAGGCTCGTATGCCGAGGCTGTGGAGGGCGAAGGCATCTACATGATTGGTATCGGTGCTGCCTCGGACGACAGGTACTACGATCACCGTCTCATGGACACGGTCACGGATCTGGGCAAGGGCGCGTACGTGTACATCGATTCTCAGGAGGAGGCCGACAGGGTGTTCGGGCCTGAGCGTTTTCTGTCCAACGTGGAAGTGGCTGCCTTGAATGTTCGCCTGGAAGTGGACGTGCCTCCCATGTTCGTGCTGGACGAGTTCCACGGTGAGGAGGTCTCCACTGATGCCAGCCGTGTGCGTGAGCAGAACATAGCTCCCAACGATGGCATGTTCTACCATTTCTCCATGCGTTACTGTATAGACGCCACGACCGTACCTACGGACAGCCTGTTCACCTTCAGGGTGACCTGGGAAGACATAGCCACCAGGCAGGAGCACTCCAGAGAGGTGACCATGAGTCTGGCGGAGCTTTTCTCATCAGACGTGACCCGTCTTCAGAAGGCTGATCTGCTGGTGCGTTACGCCCGAATCTTGGTCAATGCCGATGGGCTGGAGCAAACCGATAGGATGGAGGAAATCGGTAAACTGATAGATGATATACAGACCTACGTCAGTGCCACGGGTGATTCCGAGATGAACGAGACCGTGGAGGTGCTCGAACACCTGTTACGCATAGTCGCCCATGAATGAAAAAGAAACGGTCACTCTAAAAAACATCAATTAAATCAAGTGGTTATATATGAAAGTGGTTTAGGGGTGGGCTGGTGACATCAGTCGGTATCACCAGTGTCCGGGGATTCTGATATGTGGTGCCCTCGTGGTTGGGACACCTCTTGTGTCTTGCCTGCGGTTTTATGTTGTTGTGTGGCACTGCTTCCGGAGGATTCGGGCCTTCTGCCAGGTCTCACTACACGAAAATGACGGCCAGTACGGACACCACGACCTTCGAAGTACGGATCAGACGGTTTTTTCAGGTTCAGGCTGTCCTTTACCTCCCGTATGGATTCGGATACCTCGGTGACGCTGTCGTCTATGGTATCCTCTATTTCCCTGACTATTCCCCGCAGATTCACGGCATTACGGATTTCGCGTACCGTGCCGTGGACTTCCTTCATCACCTCCCTGGCCTCGTCATGCTCTGATACGTCTCTGGCAATATCCTGCAGGTAGTGTTTTATGGTAGCCACTAGCTCACCCAGCTTCCGTGCCGCCTCGGGGAGACCTTCAGGGCCCAGCACTGCAAGGGCGATTACGATTATGAAGAATATCTCTCCGAACGATACATCGAACACTGTACAAACTCCATCCGGCTAGAGCCACCACTGCCTCAAGCCAAACTCGTGGCATAAAGGTTCCGGTCAGTCCTTTGGGGGAAGAAGTTCTTCCCGGCGTTCCCATGCCACGAAGTAGACTTCGACACTTTCCTTGCGAGAGCTTTCGGGCTTTACTGTCTTGACCTTCTTGAACCTGCGTCGCACCTCCCACAGGGCCACTTCAGTATCCTCTCCGCTCAGGATTTTGGTGATGAACCAGCCCGTGGGTTTTAACACCTCGTGGGCAAGGGTGGCTGCACTTATTACCAGACGTGCGGAGCGTGCGGAGTCCGTGAAGCGTATTCCGATGGTGTCGGGAGCCATGTCGCTCATCACCACATCGAATTTACCGCCTGCGTCCGAGATGTAGTCATCGGCACTTCTCGCAAAGGCGTCACCTTCGTGAAACACGGTATTGCCGGGCAGTGCCACCCGAAGGGGGCGCAGGTCTACCCCCACGAGCCGTCCCCCTGGACCTACTTTAGAGGCTGCATACTGAAGCCACGAGCCTGGAGCGCTTCCGAGATCCAGCACGCGCATGCCCTTTTTAAAGATACGGAACCGCTCGTCAATCTCCTGGAGTTTGTAGATGGCCCGTGAAGCAAAGCGCTCCGTCTTGGCTCTTTTGTAGAAAAAATCGTGGCGCCGGTTTATGTCCTTGAGTTTGGAACCCATTGTAACACCTGAAAATAATTAAACTTTTATGAGGCCGTACGATGACCCCATGGGGCATATATAATGGAAGAAGCGCGACAGTCAATCACACTGTACGTTTCAAGGAAATGAGAAGGGCGGCCAATGCGGCGATTATATGCCAGGGAACAGGGCTGCGGCCAGCTGGTGTGGTACATGAGCATCCGTTTTCAGAGCCTGAATTCTCAGAACCCGAATCCGTGTCGGAAGCGTCCGGTTTTGCTGGGCAGTCGGCAGTGAGTGTTGTTGCGTCGAAGCATCTTTCTCCCCACGGCAGGCAGGCATCAGTGGAGTAGCGAATTGGGGTATCTGCTGGGGACGAGTCGTCGCGGTCCCCTTGATGTGGAGCGAATCCATCGCCGTCGGCATCCAGTCCGTCATCCATGATACCATTGCAGTCGTTGTCCAGTCCGTCGGCGAGCTCCGTGGCTCCTGGATGGGTATCGGGATTGAGATCGTCGCAGTCGAGGGGCGAGCTGTAACCGTCGTTATCGGCGTCCTTCTCTACGGTGGAATAAGGCACGGACAGATCCGTTATGGTGATGACTGCATTGGAGGAGGGGTTATGAATCCTGACATATCTGAAGGACTCTTCGCATGCTGGCACTGTGGTGCCATCTTTCGAGGCTGGCACAAAATCCCCGAAGGGACCGTAGCGATGCTGGGACACCTGGATATAGGGTATCGCGTTGCTGTCAGTAGAATCCCAGGTCAACTGAATCTGGCCACACCTCGAATAGGCTCCCATGTCGATGGTGGCGTAGGCATCACTTATCATTTCTAGTGGCGCGATGGAGCCGGTATCGTTCGCAGGAACAGGTATATTCATGAGCGGCCACCCGGGATTTTCGAGTATTTCGAAATCCTTCCATATCGAAACCAGGGCGAAGGGTTTCATCTGAGCGTCTTCTGTGGCTGGTTCAAGGGTTACCTGCATATCGGTTCCATTGATGACGATATCTTGGGGCATGTAACCCGGAGCATACACGGTGGCATTTTTAGTGTCTCCCCGCACGGCATACGCGACGCCCCTCGAGTCGGCATAGACGACCCGGCCCGAGGCGAGTCTGATGACAGCCTTCACCGGAGAACCGTCTTGGCTGCCGAATCTGACCCTGACCAAACGGTTTTTGAGCAGGTCCAGTGCATTGAGGAGCACATCATAATGGGCATCGTAATCTTCCGTGGGATCCTCGAACTGCGTGAGTTCCACGGTCCAGGCCGGGATACCCAGAAGGCCATAGGCAGTGTCGCACTCGAGGCCAGATGCATAATAAGGGACGATAGCATCGAGGTAGGCTTCCCATCCGATGTCTGAATATAGCTCGGTAATGGGTTCTAAGATCTCTTTGTCAGGAAGGAGTATCTGGAATGGTGGGGTAGGCAAAGGGGAACAGTGCCATGCGAGCTATGGTATGGTAGTCTACATACGCCATAACGGATCCATGACCCAGGAACTGCATCACGATTTTTGTGATCTGGGTCTTGTAGGGCTGTTGGTTTGCAGCGAGTCCGAATTCGCGGTTGGGATCGATGTAGTCTGGAGGATCCCCTCCTACGGTAAACCGCATGTTTTTCAAGAAACCGTAAGGATTTAGTATAGGCACTGCAAGGATAGTGTATGGAAGTCCTGAACATCGGTAATCCTCGCAAAGACGGTACAGTGTGTTGACTATCATGGTCGTTCCGCCGTTCTCGCTACCGTGCATGGCTCCGGTCAGGAGCACTTCTGGCGCGTCCGGGGTGCGTCCTTTCATGATGAAACCCAGTATGGGCAGGTCGTTCCACTCGGTGCCGAGAAGCACGATGTCACCGCATCCCAGATGATGGAGATTCAATAGAGCTCCGTATACACCTGAAGTATAGATGTATGTGGCGTCATTTTGTCCGGTATCGTTGAGGTCGTTGTCTTGAGCTCTGGAAGGTGAGGTCACCATGGAGGATGAGAGGATTACCAGAATAAAAATGAGATACTGCATAAAAAAACGATAGAACAGTAGATTACTGACAGTCAACAATAGTTTCAGATTGGACGTGAACGTCATCACAGTGGATTTGTAAGTAGGTTCCGTTGTCTGTGGTCTGATTCGTCCACGAATCCACATAACCGGATTGCTGTCTGTGTTCTCATACTCTGCTCACACCTGCTGCCTCCGTGTTGTGATGCATTTCGGTATTTACGGTGTAACACCTTGATATTACGGCAGTTTATAAAAAGAGTGGGGTTGAAAAGGAGCCTCCGTGTTGTGATGTATTTCGGTATTTGCGGTGTAACACCTTGATATTACAGCAGTTTCTAAAAAGAGTGTGGGTTGAAAAGGAGTTTCAGTGTTGTGATGTATTTCGTTTTTGCAGGATAATAACA
>JALWFW010000131.1 GCA_027013865.1 Polyangiaceae bacterium | reverse complement strand
GCCGTACCCGTCCCCATCTGTGTCCGCCTGATTAGAGTTGGACACCAGAGGACAGTTGTCTGACGCATCGGAAATATTGTCGTTGTCGTCATCGTCGTCGCAGGCATTGCCGTACCCGTCCCCATCTGTGTCCGTCTGGTTAGGGTTGGACACCAGAGGACAGTTGTCCAAGTTGTCGGAAATATTGTCGTTGTCGTCATCGTCGTCGCAGGCATTGCCGTACCCGTCCCCATCTGTGTCCGTCTGGTTAGAGTTGGACACCAGAGGACAGTTGTCTGACGCATCGGAAACATTGTCGTTGTCGTCATCGTCGTCGCAGGCGTCTCCGGCTCCGTCTCCATCTGTGTCCGTCTGGTTAGGGTTGGACACCAGAGGACAGTTGTCTGACGCATCGGAAATATTGTCGTTCTCGTCATCGTCGTCGCAGGCGTCTCCGGCTCCGTCTCCATCTGTGTCCGTCTGGTTAGAATTGGCTACCAGAGGACAGTTGTCTGACGCATCGGAAACATTGTCGTTGTCGTCATCATCGTCGCAGGCATCTCCGGCTCCGTCTCCATCTGTGTCCGTCTGGTTAGGATTCGGTACCACGACGCAGTTATCCACATCGTTAGACACGCCATCTCCATCCACGTCATTATCCGTAAGGTGGAAATTCGGATAAAAGGCCAGCATGCCGGCCATCTCCGTGGCATCGGAGTGGGAACGCTCCGAATCGACACATGTGTCCTCATCTATGGTGATTTCAACGCCTGTGGTGGTGAGATTGGTGAAACGGGGCCATCCGCCATCGGTTGCATTACGAGTCATGAGGGAAGCCACGAAGTACGGCGTGGATGCGTAGGACTGACGGAATGTCACGGGAGTGGTACCATCGCTCCAGCCCGTGGCAATGGAAAACAGACGTGTCTCGTAGTTTACCTGGGCCCCAGAATCCCCAGTGAACGAACCCGTTGTATCCCCTTCCATGACGATGTAGCCAATGCTCTCGGGCATGGTCATGTCCGAGGCATCAGGCACACATTCACCACCGTCGAGGGCCACCACGAAAGACGACGGGCCAACCGAAAGAACTTTTGGAGTCAACCAAGGCTTACTCACCTCACCGTTTCCAGTGCCAGGATCACACGGGGGATTGTTCCTCTCGTTTTCCATGGTCAGGATCTGCACTAGAACCACGGGATTTTTGAACTGGCCTGAAATTGGCACCGTGATGCCCTGAAATGACGTGGCATTCTGCGAAGTGATCACATCCTTCACTGCAACGGTTCCGGCCTCTATGTAATTGCCGTCCGGAAGGAGCCACAGCCCAGGAGTGGCTGCGATGTAGGATATAGTCTGGGTGGTGTGCGGGCCATCCCAGCCGGGAGGCTCGACGAGAGCCGTCTCGAATCCCGACGTAGTGATATCTCTCATACGGATGCTGGTAGGATGGCCACCCGAGAAGGACGGGATGGCCACGACCACTGGCGTCGCATCGAATGGGGTCTGGAAGTTTACCGTATCCCACGTGCAGGTATAGTAAGTATTGGTGGTGTTGATACGCCCACCTTCCAGATGAAAGACATCCTGGGCAGATACAGGCCCGGAAAATACCAATAAAATCGTCAATATCGCCATACTGTAGAGAATTTTTTTCATGACAGCCTCCATTTTTGGAATCTGTTACATGTGATAACGCAATGTTGTCACCATTCAAGTAAACTTACTGTTAAATTCCTGATTTTCCAGTTTCACAGATAGTTAATTTTACGTAAGAATATCTTCTCCGGAGGAGTGAAAATGAAGCTGCTTACGGCATCACAGATGAGAGAGATGGATCGCAGGGCCATCGAGGACGTGGGCATACCGTCCGTGGCTCTCATGGAACTGGCAGGCTCAGGCACGGCACGGCACATAATTGAAAAGTGGTATCCTGAAGGGGACGACGTGCTCGTGGTGGCAGGACGTGGCAACAACGGCGGCGACGGTCTCGTAGTGGCTCGTCATATGTTTCTCAACGGAGCACGTGTGGCCGTGGTGCTCCTGGGCCGCATGGAGGATCTCAAAGGTGACGCCGCTGTAAATGCCAGAGCAGCCGATGCTCTGGGCATCTCCATATATGAGATCACCGGAACCCAGGATTTTCCGCACGTCGAAGCCCTGTTCCGGCAGGCAGACATCATCGTAGACGCCATCTTCGGCACCGGTCTGTCAAGAGAAGTCACGGGAGTTGCCCGGGAGGCGATCTCAGCCATCAACGCATCCGATGCAAAAATCGTCTCAGTAGATATTCCCTCCGGCCTCAGTGCAGACACGGGCACCGTCATGGGACTTGCCGTAAAAGCCGATCTCACGGTGACCTTCGGATATCCCAAGATAGGTCAGTTCACGGCTCCAGGATTCGAGTACTGCGGTGAGGTCGAGGTGGTGGACATCTCCCTGCCCAGAGACGAAGTCCCGTCAGACACCATGCTTCTGGATGACAACTGGGTAGTCAAGCACATGCCTTCCAGACCCGAACAGGGACACAAGGGCACCTTCGGGCACGTCCTGGCTATGGCCGGCTCTCCGGGCAAACTTGGAGCCGCCCTCATGGTGGGTCAGGCAGCGGCCCGCAGCGGCGCCGGGCTCGTCACCCTAGGAGTCCCCGGTCCTCTCATGGATACGGTCATGATGCGCATCACCGAGCTCATGGCCACTGCCATATCACCGCCAGACAGGCTTCCCGAACCGGACGACCTGGACGACATACTGGCTGCCTTAGATGGTAAGAACGCGCTGGCAGTGGGTCCCGGCATTCCAGTGACAGAGTCCATGCGTGAGCTACTCGTGAGACTGCTGGAAGAGGTGGAAGTTCCGGTGATTATCGATGCCGATGGTCTGAATCTTCTGGCACACGATACGGAAATCTTTAGTAAAATCAAGCAGTTATCCGTACTGACTCCGCATCCAGGCGAGATATCCAGGCTCACCGGCCTTTCGGTGAACGAGATTCAGTCCAATCGGGTGGACACGGCCAGGAAATACGCCTCCGAATGGAACGCCGTGGTGGTCCTCAAGGGAGCCCGCACAATCATCGCCACTCCACAAGGCAGGGCATATATCAACCCCACGGGCAATTCAGGCATGGCCACCGGTGGTTCGGGCGACGTACTCACCGGAGTCATCGCCTCCCTGCTGGCCCAGGGTGCCTCTCCTGAAGAAGCCGCAGCATGTGGCGTGTATGTACACGGGATGGCCGGGGATTTGGCTGCCGAAAAAATAGGAGAGCGAGCTCTTCTCGCTACGGACATCATCTCCTACCTGCCAAAGGCCCTAAAAGACATGGATCTTTACAAAGAATTTGAATCATTTGAATAATATCAGCAAGTTACATATTAAAACCAGGTGACTGAGCAGGACGGGACGTAAAATTCAGTGGTGCCACAGGCGGCTGAGCTGGGACAGGGGGAAGTACAGGACTATGTCTCCGAGATGGTTTTCTTCCATAAACAGGGCGCCCTCCATTCTCAGGGACGGAGGCCTGTGGCTAAGGACCGGACGCACTGAGCGCAGATCGGCCTGAATAGTGTAGGTTATGGGTCCGGCAGGAACGCTGCCCTCAAGGCGTCCCTTCTTCACCGACATGGTGAACTGGGCATCATCGAAGAGATTTGATATGGAAATGCGCCCCGATACCTTCTCTCCGTCGAAGGTGTCCACATGAACGGTGGCAGGCAGGGCCTGGCCCACGTAAGGGCCCTTGTGGGGAGTGTACGATCCGGTGAAGTCCAGCCCTCCTGGGAGCATGATTTCACCTGGCATGGCCGCACGCAGCCTGCTGACCAGGGCGTCCGCCAGGCCCTTGTACTGTTCCTTCATGGCATCGAGCTCGAATATTCCGTGCATCACGTATCTCTCCACTGGCGACACAGGGTAATGCACACCAGCCCCCTTTTCAAGGCCTGGAACCGGAATGATGAGGGGGCCGCAGTCTATCGTTCACTGAACCGGCTCTCCGTCTCTGTCTTATAGTGTGGGTTCCAGATTTTTTCAGTCGATGTGATGGTAGGGCCGTCGGGCTGGTATGGCGTCCTGGCTGGACATGCTTTCGCTTCAAGAACGGGTGCAGGCACTCGTAGGATTGTCGGGGGTCCTGCAAGGGTATGGATACCGACTGAACACCAGCAAGGCCGTCGGGCTGCCCTGCAAGGATGGCCTGCGAATGGTGCCACACGGATCTAAAGTTTCAGGTGCTCTGGACTACACGGGCATACCTTAGAACGCCATCAACAGTTTTTGCCGGAGTTTCAAAAAATACATCCCGTATCACCAGGGCTGTCGGGCTGCCCTGCAAGGGTCCGTGGTTAGCCTTCCTGGCTGGACATGCTTTTCTTTCAAGAGCAGGTGCAGGCACTCGTAGGGGCGTCGGGCTGCCCTGCAA
>JALWFW010000130.1 GCA_027013865.1 Polyangiaceae bacterium | reverse complement strand
TGTCCTCTGGTGTCCAACTCTAACCAGACGGACACAGATGGGGACGGGTACGGCAATGCCTGCGACGACGATGACGACAACGACAATATTTCCGACAACTTGGACAACTGTCCTCTGGTGTCCAACTTTGACCAGGCGGATATGGATGGTGATGGGGTAGGAGACGCCTGTGAAGATGATACAGATGGAGACAACATTCCTGATGCATCTGACAACTGTCCTTTGGTAGCCAACTCCGATCAGACGGACACTGACGGAGACGGAGCAGGAGACGTGTGCGATGACGACGATGACAACGACGGGGTGCCTGATGCATCTGACAACTGCCCGACGCTAAACTCCACCGATCTCACGGACACAGATGGAGACGGAGCAGGAGACGTGTGCGATGACGACGATGACAACGACGGGGTGCCTGATGCATCTGACAACTGCCCGACGCTAAACTCCACCGATCTCACGGATACAGATGGAGACGGAGCAGGAGACGTGTGCGATGACGACGATGACAACGACGGCGTTTCCGATGCGTCTGACAACTGCCCACTGGTCCAGAATTCTAATCAGGCTGACACTGACGGAGACGGAGCAGGAGACGTGTGCGATGACGACGATGACAACGACGGTGTTTCCGATGTATCGGACAACTGCCCGCTGGTCTCCAATGCCGACCAGACCGACAGCGATGGGGATGGTGTGGGAGATGCCTGTGAAATAGACTTCGATGGCGATGGCATTGCTGATGCGTCGGATAACTGCCCGCATGTGGCCAATCCCTCCCAGGATGACACGGATGGCGATGGCACGGGTGATGTCTGTGACAGCGACATCGATGGCGACGGCGTGGACAACACTGCTGATAACTGTCCGGATGCCTCCAATGTCGATCAGACTGACTCCGATGGAGACGGAGCAGGAGATGCCTGCGATACGGATAGAGACGGAGACTCCATTCCCAATACTGCTGACAACTGCCCGGACACGGCAAATCCTGAGCAGGGAGACGAGGACCATGACGGAGTAGGCAATGCCTGTGATCCCGATTATACGGGCGACTCCACGGATACGGGGGATTCCACGGATTCCACGGATACGGGAGATTCCACAGACTCCACGGATACGGGTAGTTCCACGGATACGCCTGTTCTTCAGGTCCACGGTGGTGCTGGATGCTCCTGCCGGGTACCGGCATCTACGGAGCACGGTACGATTCCGGGATTCATGCTTTCCCTTCTTGGTCTTGCCCTGGCCATGCTTAGAGGCAGACGTTGGTAAAGATGGCATTCATCAGGCATTGCCGCCTGAGACCTCATGTCTAAAATCACCTTTAATATCATATAGTTACACGCAAAGTTCTTGAGGGGCATGTCTTGACAGCCTTACTACGTCATAGTGGACTCATGGCTGCTGCATTATCTGGAGAAACATTACCCACGGTTTATCCAACTGGAGCGGTACGATATCGCTGCCAGAAGTCATCAGATTATCATCAGATTATTATCTGGAGAGTTTCTCACCGCATGAAAGGTGCTCATTTCTCGTTAGTTGAACCACGGTTCCCTCATCAGGGCGGGCAGTGTAGAGATCAGTGAAACCGCGTGGAAGTGCTGGGGAGGCGAACAGAAACAGGAATGCCGCATCATGCACAGGCAGGTTGATGCAGCCGTGGCTTGACTGATTGCCGAATTCAGTCTGCCAGTAGGCAGCATGGAGGGCGAAGTCGTCCTTGAAGTAAAGTACGTATGGCACTGCTTCCACGAGATAGGGGTGTTTCACATTTTGCCGGTCCATGGTGTCGAAGAGGACCTTCCAGTATATCCTGAACAAACCAGCTGGTGTATTGGGCCCGGAATTGGCCGGGATGATACGAACCACACGGCTGCCCTCCATGGCGAATACAAGATTCTGATCCAGATCCACATGAATCCAGTGCTCGTGATCCCCAACGCTTTGAGGTTTGTCGGGTTTGAAGGCGATACGGATATCACTGATTTTCAGGGCATATTTCTTGGCCCACCGGAGCCTGGCCATTTTTATCTTGGGTTCTGGAGGAAGGATCTCTCTCCAAGTCCACCGCCGAAGAGTTTTGTGTGGCACCCATCTGCCGCCGCGAAATCGCATGAGTTGCGGCTTTTGTCCTGCCACCAGAGCAATAGGGAATCGTGTATTCTTGGAGAGAGTTATTCCCGAAGCAGCGGTTGTCGGATAAGGGCGTAGGGAGTCGGCTGAAATGTAATTGCCCTCAAAAGTCCGGGCTACTGGCCTACCGCCCGAAAGTTCGGTACGCACCACCATGAAACCGCGCAGGCCGCGTAGTCTGCGTGCGCCATTGCCGTACAAGCCGGACTTCTTTGCAGCAATCATGGTGAAATGTCCAGTACCCATATAGTAGGGCCCTGGCCTGAACCACGTGTACCAGTCACGTAGTCCGTGGCTGTCATGCATTTTTCTGGAGGTCGTGGTATAGGCCGTACACACCCACGCGTGGTCGCCTATTTTCACCCATCTTCCATTACCTTTGCATCTTCCTGCCGTCTCCAGAACAGTAAACCATCCAGGCCCTCCAATCCTGCCCCTCAGGTGATCCTGCGAGAAACGAGGATATTGAAATGTCCATATATATCCGCTAGTTACGCTTACGGATTTGGGACTGACCAAGAGGAGTGGCAAAAGAAGTAGAGCAATCACCTGTATACCCTGTAATCCACGAATGGGAAGATGTTGTCCAGAGCCTCTACCTTAAGCAGCCATTTCTCATCGATGTTCCCAGACTCCACCATGGAGTGAAGTCTCAGGAACCTGCGCAGATGGTTCTCGGTGCGGCGGTTGGCGTATTCTACCATGGTGCCGGTCTTCATGATGAAGGCCCAGTCTGAGCTTTGAGCCAGCATGAGCTCGCGTACCATCTGATTGAGGGCACGCCGTTCGAGTCCAAAGGCTTCGGGGCGTTTCTTGGCGGCATCTATCATCATCTCAGTGGCACGGTGCAGGTGATTGTAGATCCAGGCATTGACATCAGACAACCATACCTCGTGATACCCTGCGTTGCCCCAGCTCGATTCTGCCGGCTGAGCTACCTGCTGAGTGGGATGTCTCCTTAGATAATCGGCGAGGTGCGTCAGTTCATACACGTTTTGATCATATGCACTCTTGCGGATGAGGTATTCCAACCACCACGGTCCCTCGTACCACCAGTGTCCGAAAAGTTCGGCATCGTAAGGTGCCACCACGATTGGTTCACGGCCGTACTTGGCATGGAGGTATTCCACCTGACGTTCGCGGTTGAACATGAAGTTGCCCGCATGAACGGCTGCTCTTTCGCGTGCCCAGTATGGATCGTAAAGTTCCTTGTGTTCGGTCTTTCCGGTGATGCGATGGTATTTGATACCCACGTTCTTGCGTTTGCCGTCGGGCTGGACGTAGGGACCGATGTAGTCCAGGGGCAGGTCGTAGCCGATGTCCCTGTAAAACTCCCTGTAGATGGGATCCCCGGGATAACCGCTGTCCTTGCTCCATACCTGTACGCTGGTCTCGAGATCACGGCCAAAGGCAGCCACTCCGGATTCCTCACAGAATATGGGAGCATAGTTGTCGTAACGTGGTCTTGGATGGGCGAATAGGATTCCGTGGGCGTCACTGATGAAGTATCGGATACCGAATTCAGCCAGATGCCTGTCAAGCCCTGGGTAATAGGCACATTCAGGAAGCCATATTCCCTTTGGTGCCTGCCCCAAAAGACGTATGTGTTGGTCTACTGCCACGGCTATTTGGGCTCTAACTGCCTCAGGATACCATCTGTAGTGGGGAAGATAGGCATGGGTGGCGCCACAGGTTATTATCTCCAGGTTGCCGGTCTCCATCTGTGAGCGGAAGGCAGCCACCAGATCTCCTTCCCATTTGCGCCAGAAATCGCGCGTTTCCAAGAACTGACGGTGATAGTGATTGGCTAGATAATTGAGGTGTCCGTGTTCACTGGTACGCCTGATTTCCTTTTCCGCCAGCTCGATGAGCATATCCAGGCGCTGGGCATAGCGGTGTTTGAGTACGTCGTCGCTGAGCATGGCCAGAAGGGGCGGGGTCAGGGACATGGTGAGCTTCCAGGGGACACCGTCCCTGTTTAGAGCCTCCATCATGCGCAGCAGTGGAATATACGTTTCGGTTATGGCCTCGTACAGCCAGTCTTCCTCCAGGAAGTGACCGTATTCAGGGTGTCTTACGAAAGGCAGGTGTGCATGCAGTACCAGTGCTACATATCCTTTTGGCATGATGTCACCAACTCCTTGGAATCCTGGAATGCCAGCCGCGGTCTAAAGGTCCGTGGCCGCATCGTATCGTTTTGAAGGTGCCAGAAGTCGCCCTTTCGGGAACGATGCTCATGGGAGAACTTCCTCTCTGGCGGTGTTTTTGTAT
>JALWFW010000129.1 GCA_027013865.1 Polyangiaceae bacterium | reverse complement strand
CCTCAAAAGAGACTCCCCTGACGGGAACATCTGCCCCCGAACCGGTATAACGCCTGACACTCACGGGTTTTGCATCCACCCAAAAAGGACTCATCTTCGTAAGTTTGGCGGTCTCGAGACGTGGCGGAGCGCCCCTGTGGCCGTCTACATGCCAGACGAACGAGGCCAATGAAGTCATATAAGGTGTATTGCCAATCCACCACGTGCCACCGGGCACGAAAATCCGCGCTGCCCCGGTCGCCCTGGCTACCGGAATCGTTCCGGAATCCTGCAAGGCAGATCTGTCGCCGGATACCGGGACGTCCGATAAAACGCGGCCCGTACACTCAAACAGTCTCGTGACCAGTTGTGGAGCAGGGACCGCTTTGCCCTGCACATAACTGAGCATAGCCTCCCGACACGATGCCAAAACTGAAATCCGTGCAACGATTGCCACAGAGATCACAAGGATCATGAGTTGCTATTCCTTGTCATTATGGGGAAACATGAATGAAGCCAGCACCTGGGTATCTTCCTTGAACAGTTCCTGGGTCAGGAGTTTCTCATCTTCCAGGTGTTCCTTGTCGAGTTCTACGTACTCTATTTTTTTCCTGGAGGGCAATGGAAGGTCTGCGCCCTCGAAACGGGCGAGTATCACAGTTATGTTGTCTGTAGAATCGCGCCTCTTAGCCTCTTCGGTGAGTATCTTGCACACCTCTGAAGGAGGCAGACTGCTGTTTTCGGTTATTATACGTGCAATGTCCTCGTCAGGAATAACATCGGTCAGGCCATCAGAACACAAAAGTAACTGATCTCCCTGAGCCAAGACAGAAATGGTGAGGACCACGTCAATAGATTGTTTCACTCCCAGAGCCTGAAGAATAACGTGCTGATGCATGGACTGTGAGGCTGCTTCTTCGGTAAGATGTCCTGCATCTATGAGTCTCTGGAGCAGAGACTGATCCTTCGTCATTCTATAAGCCCTGCCCTTGCGTATTATATAGGATCTGCTGTCTCCAATCTGTCCAACTATGAGAATTCTATCATGGACAGCCGCCACCGTGGCCGTGGTACCCATACCCTTCATAGAGGGATTCTCCTCGGCCTTACGAAAGATAGCCATGTTGGCAGCATCTATCGCCCATATGAGTCTTCTTGCCAGTTCCAGACGGGTCTGCGGCTTGGGCGGCTGAATGACAGTGCGGTAAATTTCCTCTACTGCCATGTTACTAGCCACTTCTCCGGCCGCGGCACCACCCATGCCATCACATATCATAAACAGGGACCCATTCTCTCCCACCTCATGCTCACGCACGGTAGGAGTAAGACCGTGTTCCTCTGTCGTAAGATTGGCTACCCTGAAGGCATCCTCATTGTGATCGCGATAGTTACCTACGTCCGTCCTGGCAAACACTTTTACAAAGATGCCCTGATCTGACATAGTACCGGCTATCATAGACTATTCATGTACCTTGTGCAAGGTAGTGAATCATGACTGCCGTATGGAAATATCTAGTAAGAACATCCGATAAATTCTGGTCTCCAGTAATCACCATCGTTCAGGAAACCGGCTCCGTATTCCTGCTGACCATGGAGGCTTTATTCTGGCTCTTCAGACCTCCATTCAGATTACGCAACTTCGTGAAATCACTGGACTTTGTTGGAGTGGGCTCCATTGGCATCGTGGCTCTTGTGGCCTCATTCACCGGTGCAGCCTTCTCCCTGCAGACCGTCTATACATTCCGTATGTTTCAGGCCGATGCCTATATAGGTGTTACCGTAGCTCTTACCCTGTCAAGGGAGCTGGCACCAGTCCTGACGGCACTGATGGTCACCGCAAGAGCTGGTTCAGCCATGGCCACGGAGCTGGGCTCCATGCGCATAACCGAGCAGATAGACGCCCTTTACACCATGGCCGTAAGCCCGGTGCAGTTCCTCGTCACTCCGAGGATCGTAGCTGGCGTAATCATGATGCCGCTTCTCACCATGGTATTCAACCTCGTGGGCATATTCGGTGCCTACTTCGTGGCCTGCACCCTGATGGGAGTGGATCAAGGACCATTCTGGCACAACACTCTTTATTACATTGATCCCCGTGACATCATGGAAGGACTCATCAAATCGGTGGTATTCGGGTTCGTTTTCAGTTCCATATCGTGCTACCAGGGCTTTTATGCCGGTGGCGGTGCAGCTGGAGTCGGCAGGGCCACCACGCGGGCCGTGGTGTGGTCTTCCGTCATGATTCTGTTCTTCGACGTCGTAGTCACTGACATACTCCTCACCATTTTGGGCTGACCCTATCCGTTGCCGTTCATGGCTGTTGATATTCATCCGCTTATAGAGGATAATCCGGCTATGCGAGTCAAAAAAATTCATTTACCGTCACTACTGTTCGGTCTGCTGACAGTCTTCCTGTCTACGAACTGCAGCGCTCAAAAATCAAACGTCCCAATACAGGCAGGACACAATAGGCCGATGGGAGAAGCAAAACTCAGCGCCGAAGCTCCTGCCCCAGCCCCTGCTCCGGCAGACGGGACCAGGCAACAAAGTGCGCCTGGAGTATTAAAGAGGCTTCTCATCTATGAAGGAGAAGTCAGCCTGGTGGTGGTATCACCGGACGAGACCATCGACCTTCTCAAGAAATACGCCTCCAAAACCGGTGGATACATCGTGTATGCATCCCGAACCCGCATAACCTTCAGAATTCCTGCCGCGAAATTCCGCGACGGCATGAACCACGTCCGAACCCTGGGTGAAGTCACGGATTTCCACGAACAGGTGGTAGATGTGACCAGGCAGTTCCGGGATCTCCAGCTCAGACTCAAAAGCGCCATGGCTGAACGGGAAAAACTCATCCAGCTCATCGGCCAGGCCAAAAATCTCAAGGATGTCCTTAGCATCAGGAAAGAAATCAGGAGCCTTACTGAAGAAATAGAGCGCATCAAGGCTCAGTTGGCTGAAATGAAAGAACTCATATCATACTCCACCATAACGGTTCATCTAAGACAGCGTTCCGAAACCCCAGTGGTCAGACCTCTGTACGGACCATACCGCTGGCTGGAGACTCTTGGACTCGATGTACTCATGGGAGGAGGACGCCAATGACCAGCAAAACCGCTATCTATTTGATATTATTCAGTTTTCTTACATCGTGCAGTCCAACGATAAAAACCCCAAACGGCTTTGCTCCAATGCAGGATCCTCCTGATCCATATATGTACAAGGCCATGAGTGGTGATGACGTCGTCATTGGCGTGAGAAAGGTTTCCAACAATCCCAAAGGAGATCTTGACTTCTGGAAGACGATACTTCCCAAAAAGTTAGCCTATGCCAAGGGTTATACTTTCAAAGGCCAGGAAGATCTCAAGACAGGTGGAGGCTCTTCGGGCACGCTATTTACCTTCTCTTCCCCCGGAAGCGATGGAAAGACTTATATCTATATGCTCTTCTTGCTCCCCGATGGCGATGATCTATGGCTAATAGAAACCGGAGGGCTACAAAAATCCGTTGAATCACGGCGTCAGCAGATTCTTGAGTTCATTCATTCCTTCGAACCCTGAAATGAATCACATCTTTCTGCCTCACGAAAACATCACTGTAGTGGTAGTGGCAGGGGAAGATGCTATAAAAAACTCAAGTTCCAATCAGGAGGCGATACCATGAAGTCTAAACTGTTCTTAGGAGCCCTGTTAATTGGCGCACTGGCACTGGCCGGCTGCGATGACTCTTCTGATTCCTCTGCTTCATCCAACCCGTGCGAGCCTAATCCATGCACGGAAGAACACCGCGGTGTGTGTCAGGACGACAGCGGAACCCCAGTATGCCTGTGTGATTCGGGGTATACAGAAGATGCCTCGGGAATCTGCGTGCCTGATACTGTATCCTGCAGTGACGGTACAGACAACGACGGCGATGGTTGGATAGACTCCAACGATCCAGACTGCGCTGTTCTGGGTGCAGAGAGCGGACTGGGGAACACCGAGTGCAACGACGGCACAGACAACGACGGCGATGGCAAGGTGGACTCCGATGACCCTGACTGCTCGAATGCCCTGCTCAATGAAAACAGTCAGGAAAACAACAACTCTACCAACAACGGCAACAACGGTAACGGCGGCAATAACGGTAACGGCGGTACATGCGAAGATGGAGTGGACAACGATGGCGACGGTTGGACCGACTCCGACGACCCTGACTGCTTCCTCGGCGACGAGCAGGGATTTGGTTATACACAGTGTAACGACGGCTTAGACAACGACGGTGACGGTCACATCGACGCCAACGATCCCGATTGCGAGTCCGCACTGGACAACGACGAGGCCTCCGGCGGCAACAACGGTAACGGCGGTACATGCGAAGATGGAGTGGACAACGACGGCGACGGCTGGACCGATTCCGACGACCCTGACTGCATGTGGGGCTCAGACGAGCAGGGATTCATTC
>JALWFW010000128.1 GCA_027013865.1 Polyangiaceae bacterium | reverse complement strand
AGCCCTGTCTTGACAGGATGACCTTCGACTTTCTCCTGCCAATGACGCTGGTCACCTCCACCAGTGCCCTTTTGTCGGACGACTCCAGTACCTTCGAGCGCAGGGCCCCTGCCCAGTACTCGGAGGCAACGGGCCGCACCATAAGAAAATCCCGGGGAAGAAGGTCAAGCTTTTTGGGGGCCTTTTGCGCCAGGGCCGAGATCCTGGCCTTCGAGGTGCTGTCCAGAAGCTTCCACCGGGTCTTGTGCATGTCCGCAAGGCACGTGGCCACGAATTTGCGGGCCACGAGCTCGGGATCGGAGTCTGTGTTCCCGGAGCAGCCCGAAAACAGGGCCAGTCCTGCTGCCATCATCAGGGCTGTAAGAGTGCGGCGGGCCATCACCTGCCCTCCAGGTCGATAAGCCCGGCAGCCGAGCGAACTTCCTTTACCGTCTCCTGGGCCACGGCACGCGCCCTTTTGCCGCCCTGTCTGAGTATGTCCCTGATATCACTGATGTTTTTCAGAAGATCCGCATACCTGTCCTGAATTGGCGCCAGGTGCTCGGTCATGCGGGCATTGAGGCGCTTTTTGCACTCGAAACAGCCGATTTCGCCCTTCCGGCACGCTCCTGCTATCTCCTCGCGCTCTTCTTCAGGAGTGAAGAACGTGTGCATGGTGTAGATGTTGCATATCTCGGGATGGCCCGGATCGCTCTTTCTGACACGCGCGGGATCAGTAAAGGCGGTGCGCAGTTTCTCCCAGCGCTGGTCTTCGGTTTCGGTGAGGGTGATGGTGTTGCCCAGGCTCTTCGACATCTTGTCGCGGCCGTCCAGACCCTTGAGGCGCTTTATGCGGCCGAACCTGGGCTGCGGCTCCGGAAATTCATAACCGAACCGCGAGCGGAACTTGCGCACTATCTCCCGGGCGAGTTCCAGGTGCTGGCGCTGATCCTCACCCACGGGAACCAGCTCCCCCTTATATAGAAGGATGTCCGCTGCCTGGAGGACAGGATAGGCGAACAGCCCGACGTTGACGTTGCCCTCCTGCCTGCGGGCCTTGTCCTTGTACTGGGTCTGGCGGGACAGCTCGCCCATGGGGGTCACGGTCATGAGCATCCACGCAAGTTCGGTGTGCTCGGGAACCTGGGACTGAACGAAAAGCACGGCACGCTCGGGATCAATGCCCGCCGCCATCAGTCCCGCGGCCATCTCCAGGACCCGTTTTTCCATGATTTCGGGATCATAGGGCTGGGTCATGGCATGGTAGTCCACGATGCAGTAGTAGCATTCGTGCCCTTCGTCCATGAGGCGCGCCCATTCGGACACGGCTCCGACGTAGTTACCGATGTGCAGCTCTCCGGATGGCTGAATACCGCTGAAAACCCGGCTCATGTCGCTCACCTCCAGCCACGTGACGCAGCCTGCCCGAAAAACGGCGCTGCTGGCGCATCACATGCGTCTCAGTCGTGGCAGTGTACGGGATTTACAGGAAAAGCACAGTGTGTCAACGCAAGATTGAGGCCAACCCCTACCTAGGCACCTCTACCCTGGCATGCTCGTTGCGGGCCAGGTTCAGCACGTTCAGGTAATGGCGCTCGGCCTGCAGCAGAAGAGTCTCGAATACCCCCGACAGGATGGCCTCGTCCATGGAACACACTGGAATTCGCGTGCGTAGCAGGGGACTACCCTCACTGTCCACGGCAAAGCAGGCCCCCTCCATGCGGGCATTGGATGCCAAAAGATACCTGTGCAGGTTGGAGGCGCAGGTCTCATTGACAGGCGCGAACCCGAAGGGACTCACCATGAATGAGACATTGGTCTTACCCCACGAGATTGCGAGGGAGTAGGTGTTGACGTCACCTTCCAGGCGTATCGTCCACCCCTCTTTCGTTGTCTGGATATCTTCGAACTTTCTTCGGAGGTACTCGTCCATGTCCTCCCGCGAGAATTCTTCCATGATCACCTCACTGGCCTGCCGAAAGCAGCAGCCATCATTCTAAGGAGTATCCTGGCCACAGTAAACTGCGGATGATTCAGTCCGGGAACGGGCGACAGTTCCACCACGTCGGCGCCCACAACCCTTTTTTTCTGCATGACAGCGGTAATGAGGTCAAGGACGTGTCTGTAGGTTAGCCCGCCGGGTTCGGGGGTGCCCGTGGCAGGCATGACCGCCGGATCCAGGGCGTCCACATCGAAGGTGATGTAGACATCAGGGCCCAGGGCGTCCGTGACCTGCGAGATCCACGCGTTGTCGCGGCTTTCGTTTATGTCACGGGCCCAAAATACAGTGGTAGCGCTGCCCACCAGGAGGGATTCCTCTTCTGAAAGGGAGCGGATCCCCACCTGTACCACCCGGCCAAGTTCAGTGAGGCGGCGGGCAGTGCAGGCATGGCTGAACCGGGAGCCCTCGTAGGAGTTGCGCATGTCGGCATGGGCATCGATGTGAAGGAAGGACAGAGGCGGATGGCGCCGTGCCATGGCTCTGGCGGCTCCGATGGTGACGGAGTGATCGCCTCCCAGTATGAGGGGCATACCGCCGGTCTCTGCAGCCGCATCCGTCATGGTCTCGATGCGCCGGGCCATCTCCTCGGTACTGCCTATGTGCGGCTCTACGGGCTCCATGATGAACACGCGCGCGTCCTGGATGGTCACCCCGAGCTCCTCGTCATAGGTCTCCACGTAGTTGGAGGCGTGAATCATGGCCTCCGGACCGAAACGGGCCCCGGCTCCCCACGATGCAGTGGAGTCATAGGGAACCGGCAGCACCGTGACGTGGGGATCTTCCCGGCTGCTCTCCAGGGTGAGAAACCTCGTGAACATGGGACGAATCGTAAGGTTATACAGCCGAAAATCAAGATTAAGTCAGGCAGTCAAATTCATTCGGGAAGGAATACAACGCTTATCCCATTGTCTGCAGTTCAGCACGTTCTGAGCATAACTACTTGAGAACACTCCACTTTTTCCATCCGGAGCACACACTGCCAGATGATTTGGTGGATCTGTTCAGTTTTCCAGTGCACTGTCCCCTGTCGTCATTCGGATCGTACTCGACATGATCACGCCAGTGGCTGGGAGAGCGCCTGCCCAACCAGTATTCGCAGGTCACGCACCTCTTCCAGTTTGCAGGAATGCTTCTTTTCATGGTTCTCCTCCGGTGCCTGATGACTGTCGGGGCATTTTATTCGCATACGCTAGGTATTCAAGCGGACAGGCCTTATCCGCCAGGGCAGTTGGACTCAAAAGCGCTGTGCTGAATTCAGTTTTGTGGTGGAACGTCGCCCCGTACAGTAGATGAACGCCAGAATGCGGGCCGATTTCGCATTTCATTCCGACCGGATGTCCGACCGTGGATCCTGTATTTCACACATCCATGGGGTCGATGATCGGGGCAATATGACAAGCCCACGCGCTTTTTGGCTGACCTAAGGCCTGGCGTGGGGCGAATCCCTGCGCCTGGCTGCGCCCTGTGGGAATGTCCGGGGCGGCCCAAAGGTGTCCATTTTAATTTGAAACGTCTGATTCTCAAACCGACCTTGGAGCATAATATCTTTATAACTTATTTTATTACAACGTGTTATGTCATATCACAAACAGACTGAAGCTGCTGGCACGCTTCTTGCTATGAGCACCACCATGACTGGACCGTAGGAGACACAGGATTACCCGTCAGGTGTGTCGCGCGCGCGCCTGTCGGGGTGGTGGCATGGTATCCGCCAATCACATACCTCACCCGCCTGCCGGTGTGAAACCGCTGCCGGTGCTCCCAGGGAGCTCATCGCCTTTCGGTGTGCCGGCCAGCGGCGTTTTTCACCGCCCAGGCCCGTGGGGACGTGACAGGCTTGTCCGCGTGTCCGGTCCTCGGCTGGCGTGACGGCGGGGGTGGGCCCTTTTTTTGATGGACAAAAAACGTTTTTACGGAAAAGTGCTGTAATATCAACATGTTATACGCAATACGGAGTAATAATCACGGGGGTATTCACCAAGCCCCGCCGGTGGCCTGCCGGACCCCGGTTTGGTCGCCGCCGCCCTGGTGTTGGCCCCCGGACTTCGGTTTGGTCGCCGCCGCCCTGGTGTTGGCCCCCGGACTTCCGGTTTGGCCGCCGCTGTCCTGGCGGTGGCTGCCGGACTTCCGGTTTGGTCGCCGCCCTGGTGGTAGTTGACCGTAATTTTGGGCCGCTGTCACCGCTAGTGAGGGCCACTGGCGTTTTTTTGGGGCTGCCTGTGGGGACGTGACAGGCTTGTCCGCGTGTCCGGTCCTCGGCTGGCGTGACGGCGGGGGTGGGCCCTTTTTTTGATGGGCAAAAAACGTTTTTACGGAAAAGTACTGTAATATCAATGAGTTATACCATTTACAGCAGTAATGACAAAATGGTAGTTCAGGAAGTTTTCGGGCTCTCAGGTCGTGTGTGTCTGGCTGTGACGTAAGGTCTGGCAGGCGGTCAAGCCCTGCGTCTGGTGGTAGCGTAAGCCCTGCGTCTGGTGGTAGCGTAAGCCCTGGCGGGCGGACAAGCCCTGCGTCTAGCGGTCACGTAGACCCCGGTAGGAGGTCAAGCCCTGCGTTTGGCTGTGACGTAAGGTCTGGCAGGCGGTAACCCCCGCGACTGGGGGGCCGGGAGTAGATATCAGTGACTGATGTCCCCAGGATCAAATCTCAAACGTCTTACCCTACCCACACCGCCCGTAAGCGCGCCAGGCACAAAACGGATCATTCACTAAAAACCCTTTTATTACAACTGGTTACAGCCTAAACTACTCAGCCGAAATTAAACAGGATATTTGCTTTTTAACGCATGATTACCCTTGACCGCAGGCATCATTTATTCGATCCTCTCACCTGCCGGGCCGAGGAACATCCCGGTAGCACCGGCAGTGGAGGTTTCAGATGGCTGAACTCAGAAAAACGCCTCTCAATGGTATCCACAAAGAACTCGGAGCCAAGATGGTGGAATTCGCCGGTTTCGAGATGCCACTCCAGTACACGTCCATAAAGGACGAGCACATGACCGTGCGCAGTGCTGCCGGCCTGTTCGACGTGAGCCACATGGGCGAGTTCCTCCTCGAAGGCCCGCGCGCCCTGGAAACCATCGACAGGCTGGTCACCAATCACGTGGCTGCCCTGCCTGACATGCACGCCCTTTACACCCCCATATGCCTGCCCAACGGAGGCATAGTCGACGACTGCATCGTCTACAGAATCAGTGCCGAACGCATCCTGGTGGTGGTCAACGCCTCCAACATCGAAAAAGACTACAGGTGGTTCGTGGAAAACTCACCCATCGAGGTGAAGAACGTATCCGACGATTACGCCCTCCTGGCACTTCAGGGCCGCCGTGCCGCAGACATACTGTCCAGGGTCTCCGGCGCTGATCTGTCCCTCGAGAAGGTGCCCTCCTTCGGCATGGCAGACCTCACCATAAACGGGGTCAGTGTCATGGCTGCCCGCACCGGATACACCGGAGAGGACGGTTTCGAGATATTCATACCCCCGCAAAACGCCCCCGACATCTGGAACACCCTCATGGAGGCCGGCGCAGACGACGGTCTCAAACCCGCCGGTCTGGGCGCCAGGGACACGCTGCGCCTGGAAGCCCGCCTGTGGCTCTATGGCAACGATATCACCGAGGAGACCACACCCATCGAAGCAGGCATGTCCTTTGCCGTAAAATTCGAGAAAGAAGACTTCATCGGCCGCGAGGCACTCCTTAAACAGAAAGAGGAGAAACCGCCCCGCAGGCTCATCGGTTTCGTTGGCGTGTCAAAGGGAATCGCCCGCCACGGTGACAAAATCTTCCTCATGAACGAGGACGGCAGCAGGGGCGAGCAGGTCGGCGTCGTAACGTCCGGTACCAAGACACCCTACGTCGGCAAAGCCATTGGACTCGGTTACGTGAAACGCAAATACACCCGAAGCGGCCGCCATCTCATCGTGGAGGTGAGGGGCAAGGACGTCGAGGTGGAGATAGTCAAGGGTCCCTTCTATAAAAAGGACTACTGAGAACCAGGCCGGCCACACGGTGAGCACATGAAAAACGCCTCACCCGGTCGAAACACACATCCCGAAGTGGAGGTTACAGATGGCCAGTTATCCCGAGAATCTGAAGTACACGAAAACCCATGAATGGCTGGATCCCGAGACAGGCAAAATGGGCCTCACCGCCTTTGCCGTGGAACATCTCGGTGACATAACCATGTTCGACACCGACAAGGAAGCCGGAGACGAGGTGGAAGCAGGTGAGGAAGTCGCCAACGTGGACTCCGTGAAGACCGCAAGTGCAGTCTACGCCCCGGTATCCGGCACCATAAAAGAAATCAACGAGGACCTGGAGGACGAGCCCGAGGCCATCAACGAGGAGCCCTACGGCCGCGGCTAGCTGATGACCATCGAGATATCCGACACGGCCCAGTTAGACGCCCTCATGGATGCCGCAGCCTACGAGGCTCATTGCGCAGCCGAAGAGGAATGATACCTGCTGCCAGACGTACGGCGGTTCGGTTTTCGGACGTGTTCCGGCTCTCCGGCCGGATGGCTTCAACTTCAGAAAATGGGACCCAAGTCCCGGAGGAGCGCGATGCGTTATCTTCCCCACTCTGACGAAGAAATAAAGCAAATGCTTGAAACTATTGGGGTTTCGTCGATAGAGGATTTATTCGCCTCCATTCCCCAATCCCACAGGTTCTCAGGCACCCTGCCACTTCCCGAACCCATGGACGAGTGGTCCATAAAGAACCTGTTCGACGACATGCTCTGGGGCTCGTCTGATCCCTACGATGCACTGGTGGGCGCCGGGGCGTACTTTCACATAGTACCCGAGGCAGTGTGGCACGTGGTGTCCCGCAGCGAGTTCATGACCGCATACACCCCGTACCAGCCCGAGGTGAGCCAGGGCACCCTCCAGGCCATGTTCGAGTTTCAGACAATGGTCTCGGAGCTCATGGGCCTCGAGGTGGCCAACGCCTCCCTGTACGACGGAGCCACGGCCCTGGGCGAGGCGGTTCTGATGGCCCACAGACTGCTAAAGGGCAAACGCAGGACGGTGCTGGTATCCAGGGCGCTTCATCCGTTATATCTCAAGACCCTGCTCACATACGTACACTCGGTGGCCGATATCCGGGTGAAGTGGCTCGAGTGGGATCCCGAGACCGGCGCCACCACGGTGCCCGCAGAAGTGGACGGTGACGTCTTTGCCATTGCCGTGGGTTATCCCAACTTCTTCGGCGTGGTGGAGGATCTGGCTGTATTTGCTGACGCAGCACAGGCTGCAGGTGCCCATCTCATCGCCTCGGTCCCTGATCCCGCGCTGCTTTCGGTTCTGGAGTCCCCGGGACGGCTGGGAGCCACCATCGCCGTGGGTGAGGGCTCGGGACTGGCAGGCACTTCGGGCATGGGCGGACCGGGCCTCGGACTCATGGCCACCACACGCAAGGCCATAAAACAGCTTCCCGGGCGCCTCGTGGGCAAAACTGTCGACACCGAAGGACGCGAAGGCTACGTTCTCACCCTGTCGTCCCGTGAACAGCACATACGCAGGGAGCGCGCTACTTCCAACATCTGCTCCAACCAGGCCCTCGTGGCCCTGGCTTTTGCGGTGCACGTGTCCATGCTGGGATACGACGGACTTCACAGAATGACCACCCTGGGTGTGCGCAAACTAGCCCGTGTGATGGGTATCCTGGAGAAAATCGGCGCCACCCGCAAGTTCACGGGTCCAGTGGTCAACGAGATGGTTATCCACATCCCAGATTCCCGGAAGGTGCTGGAGGATCTCAGGAATATGAGCGTGTACCTGGGCATTCCACTAGATAGATGGCTCTGTGAGGAATTTAAGGACGACGTTCTAGTATGCACCACAGAGGTCGTCTCCGACGAGGTCATAGATCGCATCGAACACGTTTTGCTGGGATGACGGAGACATGTACCAAAGACCGGATTCACACATGAATCCGACCCCCGGAGGGTCATGATGGAACTGAGAAGAGGAATACTTCGCAGGGAACCTGACATATTCGAAATAGGCCGGAAAGGACACGTGGGCTATTCCCTGCCCGGTGGAGAAGGCGCAGAGCCTTCCCTGCCCGAACATCTCAAGCGCTCGGAGCCGCCACGCCTGCCTACGGTCACGGAGGTGGAGGCCGTGCGCCATTACACACGCCTGTCCCACTGGAATCACTCGGTGGAACTCGGCATGTATCCCCTGGGATCGTGCACCATGAAGTACAATCCCAAACTCCACGACACGCTCACGCGTATGCCGGCCTTCAGCCGGATGCATCCCATGATGGACGACGCCTCGATAACCGAGCAGCTGGAACTCCTCAAAAACCTGGAGGACGCCCTGTGTGCCATTTCGGGCTTCGACGCAGTGACGCTCCAGCCACCAGCCGGAGCCGCGGGCGAGTTCACGGGCCTTGCGGTGATAAAGGCTGCCCTCAAAAAGCGTGGTGAGGCCGACCAGCGCATCAGGGTACTGGTCCCAGACACCGCTCACGGCACCAACCCGGCCTCAGTGGTGTTAAACGGCTTCAAACCAGTGTCCGTGCAGACCGGACCCGAGGGTTATCTCACCGTGGACATGGTGCGCGAACACCTCGACGACACCATTGCTGCCCTGATGGTAACCAATCCCAATACCCTGGGAATCTACGAGCGGGAACTGAAGGAGATCGCCGAAGAGGTACACAAAGCCGGCGGATACGTGTACATGGACGGCGCCAACTTCAATGCCCTTATGGGTAAGGTCCGGCCGGCGGATATCGGTGTGGACGTGATGCACTTCAACCTCCACAAGACTTTCTCCACTCCCCACGGCGGGGGTGGCCCTGGTGCGGGCCCCGTTGGCGTCACCAGTGAACTCGAGCCTTACCTTCCGGTGCCGCGCATAGTACAGGACGGGGACGACTACAGACTCGACTGGAACCGGGAGGATTCCATAGGCAAGGTTCACGCCTTTTTGGGGAACTTCGACGTGTTCGTCAGGGCATATGCCTACATCCTGGAGTACGGCCACCATCTGGAGACCGTGACCGAACGCGCCGTGCTCAACGCCAGGTATCTGAGGGCCCGTCTCGAGGATGTGCTGGAGATTCCCTACGACACGGATACCCTGCACGAGGCCGTGTTCACGGACAAAACCCTCAAGAAGGAGACCGGCGTCACCACCATGGACATAGCCAAACGCCTCCTGGACCATGGAGTACACCCGCCCACCGTATACTTCCCCCTCATCGTTCCAGGCGCCTTCATGGTGGAGCCCACAGAGACGGAATCCAAGGCCGACCTCGACTACTTCGTGGATGCAGTGAAGAGCATCATCCAAGAAGCACATGAGAATCCCGAACTCGTGAAGAGCGCCCCCCATACCACCGGCATCCGGCGTCTGGACGAGACCCGTGCCGCTAGAAAACCAGTTCTGAGATGGACTCCTGCCCCTGACTCCAACAGCCAGTAAGTCACAGTACCGCTCTACACGGATAGCCGGCGTAACTATATAAAATCATTAAACTTTTATAAACTTGATAAACAAATGGGGTTTCTTTGGCCCTGAGGAAATATTCAGGTGACTCAGGAATACAAAGCAAGACACGCCCCAAATTATCGAACAGCAGGGAATCAACAATCAGCCTGACAGCAACGATTCATATGCAATACTGGTAAAAAACGGACAACCTTCTAAAATATGTAGATATCTGTCCACCGGATAACCGAAACTGAGCCGACTGGCCGGCTTACGGAGGAAAACTCATGCATAAATCGAAGCTGTTCATGCTACTCATTCTTATGGTGGCCTTCTGGTATGGATGTGCTGGTGGTTCTTCAGCATCATCATCCACCAATTCAGACGAAGGAGGCCCAGTATGCGGTAATGGTGCCATAGAAAACGACGAGGAATGTGACGGCACCAATCTCGCTGGCAAGACCTGCTCTATGTTCGGCTACGTTGGGGGTGAACTCGCATGCACAGACTCGTGCAAACTGGATTTTGCATCCTGTATCTCCGAGACATGCGGCAACGGTGCCGTAGATCAGGGAGAGGAATGCGACGGCAGTAACCTTGCTGGACATACTTGCGAAACACAGGGATACGAAGGTGGCGAGCTTAAGTGTACGAATTCATGCAAACTGGATGTCTCATCGTGCACTGGCGGAACATGCGACGACGGGGACGGCCTCGAATGTACGGTCGGCGTGCCCAACGGTGATGGATGCGAATCCCAGCTCCAACCCGGCTGGTGCCTCATAAACGGAATATGCTACAGCGAAGGGGATCACTACACCGGCAATGACTGTCTGGGCTGCGTCCCCTCCGAAGCCACCGATGCCTGGACCGCTCTCGACGGAGAGATGTGCGAGGGCGGACAGGGAGTATGCGTAAACTCTCAGTGCATGACAGATCTCGACGGCGACGGAATAAACGCAGATCAAGACAACTGTCCTTCGGTGAGTAACCCGGGCCAGGACGACTCCGACGGTGATGGTGTCGGCGATGCTTGCGATAACTGCTCCGAGGTGAGCAATTCCAATCAGAACGATTCCGACGGTGATGGTGTCGGCGATGCTTGCGACAACTGCCCCGAGGTGAGTAACCCTGATCAGGATGACTCCGACGGCGATGGATTGGGCGATGCTTGCGATCTTTCATTTATGATGGTGGATGGTGGATACAGACATACTTGCGCCCTGGCCACCAACGGAACCGTCTGGTGTTGGGGTAGTAGAGGCTCCGGTGAAGTGGGCGATGGTGTCAATGACAGCCACAACCCGGCCACATCCCCCCAACAGGTGATCATGGATGCCGCTGGAACTCCGCTCACCGGGGTGAAAGAAGTCTCGGCCGGATTCGCCAGCACCTGCGCAGTGAAACAGGATCATACCCTGTGGTGCTGGGGAGGCAACTGGCACGGACAGCTGGGGAACGGCACAACGACTGAAAGTGCCTATCCCGTACAGGTCATGGCATCATCAGGAACGCCGTTTACTGGAGTGGAACACGTATCCGTAGGTGCAGCCCTCACCTGTGCCGTGAAAACCGACGACACTGTATGGTGCTGGGGAGAGAACACCTATGACGGAGTAGGCAACGGTCAAGAAGGAGGCGACGTCCTTTACCCCACACAGGTGGTAAATATCCTGCGAAGACCGATTCATGGCACCATGGTATTTGCTGCATGGTCCTACGGTTGCTCACTGGCTCAGGACAAAACGGTGTGGTGCTGGGGCTCGAATGCATACGGTCGCCTTGGTTCCGGAACCGACCCGCAGGATTCCAACACGGGACGCGCCTACAAACGACCCTATGCCGATAAGGTCAAAATTAGTGATTCCATTGATTTGAGCAGCGTATCCCACATCACTGCCGGAGACGATCATGCCTGCGCAGTGCGAAGTAACGGTACGGTATGGTGCTGGGGCTCTGACGGACTGGGAGAAATAGCCACAACCACTTCATCCACCTGCACCTGGAATTCCAAAAACTGCTACAAATACGCGGTTCTGATCCATGCGAACAGTTCGGGGTCTACATTATCTGGGGTCAGTTACGTGGCATCCGGTGACAGTGCTTATCATACATGCGTACTACAATCCTCGGGTGCACTTTACTGCTGGGGTTACAATAATTATTCCCAGGTGGGCTCCGGCAGTTCAGCAAACACAGTGGATTTCCCTCAGCGCGTGAGTGACGGAAACGGCGGCTACATCGATCAGAACGGCGGTGGAATCAACTTCTTTGCAGTGGGATACAACCATTCCTGCGTGGTGCTGGCAGACGGGTCCTTGTGGTGCTGGGGACGCAACGACGAAGGACAGCTAGGCACTGGAGACACCACGGACCGGGATTACCCCACCCTGGTCCAGTAAGCAAAACCTATAAAAACCCTTTCATTTCAACTAGTTATAACCAAATCAGATTTTACAGGTATCGTTTGTGTTTAGGCATACTGCGTCTGCCTATCCGAACGTCAGTTTACCGAAGAGCCCACCAGAGCCGCGAGTTCCTCGCGTTTCACAGCAAGGCGGTAATACAGGACGAGCCTTTCGAGGCGGTATTGGAAGTAGGCCTTGACCGCTGCCACAGCATCCTTGGGATCGTAGGGAGCGCCGGTGTCGTCCTTCTCCTTTATGACGGCTACCCAAGCCCGGGCCACCTTGAGCGCCTTGGATGTGAGCCTTATCTGTTCCAATAGACGCGTGATCTCCGAGTAGACGGCGCCCAGCCTGGATATGAGCTCCTGGCGTTTTGCCGTAAGCCGCCCCTCGAGACTGACCACCTGGGCACGGGCCTGCCCTTCAGCCATGCGCATGCGGGACCAGTCGAAGGTGCTCCTGACCACGAGTGCCCCTGATACGGAATTGCCGTGGAGTCCGTCGTTGAGGTAGGCGTTTTCAGGATCCTCCGAATTGGACGTGGTGTACCTGTAACGTACGAATAGACCCACCTGTGGATACCAGGCCTTCTTCTCGGCACTGAGTCTGAATCGGGCAGCCACGAGAGCCTGACGCAGAGCAACGATCTGCGGATTTGCGGCCAGCATGACCGCCTCCAGGCGTTCGAGAGGGGCCAGCGGGGTACGGGACACGGCCGAAAGGGGACTTCTGTCGGCCTCCACCCCCTGCCCTGCGTACACGTCCATGAGCTTTCTCGTGGTCTTGAGGGTACTTTCTGCCTGAGATACCGCGCGCCGAACATCCAGTGCTCCCAGCCTGAAACGGAATCTGTCCGACGGTTTGAGGCGTCCGGCACCGTCGAGACGGTCGAAACGCTCCTGGAACCTGTCAAGCAGCTTCTCACCCTCACTCAAGACGGAGCGGGTTTCCAGGGCGAGTTTCCGCGAAAAGTAAAGTTTTGCAGCAAGTACGCGGGCCTGCATACGGGCAGCGGACACCGTGCTCAGTGCACTGTCACCGAGATGGCGTGCGGCCTTTCTGTAATCGTCTATGCGTCCGAAGGTATAAAGGGGCACACTAGCCTGAGCCTCGAAACGTACCACGTAGCCGTCGAGCTGGAGGGTGAAGGTGTCGTCACGGTCCGTGCCAACGCAAAATTTGCGGCGGAACTCCTCCTCGCTCATGCCACCCCTGGCCTCAGGTGTGTTCCAGGCATCGGGGACAACACATACGTATTTGTGGGATGGAGCCCCCATGAGGCTTATCTTCACGGTGGGCCAGCGTAGAGCATCCGCTGCATCTGACAGGCTCTGGGCCTTCATCACGTCTCCTGACAGGCTCTTCATGGCCCCGGAACGGGCGAGGACCAGGCGCACGAAGGATTCGAAGTCAACCCTCTGTCTTGTTCCTGGTGCTTTGGCCTCAGAGTGCCCCTTGAGGTGAGCAGACTGCTGCGTTCCAGTGGTGCCAGTCTGAGACAAGGTCAAAAAAAACAATAATCCCAATATGTTATACATCTTCAGATAATCCTTCCGAGACTGTGTAGATAACGCAAATTCATCTGCTGTTCAAGGAGGGGGGTGTCAGGACGATCGAGCCTCAATTTTATGGTTTTGTATCCTGACTGCTCGCAGGGGTGAGAATGTCCACACAGGGTGTCCAACTTGGATGAATTGGACCAATCCCATAACAGACTTATAGAAATGCATGATTGAGAAGTCGTTTTATTTCAATAAGTTATATCTTTTATTTTCCGACTACGACAACTGGTACGTATTTTGCATAAAGGCGTACATGACTGGACCGTAGGAGACGAAGGATCACCCGATAGGTGTGTCGCGCGCGCACCTGTTGGGGGTGGTGGCATGGTATCCGCCAATCACATACCTCATCCGCACTTCGGGGATGAAAGCGCACTCTGTGCACATACGGGTGCTGTCTGCCATGTCCGGGCTATACTGCCGGGCGCATGGCCGGCCGCACTTTCGGGTGTCCTGACGGACTTTCGGCCGGGATCCCCGCTGGCATGTGTATAGGCGCCTGACGTTTGC
>JALWFW010000127.1 GCA_027013865.1 Polyangiaceae bacterium | reverse complement strand
CGCTCGCACCGTGCCGGGCAGGTGGTGGAGGAACCTTGCCCCGAAAATCCCACCGGAAGGACGGCGGGACAGGCAGGGGCTTATCCTGCGGTTCGAATTTTTGGCCGGTGTGACGGCGGGGGTGGGCCCTTCTTTGGATGGGATAGTTTCAGGCCTTGCGGTAAAGTGCTGTAATATCAAGGAGTTACTTCATAACGCCAAACACTGTGGCAGGGTGTGTGGACCGTGCCCCAAAGGCCGCAGCACCCGGCATGAGAGCCTTCTTGGAACAACGAATCAGTGTCATCTGGTCTCAGATCGCCAAATCATCATGATGGATCATTTGAAAACGTATATGTGTTCTGAGACACTGTTATGCATGAATAGAAAGATACGTGCTCTCATGACAACCATACTGTTCATGTCGTTCTCGTCATGGTCATGCTCCCACCGTACGGCTCCCCCCACGGTAAACCTTCCTCCTCCTCCTTCCCGTCCTGCATCCAACCTCAATTCCTCAACAGTCCCCAATGTCAGTCTTGCCAGTCACAATAACCGAATGGCCTCGGTTTTCTGGGACGCATGGTTCACTGATCCATATAGTTACATGTTCACCGGTACCAGCGGCCAATCAGGTCATGTGCCCCTTCCTTTGAGCAGGGGACGGTTCTGTGCCGGCACCCAGGGCATAACCGCATACGCAAACGCCTTCTCCATACTGAGACAGATTGGAAAACACATGCCATACAGGAGAGACAATGATTTCATCACCATCGAGTCTCCTGAGGCCAGTACGATCTTCCGTAAGGTGGCCTCTATTCCACTTATGACGGCCATGGACAGAACCCTGTTCTCATACATCAACCCCAGTGCCATAAAATGGGTATACGTCAATCTGATACCCTCCCCAGAAGTCACGATAAAAGGAGTAAAGGCATCCGTCATATACAAGGAGGTCTTCTCCAGGACGGTACACCTCTATGTAAGAGTCTATATGAACCTCCATGCCAGGGGTCTGCAGCAAGAAGCATCGGCATACATGACTGCAGCGCGGTCGGGTACGGAGATGCTGGAATGGCTCAAGACACGATATGCATCGATGGATGTATCCGGCAGCTCCTACGGAGAGGAAGCAACATGCGTGACTCCCCATATCGCAGCAGGATTCTGGCTTCGTCGTTACATAGACCATTCCATAGGAATGCTGGTACACTGCATGTATATGCTGTTACTGGAATATGACCGGCCTTTTCTGGACAGCCTGGGTCCTGCCGGACACATACTCTCTGAAGCCCCGCAGTAATCACATGTTCACATACCCGACCGGAAACTCATTTCAGTTCCGAAGCCTCCACCCATGGCTCGTGGGGCTCATGTTCTAAAAACAAGCGGCCTGCGTTCTCCCGCACGCGTTTTATGATGGCCTCCTTGTCACTGAGTACTGTGAGGGGTTCATTGTCATATGCCATGGCCCATGGCAAGTTGAGATGGGCCCTAGTGGGAATCGTGTCCGATGGATATACTATTTCATCATTCCCGTCTTTCACGATGACAGCCTGAAGGCCTCTCGTGTGGCCATCCAGGGGAATGATCGAAACCGCACCGGACATGTCGTACGGTCCGTCATGCAGAAGAAGATTCGATGTATGAAGTTTCTCTATCTGCCACTTCACGAAACTTGCCGAATCCTTGGCTGATGGATGGCAGGCCCATTCCCAGTGACTCTTCTGAACATGAATCACTGCACGTTCTGGGATGAAATTCCTGTCTCGGTCCCACAGCCCCCCAACATGATCGAAATGAAGATGGGTAACCACGACGTCCGTGATTCTGTCGGGAGACACGCCTATCCTCTGCAATTCCCCCAAAAGTCCGGGGCCTTCTTCTATCCCGAATATATCGATGAACTTGCTGTCATAAGCGATTCCTATACCACCATCTATCAGAATACCCCTGTCATGCTCCAGGATCAGCATTGGCCTAGCTGCCAGACGAATACGTCCCCGGTTATCCGGAACATGCTTCTTCTCCCATAAAACACGCGGGACCACTCCATGCATCGCCCCACCATCCAGACGGAAATAACGCTCGAGAAGAGGATAAACACGCATATTATCAATTCCCCTTACTAGTACCTGTTTTGTGAATTGAAATAAAAATTGAATTTACTGGAGGAAACCGATTATCTGTCTGCAAACGTGATTCTAGCAGACGAATTACTTTTTCTTGGGCTCCGGATTCATCATCTCCTTGAGTTTGGAGCTGGGGGTAAATGTGATGGTGTAACGCTCAGGAATGGTGATCTCCTCTTTGGTTTTGGGATTACGACCCTTCTTGGCCTTACGCCATTTCTTCTCAAAGGTGCCAAAACCGGGATAGGAGAAGCGGATCTTGACCTTGTCCTTCTTTTTACCCTTGGCTGTAGTCTGAACGAAGTAATCTGTCAGAACGGAGAACAGAGCGTCCACAACAGCGGTCACTACCTTTTTGTTGGGGGCGGGTTTAATATCCTCCAGTTTCTCGCTCTCCATGATCTTCTGAATCAGTTCGGCCTTTTTCATTGCTGCCTCCTCTTAAGCAGAAATACAGGTTATTCTATTTCCCAGTGCTTTACTGTACGACTCGGAGAAACTTTACTCTTCTAGTCCTTAGAGTCAAGGGGATAAAATAACTTTCACGGAGTTTTCCCCTAAATTCCAAGCAGTTAGCGACCTCGAAAATTTACTTTTTATTTCAATGGGTTACAGTTCATATCCTGAGAATGGTATCTTTTACATATCCTATGGCCACTTCAGAGAGTTTCTTGGCTTCCCCAGGAGTGATGGACGGTAGATCTTGAAATAAGGGATCCAGCGTACTTTCAGGGACGAAACGCTGCAGTGCCCACAGGTTGGCTCCGCGTATTTCCTGACCAATGGCATGGATGTGCTCAGGACTGTCCACGATACCTGGCACCAGGGTAGTCCTGAATTCATAGGGTATACCCGAATCCATGAGAATCCTTACCGACTCCCTCACGCTGTCGAAATTCACGTCTACTCCTGCAGCCTTCGGGTACAGATGCTCAGGTGCCTTGATGTCCATGGCCACATAATCGAAGTACTGAAGAGACTCGGCAAGAAGATCAGGGAGTGTTCCATTGGTATCGAGTTTCGTTCTGTATCCCAACTGACGGGCCAGCTGGGCCAGGGGAACGAGTTCCTCCGAAAGCAGCGGCTCACCCCCCGTGAATGCCACTCCTGTGAGAAACCCACGTCGGCGTTCGAGCCCCTTCCTCACCAAATCACGGGAAATACGTTCGCCGGGTTCCTGTGTGACCAGTTCATGATTGTGACAGAATCCACACCTGAGGTTACAGCCATGAAAAAACATCGTGGCCGCAACCTCTCCCGGGAAATCCACCAGTGTCGTCCATGTTACCCCTACTAGCACCTGTCTTCCCTCTTGGAAACCGTCTGTTTATCCCGGCCGATGAAGTATCTCGACGAGAATTCCCGTCTCTTGCCATCGTTCCAGTTCTGGACCGGGCGGTAATAACCAACTACGCGGGAATACACTTCGGTAGGCATTGCCATTACTTTCTTCTTCATATTATTCCTCCCTTTCGTATGAGCTCCAGTGGCCTCATTCAAAAATGACCGTCAGTTTATTTCCCTGTAGGCTCCGTGTTCCAGGTCTTCAAGCTCATCTTCACCCATGTCCACCTCCATGCCCATCTTACGCAGCTCTTCTTCTGTATGGGGATATGGGCAGAACCTGTGCTCACCCGGAATGTAGCCGTGTACCGGACACACCGAAAACGTTGGAGTGATGGAAAAGTACGGAAGCCTGAACCTATTTACTATGGATTTGACCAGACTGCGAACCGCTGCAGGATCCGTGATAGCCTCTCCCAGATACAGATGAACCACTGTTCCACCAGTGAACTGAACCTGAAGATCATCCTGATGTTCCAGTAGATCGAATACATCCAGAGGTTCCTGAGCCGGAGGATGTACCGAATTGGTGTAGTAAGGCACCTGGTCATCTCCCTGGGCGTAGACAGATGGATAAAGCTTCATATCCTTGCGTGCCAGACTGTAACTGGCTCCCTCGGCGGGCGTGGCTTCCAGATTGTAGTAATTGCCTGTCTTCTCCTGGTACATCAAAAGACGCTCACGCATGTGCTCGAGCACGGACACGACCCAGGAATGGGCCCTGGAATCCGTTATTGGAAGTCCCAGGAAATTGACGGCTGCCTCGTTCATGCCTATGAGACCTATGGTGGAGAAATGATTGGACCACCACTTGCCGAATCTCTCCTTGACTGATGCCAGATACACTCTGGTATAAGGATAAAGTCCGGCATCAGTGAGCTCCTCCACCACCTCACGTTTTATCTCCAGGCTATCCATGGCCAGATCCATCATCCTGTTCAGCCTTGCCAAAAAGTCCGTCTCATCGGAGGCCAGATGAGCTATTCGGGGCATGTTAATGGTTACTACGCCAATGGATCCAGTCTGGGGATTGGCCCCAAACAGACCGCCTCCACGCTTTTTTAGTTCCTTGGTGTCCAGCCTCAACCGGCAACACATTGAACGGACATCATCCGGGGACAGATCCGAGTTCACGAAGTTGGAGAAGTAGGGGATACCGTACTTGCCGGTCATCTCCCAAAGGGGCATGAGTTCGGGATCATCGAATCTGAAATCCCTGTGAATGTTATAGGTGGGAATCGGGAAGGTGAATATCCTTCCTTTGGCGTCTCCTTCGAGCATGAGCTCTGCAAAGGCCCTGTTTATCATGTTCATCTCGTGCTGGTATTCACCATAGGTGGAGTCCTGGGGCTCCCCTCCTATGACCACCGGCATATAGGCAAGGGCCGGTGAAGGAGTGAGATCCATGGTGATATTCGTGAACGGTGCCTGAAATCCCACCCTCGTTGGAACGTTCATGTTGAACAGGAATTCCTGAAGTCGCTGTTTCACCTCTTCGTAGGTAAGCCCGTCATGGCGTACGAACGGAGCCAGCAGCGTATCGAAGTTTGAAAAGGCCTGGGCTCCGGCAGCCTCACCCTGCAGGGTATAGAAGAAGTTGACCACCTGTCCCAAAATAGTGGAAAAGTGCCTGGCGGGAGCCGACTCTATCTTACCGGATACCCCACCAAATCCCTTCATTAGGAGATCCTGGAGATCCCAGCCCACACAGTACGGTCCAAGCACCCCCAGATCATGTATATGAATATCCCCTCTATCATGGGCTGCCCCAATATGGGAAGGATAGACATTCTGAAGCCAGTATCTGGATATCAGACTGCTGGAGATATGGTTGTTGAGTCCCTGTAGGGAGTAACTCATATTGGAATTTTCCCTGACACGCCAGTCATTCTCCTCTAGGTATCCGTTCACCATGGATACTACATCCACCCCTGATGGGTGCTTGCCTTCCAGCAGGTCATTGAGATGCTCTGCCATCATCCGAGATGAAGGAATGGCACCCGCAGAAAAGAAATGCTCTTCAAAGTAATCTTCCGTCTGTTCTACTGCACGCCTGAGCATCTCCGTAGGGATGTCCCCTGAGATTTTCTCCAGTAGAATCTCACGTGTATAGGGTATGATGTCGTCATTACCTGTCCTTACCAGTCTTTTCATGGCAGCAACCTTTCAGATGCATATAAACACAAAATGTAGCGCCCACAAACAAACTGAAACACACCATATAGCGCATAAATCTTCCTCATGGATCTGGGACCATTTATCATCCCATCATCACTGAACTTTCATGGAGCGCTTGTTCACCCTGATCCGACTGCCTGATCGGAACGACTATGACAGGACACCTATTCGTTCTTTTAAGAACAATCATGTTATCTGAAATACATCACTGATATCAGGAGGTTATAAAAACAGGTTCGGCAATCTGAGATTCACTTTTCGTAACTCTGCACAGCAAAAGGACTTTTCTGACTACGAAAATGCAACCTGCTATAATCAAAGACTTTTTAGACTACAGAAAAACCTCTGTCCAAATGATGACTTGACATTTGCCAATCCATCAAATCTTCAAATATTTTGCGGTGATTGACTCGGATGTACGTAACCGTTTAAATATACTGACTTATTCAGGAGAGAATCATGAATTCCATACACGAGCAGAGAGTCAAGAGACTTGAAGAGCTACTGGAGCGATCCGAAGTAAAGGCTGCACTAATCATACAGCCTGCGGATCTTTACTATTTCACAGGTTTGGTATTTCAGGGAGTTTTAGTGGTGGTGCCTGGCAAAGGCTACATTACAGGAGTGGTAAAACCCTGGTCCAGAGGAGAAAAGGATATTCGTCTCGAACACAAGATGCCCATGAGATCATGGAGATCCCTTCCGGATCTGTTTGAGGAATTCGGTGCAGAGCTGCCAGACACCCTGGGCATGGAACTTGATGTGATCCCCTACGGCTGGGTGACTCGATTCATGAGGTACACAGGTTCCCGGAACGTGACGGACATATCGCCCATCATGAGATCCATCAGATCCGTGAAGGATCCCTCCGAGCTGTCCTACCTCGAGAAAAGCGCTGCCATACTCCGTAAGACCTTCGAACTGATACCGGCTCTCGTCACACCCGGCATGAGGGAATCTCAGCTGGCGGTCATGATTGAACATGAGATGCGTAAACTGGGCAACGAGCCCATACTTCGGGTACGGCGCTTCAACCTGGAAATCTACTACGGAGCCATGGGGACCGGCAGATCCACTTCAGCCCCTACCATGTTCGACGGGCCAGTGGGCACCACGGGATTCTCTCCTGCTGCTCCATATTTTGCCGGTGACGACGTCATCCGAGAGGGGGACACCCTCATGGTGGATCTCATGGCCGGATACGCTGGTTACATAACAGATGCTACGCGTACCTATTTCCTGGGTGACGGTACCATACCGGAACACGTGGTCACGGCCCACCGCACAGCACTGGAAATACTCGAGAACACACGTAAGAATATGATTCCCGGGGCAAATCCAGAGGAACTGTATTCCCGTGGACTGAAACGAGCCCAAGAAGCATCTCTACAGGACAATTACATGGGATACAGAGAAAATCAGGTAAAGTTTCTGGGTCACGGTGTTGGCCTCGAAGTGGATGAACTCCCGGTTTTGGCTCCACGCTTCACGGAACCTCTGAAAGAAAATATGGTCATCGCCGTGGAACCGAAATTCTTCTTTGGGGACTACTCCTGCGGCATAGAGGACACATTCGTCGTCACCTTACAGGGAGGCAGGGCCTTGATTGGCGGCGAGTTGGACATCATTCGCATATCCTGATCACCTGCCATGATGCCCCGTACATGAGCCACCCAGCCGAACAGTACACCACACACATCCCGACAGTATTGCACAGGTATTCGATGCGCGCTGTTACCTTCGGGATGATACCGAGTGTCGGCGGTCAGTCCTGTTTCTTCCCAATGGTTTGGCTTTACGGACCTTCTTCTTCGTGCTGGCACCACTTTTCACACGCCTCAACGTGGATTCACCCTTCACTGTGATGAACTTTTTCATCCTTGAATAACTTCTCCAGCCTATACCGCGAACCCTGACTATGTCCTTGGTGCTCCGGAATTTCCGTTTGCTGCGGTACGCAACTATGGCTCTCGCCCGTGATGGTCCGACTCCTGGAAGCAGCACAAGAATCTTGGCCGGTGCAGTATTTATGTTCACCTTGCCTTTGATCTGCCACCTTCCCCTGGCCTGTACCGTAGGACTCAGTGATACGAGTCCAATAGCCAGAGCCGCTGCGTACACGGAACGTCTGAGAAGACCCGATCCATGCCTGATGTCTCCAGAAGCGGGTGTGTCGTGGTTGAGTCGTGCTGTTTTCTTCATCATTGCTCTAACCTCCTGATCCCTCTTTTACATTTTTCATGCCAGAAGAAATAACTTCATAACTTATTGAAATCAAAGAACAATTTCATAGCTATGCAGATATCGTGCCACAACCGGAATCCAAGTTATTTCTAACAAAAGCAGCAAAATCGTGTAACTTATTGAAATAACACAACTATATCCTACCGACCAACTGTCCGCCCCTGGCCGTTATCTCCTCAAATACAGATTGAAGATCTCAGTAAACTTTCATGGTGCGAGATCTGTACATCAGATCTTTTCGAGTACCATTATTATTGAAGAAGAATAGGGGCCCAAAAATGCATCAGGAGTGAATATGCTGCCTGAGGTGGATAGAATCCTAAATCCAGCCATCATCACCATGCTACGTAGTTCCTGGAGGGTGTAAGCCCTTACACGGACCTCGTACTGCCTCTGCTTGCCCTTTGGGAATGCCGCCTCTATTTTGGCCACGACCCTGCTGGACACAGCATCGAAACTGGCTTCCTCCATCACCAGACACCCCACGCCTTCCCACCACAGTCTTGACGGCAGATTGGCCACCACGAAGTCCCGGTTTACGGCCTCTAGTACCATCCTGCCTCCAGGCTTGAGTGCCTCACTGAATTTATCCAGTATCTGAGCATTGGTCTCATCATCGAAATAACCGAAGGTGCCCCCAATCATATAGATGCCGTCGAATTCCTCCGAAAAGGACATCTCACGCATATCCTGCTTGAAGAAATCCACCTTAACTCCCATGGTTCGGGCATACTCTCCTGCCTGATACAGTGCTCCCGAAGATATGTCTATACCCACCATGGAGGCTCCGGTGGCAGCAAGGGGCACCACATGAAGACCAGTACCGCAGCCTGCATCAAGGATTTTGGTGCCTTCTTCGGCTCCGAGGTGTTCCCTGATGAATGAAACATAGGTGCTTACCACACTCCGGGAAGGCTGCTTGACGGAAAGCCAGAAATCGTCGTCAAAGGTCTTAGTTACCCATTCAGGCTCTTTCATGGGAGGAGGAGGTCGGCGCGGTGACCGGGCAGGACGGGGCTCTGAGTCCACGTCCACATCCACTTCAAGCTCTTCTACCTCTTCGAGCTCCTCCACTTCCTCCACTTCCTCTACGTCCTCGACGACGTCCTCGACACCTTCTGCACTACTGATGTCAGAAGCGGCGGAGGTGAGGCGAATCTCCCGTTGGTCGGACTGCCATAAAAGTGGTGCAGGTGAGACTGGCTCTGAAGGAGATTCAATCACTGCGAGTGCAGGATCTCCAGTCTCTTCCTTTATTCCAAGCTGCTGCATTTCTTCAGAGGAAAGGAGCTCTCTCATATCATCTCCTCAATCATGGTGTGCTGCTGCAATACTAGACTGGCTGTTGTAATACATCTGATCCATCTCACAAAAAACGCTGTCACTGCCTTATGCTGAACAGTGCCTGACCCATCAGTTTTTTGGTGCCCTCTTCGATATCTATGAAATCGGCCTGCTTCTCTGTCAACAATATGACCGTCGAACCCAGATGAAAGATGCCGAGCTCATCTCCCTTGGCCCTGTAGATGTGCACGTTTTGATGTTCTTTCATTTTTCTAACGTCATAGGGCAGATAACTCAGAGTCATGTGGGCCACTCCCATGGCCGCCACCATCACCACAGCCACCTCACCAAACCGGGGACTTCTGATATACGTGACGATTCGTTCATTACGGCAGTACAGGCCCTGCACCGAACGCACGGACCAGGGACTAACTGGAAATTTGTCACCGCGGATGTGACGGTAGGCCCTAACCACTCCGCTCACTGGAAAATGAACCCTGTGATAGTCCCTTGGACTCAGATAAAGGGTCACATAGGAACCGCCAGAAAACGTCTTGGCCTCTAGTCTATCCAGGAGCAAATCCTCTATGGTGTAATCGATACCCTTGGCCTGTACCAAGGTCTGATCATGGACATGACCAAAGGAAAGTAAACGTCCATCTACGGGAGAGACTCCCACTTCCTCACGGTCGTCCACCGGGCGGGCGCCCTCCTTAAGTTTACGTGTAAACAGGGCGTTTATGGTGGGATACGCCTCTAGGGGCAGCTCAGCCTCATCCATGTCTATGCCCACCAGTTTCTGAAAGGCTGCTACTTCCCATCTGTCTGCAGGAGACGGAAGATGAACCCTGGACAGATAACCTGCCATGTCCGAATACCAGCGCCTGGGGGCCAGTTCCATAAGTTTTTCAAGCATCATTTCACTCCGTGTCACCTGACATGTTGCAGTATATTCCTGAGACGATCCACCTTGGCATACATCTCCCTGAGTATGGGGGAATGGGAAAACTCTTTGCGGGCATATTCCACCAGCTCATCAAGTTCCTGATATCCCTCCTCCATGTCGTCGTCTATCTCATCCAGCTGCAGTGATAGATGGAGAATGCGTGAATCGTACTCATTTTCCATACTGATTCTCTCCCGGTCCACTCTGTCCAGACTGCTTCTCAGCGTATTTATCTGAAACTCGAGATCCTCCATCTCCTCGGGTTCGTCGAAAGCAAGACGGCGTACGTTATAGACGGACGTCAGAGAAATCAGGGCATGGATTATCCGGGATTCCCGCTCGCGCATGGAACGCTCGAACTCATGATATTCGTTCAGTACGGAACGATATTCCAGACTCACGGATTCGAGCTCTTCCTCTTTCTCATTGATGAGCCTGAGGAGTTCAGAAATACGCTCATCCCTGATTCCTCGCTGCACAAGGAGATCCGTGAGCTGCCACAGTGCTTCCCTCCACTGAAGGAGAGCCATCTCACCGGAATCAGGCTTACGCGTCTGTTCTCCTTCCGTGGGGTGCTGTCTGCCATCATGTATTGCTCCGGTCGCAGGAACGGGTGACTCCTCCACTGAAGGAACCGACTTGCCGCTGTTCCTGGAATTGACTATCTGCCAGCAGATTTCGGCTATCTCCCCCGCTGTATCGAACCTTCTGTTCGGATCCTTCTCCAGGGCCTTCATGATGAGCCTTTCCAGTGGCTTGGGAATGTCATCCCTGAAAAACGAGGGCGGTTTTGGGATCGTACGTTTGTGCTCCAACAAGACCTTTACGACGTTGCCCGTAAACGGAGGCTTTCCTACCAGTAGTTCATAAGCGAGTATGCCAAGCGCATATATGTCCACCTTACTGGTGATTCTCTCCCCTGAAATCTGCTCAGGAGCCATTGCCTCTGGGGTGCCGAATATCTCTCCCTCGCCTGTAACCGATACCTTCTGGACCTCCGAAGTGAGCAGTTTGGCCAGACCGAAGTCTAGAAGCTTGACCACCTCCCTACCGCCCTGCTCTACTATCATCATGTTTTCCGACTTGAGATCCCTGTGAATGACGCCCATCCGATGAGCAAAATCGAGGGCTTCTGCTGCCTGTGCAAGATAGGTACACACTTTGTCTATTGGCAAACGGACGTTTTTGCGGAGTATCTGCCTCAGAGACAGGCCCTCTAGATATTCCATTACGATGTAAAGCTCTCCGCCAGAGAGCATACCGAAATCCGACAGATACACTATATTGGGATGTGCCAGACGACTCGCAGCCCGGGCTTCCCTTTCGAAACGTTTTACAGCGGAAGGTTCCTTGTGGATTTCCTTCTTGAGAATCTTGACGGCAAAATCACGTTCGAGCACGTCATGGACAGCCCTGTAGACCTCTCCCATGCCGCCTCTACCAATAAGCTCCACGAGAGTCAGTCTATTTATTTTGGTGCCTATATACCTGCTCATGATTCAGCAGTCCGGATTTTAGCATCAATAAACATACATTACCATAGTCTCAGACATGGAATCCATCTTCAGCACTACACCGAAACACCTGTAAACCAGCGTATATTCAGACGACTACATGGAGCAGGACGAGACATCACTGAACATGACTCATGATTTAGAATCTGTAAGATCTGCGTGAAATATGTATAATTGCCACCACCAGGAGGCGGATATGGACATCACACTGGCCCAGCTCCTCAAGACGATGATCGAACAGAAGGCATCGGACCTTCACATCACCACCGGAAGTCCTCCTCAACTTCGCATAAACGGGAGGCTGTATCCGCTCAAAACCGAACCTCTCATGCCCTCACAGACAAAACGTCTGTGCTACGAGGCCCTGAACGAAAGTCAGAGAGCCACATTCGAGGAATACAAGGAACTGGATCTCAGTTTCGGTGTCCCCTCCCTTGGACGTTTCAGGGCAAACATATATATGCAGCGCGGAGCCGTGACAGGAGCGTTTCGCTTCATCCCCTTCGAAATCCCATCCATGGAGAATCTTGGGCTTCCCGTGGACCTCATCAAGAAAATCTGTGAAAAACCACGTGGACTGGTACTCGTCACCGGTCCTACGGGTTCAGGCAAGTCTACCACACTGGCCTCCATGATAGATTACATCAACTCCACTAGACGTGGACACATCCTCACTATAGAAGACCCCATCGAATACCTGCACAAACACAAGAAATGCCTCGTAAACCAAAGAGAAGTCGGGCAGGATACCTCTTCCTTCTCCAATGCACTACGTTATCTGCTCAGGCAGGACCCTGACGTGGTGCTCGTTGGCGAGATGCGCGATCTCGAAACCATCGAGGCAGCTCTCACCATATCTGAGACTGGACACCTGCTGTTCGCAACACTGCATACCAACAACGCCATTCAGGCCATCACACGCATCATCGACGTGTTCCCGCCACATCAACAGACCCAGGTGAGGGCCCAGTTGTCCTTCGTGCTGGAAGCGGTCATCTCCCAGCAGCTCGTTCCCAAAATAGGCGGCAAAGGACGCGTACTGGCATATGAGATGCTCGTACCGAACTCAGCCGTGCGTAATCTCATCCGCGAGGACAAACTGCATCAAATCTACTCCCAGATGCAGATAGGCCAAAACGTGCACGGCATGCAGACCATGAATCAGACCCTGGCTCACCTGGTGGTCACGAAGCAGATTGCACTGGAAGAAGCCGTGCGCAGAGCCACCGATACCGATGAACTCAAAAGCCTTTTCACCAAGGCCGGTATAGCCTGGCCAAAACACGTTAACCCCGAAGACTGATCCATAGTCGGGCCGGCATCATCCCATCCCCCATCACGGACTCTCACTGGTGTATCTAAAGGGATACGCACCAGATCCGTTTATTCGTCAAATGGGACATTACGAATGCGCTAGTCTCATTTTTTTCTTTAATTTCAAGTGGTTATACAGATTTGTCTAGTATAGCAGGTGAGTGTCGGGAAGGAGGAGGTTTATTATTTGCGAAGCCCGGCCTTGAGGTGATCGATGACACTGGGATCTGCCAGTGTGGAGGTATCGCCGAGGTTCTCGGTGTCACCAGCCGCCAGCTTGCGGAGGATGCGGCGCATGATCTTGCCGGAACGGGTCTTGGGCAGGCCCTCGGTGAACTGGATGTGATCCGGTGTGGCGATGGGTCCGATCTCCTTGCGCACGTGCTTGACCAGCTCCTTGAGCAGATCGTCGGAGGCCTCGAAGCCCTTGGTGAGGATCACGTAGGCATAGATACCCTGACCCTTGATGTCATGCGGGAATCCGACCACTGCGGCCTCGGCCACTGCGGGATGGGCCACCAGGGCGCTCTCTATCTCTGCAGTACCCAGACGGTGGCCGGACACGTTGATGACGTCGTCCACACGACCGGTGATCCAGAAGTAGCCATCCTCGTCGCGGCGGGCGCCGTCACCAGTGAAGTACATTCCGGGATACATTGTGAAGTAGGTCTCCACAAAACGCTTGTGGTTGCCGAAAACGGTACGGGCCATGCCGGGCCACGGGAACTTGATGCACAGGTTACCCTCGGTGGCACCCTCAAGCTCCTGACCCTTGTCATCCACGAGCACGGGCTGAATACCGAAGAACGGCTTGGTGGCGCTGCCGGGCTTGAGATCCCTGGCACCCGGGAGCGGGGTGATCATGATGCCGCCGGTCTCGGTCTGCCACCAGGTGTCCACGATGGGGGTACGCTCCTTGCCCACGTGCTTCCAGTACCACATCCGGGCCTCGGGGTTGATGGGCTCACCCACGGAACCGAGTACGCGCAGGGAGGACAGGTCATGCTTGTTCACCCACTCCTCACCTTCGCGCATGAGGGCACGGATGGCCGTGGGAGCGGTGTAGAAGAT
>JALWFW010000126.1 GCA_027013865.1 Polyangiaceae bacterium | reverse complement strand
TATTTCTTGCAGGCAGCGAATTTTACCGAATCGGGGCGGCATATCTCGGTAAAACGGGCATATTCCGTTTGCTCCGGCAATTTCTTGTGTTTGATCTCGTAACACTTCTTGGCCTGATCCGCTATTTTGGTGCATGGATCCGACTTACAGCCGGCCAATGAGATGAATGCTCCAGTTCCAACGACAAGGAGGATTCCTATCGCCCTTTTCATACAGTACCTCCTACAGGGTGGCACTATAACCGTGGACGCCATGAGGGTCAACATGAATGCCCTGCGGTTTCCTTATTCATGAACAAACGGAATGAATCACTGTCTGCCGCCGTAGTAGGAGCCATTCGAGAACACGAATACTTCTTTACGGGCATCCCAAGGCATGAGGAAGTTCACCGTGGTTTCATCAGGGGGCTGTCCTTTCCAGTTTTTCCTGGTGATACTGGAGGAAGCCTTGTCAAACCTGAAAATTATTTTGTAGTGCTTGTGCCTTCCGTGCCCTACGGCTTTGAGTTTGTATGAATTGACTATGAAATGCGGACCCTTGTGAAACTCCGTGAGATGGGCGAACATTCGTCTTATACCCCTCAAAGCCGGCTTCCACACCACCACTGCCTCAAGCATACCACCGGACAGACGCACACGGGTGAATACCTCCAGGAGACCATCCCCGTCCAAATCCATGACACGCACCTTCTTCACGTCCTCCGGTGACTGGGCCATGGTCACATAGAGGAAGTTCATACCCAAATCACCGCCCATCACCAGAAGGTAGTTATCTCCCCACACCATGCGTTCAGGAGCCTTACCAGGAACGAAGTTGCCGAGGCGGTCCATTCTCACCTCCTGGATGCCAAGTTTGGTGATGGCGCCTTCATACAGCTGGTTGGCTCCCTCGGGAATCAGCCAGCCCGTGCGCGGAGGAGTCTGACCGTCAATGGCCACCACCGTCTCGGGCTTCATGTGAAGATGGCTATCGGTATCATAGACCGCCACACCCACCGGATACTTGGGCAATGAGGCAAATATTTTGCCCACTCCCCACGGTATGCCCAGTTCCACGGCATAACCCAGTCTGAGCCTTACCACCTTTGCCTTGACCTTACGCGGCACCTTCCAGCGGGCCTTTTTGCGCGCCGTAGGCGGGTAGAACACCATCTTCTTACCGTGCCTACCCTGTCCCAAGGTGATCGCGACCCTGTCATCCCGTCTGCCAGGGCGCCGGTCCCTGATCAATGTGGAGTCCGTGACCTTTACGAGCAGAAACATTCCCTCGGTCCGGTTGTAAACACATTTTACCTCGACCTTCAGATCATATCTGCCCCGTATGTTTTGTCTGCCCCTCACTATATCCGAACCGGAAAGTTCCTCTCCCTGTACGTCGTCCCAGTCGTCCAGGATGCCATCCACCATTATGGCTCCACTTTCCGCTCCATGACACGTAATAGAGGACGTCAAGGCAATGGCTGCCAGTGCCAGTATATGCATCACACACCTCCAAGGCTATAACCAATTGATTTTATTACCTTTTTCTGGATCTTTTCTTGCACACCCGGGTCTTTATGATTATGGCGAACCCAGTGGAAGCGCGGCGTCCGAAACTCTCCACCTTGAGATCGGACGACCTCGTTCCCTTTGGAATCACTATGACGCTTCTGTGAGCAGAGACGGTTTCAGGTCTCACCCGCTTCTTGCCTAGATAAAAAACCACTCCCTCGTTCAGGTTGTCTCCTGTTATGGTAACCCTGTCTCCTGGACAGGCATACACGGGATTCACGCCCGTGACAGTGGCATAAGGGGGTATGGGCGTGAAAACTGGGCCCTTCGCAGTGCCGCCACGGCATATGACCTCAACGGGCCCTCTTTTGGGATGAGCCGGAATCACTACACTAATGAACTCAGGTCCAGCCTTCCTCACCATGGCACTGACTCCACCGATACGCACACGCGGAGCCTCACAAAAGTCCCTGCCCTTCACGACGAGTACATCACCCGTCCATCCGGCATCCCTGGATACTCCAATTATCACCGGCTTCGGAAAAACCACACGGAAGGATAAACCCGTATCCACGGCTCTGCCAGAACCAGGGGCCTTTATCCTTAGAGGTAGCTGTCCTTGCGCCTTGACAGGAACTCTGACGAGCACCTCCCCCGAACCCTTCCTCCGGGAGCGAGCCTGCCAGCGTCCAAGGTAGAAACGGGCTCTTTCGGGAATTCCCGTTCCCCGTACGGTGATCCACGTGCCTGGAGGACCTGAGATAGGATCCATGTACGAGACCACCCCTGATGGAGGAAGTATCCTGACGCTGGTCTTCAAAGAAGCGCTCTTGCGGCCACAGCGCACGGCTATCCTGTCGATGGATGTAGTACCCTTTGGAATACGCAACGGCACTACGGCAGTTACGTTACGGCTGTCTGACCTTACGACTCTCAGGTAAATCCTCTTCCGGCCACTGTATGCGGTCACCTTGGGATGCAAACACAGTTCCTTTCCGGACAGAGCTATGACGGATCCTGCCTGTACGGTACTGGGCGCCCTGAGGAGCACTGGCTCAGGTGCCCTGGCATCGAATCTCAGGGAACTCGTCCACCTGCGTCCATAGGCCTTTATGGAAATTTTCCCCTTTTCGGATGCAGACATCACCCTGAATCTGATGGATCCCGGAGTGACCGAAAGGAGTTTCACCCTGCGGTGCCCGACATACACCACTGCGTCCGGAGGAAAGTTGCGACCTCTTATCTCCACCACCTGGCCTGGTATCCCCCCGGCAGGAACAACAGCCGTCACCTCCACCGAAGGAGGGGCGATGGTGATACTCGTGGACGCCGAAAATCTGCCGCAAAGCAGTTTTATGATCCCCCTGCGGGCTTTACGCGGTATCTGGGCCATGATTTGGGATCCAGGCACCTGAATCCGGACCCTCGTACGGCGCCCATCGATGAGTACGGATGGCCTAGGGCAAAAACCAGTGCCTCTTATAGAGATCCATTCACCGTACCATGCCTTTTGGGGATTTACCGACTTCACCACAGGGGGAATGATCACCCTGAGAACCAGATCAGAAGGAAATCTACGTCCATGGGACTCGAAATGAATCATGCCGCTGCGAGCCGATGAGGGAACCCGTATCCTAATGGAGGACGGTTTAACGAATTTTTTCTCCTTAACGGGAACACTGCCTATCCAAAAACGGTCAGAAGGGCTGAAATTGCGGCCCTGAAGCTCTACCCACTCACCAGGGGCAGCAGGATTGGGAAGAATCCTCTCGATCACGGCATAACGCGGCTGAACCCGGAGTTTCACCGGGAACGGAAAGGCTCTACCGTAGCACAGGACCTCCACCAGAGCCTCTCCCGTGGCAAGGCCGTCCGGGAGTCTTACCTCTATGCGACTCGCAGAAGCCCTTATGATCTCGGCGTCACGACCAGATACGTGCACTACAGGATGACGGCATATCCTGCTACCCTTCAGAACCACCCTGTCACCGATCCATGCCGAATCCGGTGAAAAATCCCTGAGATGAGGAGACGGTACCACGGTGTACCTAAGACGGGTACGGACACGGCGTCCCAGGGTCATGTATTCCAGGTAACCGGTACGCGCTCCCCTGGGGATGAAGACTTCAGCCTCACTGTCACTGCGAATCCTGACCTTGAGGCGAACATGGTTGAAGTAGAACGCCGCGGCATTGCGCATGAACCTGCCCCTGATGGTTACCCAGGAGCCAGCAAGGCCCTTAGGTGGAATCATGTCTTTGACGACGGTCTCGTTACGTACCACGAAACGTTTTGGTGCCAGCATACGGCGGCCGTCCTGCTCCACCTCGAACCAGCCGCTCCTGACGCCTTCCGGGACCCTGACCTCTATGAGAACATGCGTGACACGCAGCGGTTTTACGGGTTTACCGTCGTAATAGACTTTAACCGCACCGGTGCGGAAGTTGCGACCCCGCAGCCTTACCACGGTACCCCAGGGTCCCCTATCAGGAGTCATGGCCGTGAGGTTCCACACCGCAGCATCGGCCGGTGGCACCATCAATCCCATGGTCAGCAGAAATAACGTCACTGATGCAGCTGCCTGTCTCATATCGGTCCTCCAAAAACGGATGAATGCATGACAGCCATGGCAGGCTGCCTGGCATGTTCGATGTGTGATTTGACTCTCATTTCAGGAAAAAATTCAAGTCCCTTACCGAATACGTGCACCATTGGGCAGTGAAATACCTACTCTGACGTGTCGAGGTGCTCGGGAGAGAACCTGTGGGGCATCAGATTTTCTAGGGTTTCCTCCCAACGGGATCCCGTGGTGGAGATGGATACTATGGGCAGGGAGGAATCACCGAATTCCGAGATGACCTGCAGACACAGCCCGCACGGTGCTGCCGGAGGATCGGAGCGAGTCGCCACGACTAGAGCTCTGAGACGTGCCTGGGGCCCTTCGGCAGCAATCATGGAAAAAATGGCCACCCGTTCTGCACAGACAGTGGCTCCATAAGAAGCGTTCTCAACGTTGACTCCGGTATATACCCTACCTGATTCCGAGAGCACGGCTGCTCCCACATGGTAATGCGAATATGGAGCATAGGCCCTATCCCTTGCCTCTAGTGCCTTTCGTTCCAGTTCATTCCAGGGGATCATTCACCACCTCCATGGCCCTGAGAACAGCCTTGCGCACGGATGCATACACACCGACAGGCACGGTGATGTCACGCATGGTCCAAGAGCGTGTGATGATACCACCGGAGTAAGTCTGCTCAAACACAAAAGGACCACCCGAGACGCTCATGTCACGGTATCTTCCGCTCCTGGACGCGGGCAGTCTGATACGGGCCGAAAAACTCACTGCATATGGAATGGACACCGGAAGTCTGCGAGATGAAAGACGGGTCCAGGATTCCCACGTGTCCTGCCATCCGAGGCTCAGCGGCAAAGAACGTGACGTGCTTGTCAGCACTGCACTGACCGAAATTCCGTCCGAGATGGTCCCCGTCTTATAACGTACGACGGATGCAGCGGGATCAAACCACTTCTTTAGATGCGACGGCCCCGAAGATTCCAGCCATGACACCGCAGACAGGCCATACAGCCTCATGGAAAGCCTTACTTTCCAGCGTCCCGGACGGCCTGTCACCCGAATATCGGAAATCACGCGGTTTTCAGACGGAGGTGAGGCAGGAATGGTGCGGGGACTGGGAGAAGGACGTGTTATGCGTAACATCCTGGCCCCCTGATCCCATGCCGGTACTAAAGGATATGGAATGCCCTTGGCAGCACCGTCCATGAATGTGCGATCATCAGGAAGATATATGAGCGTGTGATCAAAATACGCCAAGGAGGGAACGCCCTCTGGAACGTCGGGAGATACCCTGGTCCTCACCACCACTGGTTCTGCCCTTATTCCAGCGGCTCTGAGCATGAGCACCCCCACTAGGGTCATGTCCTTGCAGTCCCCGAACCGTCGATGAAGGATTTCGCGTGCAGAATAGGGATAATAACCATGTCGGCCGAACATCAGGGAGACGTACCTCATATTCTGAAGTCGCTTTGCCACACCATCCAGGATTTCCCGTCTAGTACCACCAAATCGTTCCTTTAGGAACGGATTGTCTTCGTAATATGGTTTCAGTGTCTTCCAGTAGGTGACAGCGACATCCTGCCACGAGGAAAAGCCGCTCACTTCCACTGCATAATCGGCCCTTGGACGGGCCAGTGGCTCGTGAATCCGGGAAGGAAGCGATGCGATACTGATACGCACCTCAGTGCTGCTGCGTGACACGGACGCCCCTGGGGGAGCATGAACCGAAAGCCCTTCACCGCGAACGTACACCTCAGATTTGAGTACCGGCAGATCATCCTGGAGATCCATCAGAGCACCGAAATACTTGCCCAGCAGGGATGTTCCGGGTATGTCCCGCAACTCGTACACCACTTCCAGTACATCACCGGGCTCTGTGTCAGGGAACGAGATCTCCACCCTCTTCACCTGGAAGTACATGCGTGTATCAAGGGGCAAAAGCTCTTTGTAAGTGATCCGTGCCACGCCAGAAAATCGCCGTCCCCTACGAACCAGTGTGCTCCTGAGCAGCCTGAAGGCACGGTGAGCCGGGGAATACACTAGGGAATAAACCTTACGTCCCCCTGAGGAACCCTGAACCACGTGCTGATGCACGAGAATACCAAGACCGGTTCCGTACACTCTGAGAAAACGGCGGTCCAAAAGGACCACCTGCCCTGAATGTCTGACATGTCCCAAACCTGCCGGATCCGCCAGGCTCACCTGACCGCCCAAACCGCTATGATGACTATTTTTCCAATGATTCTGAGTGGTTATAATCCTACTTCCCCACAGACGCCTTATCAGGAACGAGTCTCCGGATGCCACGGGAGACAGACGCATGCTCTCTTCGGTAAGAGCCCTGAGCGGTCCGTAGGCATCCATGGCCTTCCTTATCTGAATGTAGGCACTGCGCACCATGCCAAGCTCAGCCATGACCCTGGCATGAGCCAGCACGGCATGAACCGTTCGGGCCTGGTCGAGAGCCCTGCGGGCATACCACACGGCTCCCTGTACATCGCCCCTCAGGGCATGAAACTCCGAAACCATGGCCAAACCCATGGACTTCCACACAGGAGACAGGCTTGCTGATAGGTACGGCTGGGGGTCCTCACCGCGTCCGAGGGCCGTCCGGGCTCCGTAAAGGGGATCTGCCTGCCTGAGTATCAGAGTACTGCACTCCGTTGCATCGGTGCTTTCGGAAGATAAAGTGGAAGTGCCGTCTTCGGGATCCACCAGCACATAAGGAGCGTAGACGCTCATCAGGCATCTGCGTGCCTGGGGATCTCTCACAGAACGGATGGCCCTGATTTCCGGCGAAGGAAGGAAGGATATCAGCAGGAAGGATATCAGTAGTCCTGGCATTCGTAGACTATCTTGAAGTCATGAAGAACGGCACTCACTGGAGGAGTTTGTGTGGCTGCGTCCGTGCTTCTGCGGAAGTTGAAACGCACCTGGATATACCAGGCGGGATTGGGACTCACCGGGCCGATGGTCGCATCATCCAGAAGAGCGGGACTCTGACTCCACTCTCCGTAATAACCATTGGAGTTGAAGTCTGACGGGCTGTTGGCGGTCTGCACGTCCACGGTCAAAGACGTGTCGGCTGGAACAGTGCCGTTCCATATCACCTTGAGCCACCTCGGAGGATGGCTGGAACCCTCGCATGCGGTCATGCGGTATACATACGTAGCATAGAGGGGAGGAATCGGATTACGGGTAGCCGCTCCTGTCACGTCTGAGTACACATAGTGGAAGAGACTCTCGTTTTTGTAAGCCGAAGCCATCTGAATGGGACTATTGGGATTGGTGACGTTACCGTTCGCATCCACCTCGAATTTTATGGGCTGTCCATATGGAGTTGCCCACACATGGCCATCGGCATCCACTGCCACCCCGGCACCGGTATCATTTCCAGTGTTCTGAATGAGATATGAACCTGAATGAGGCGCCGGTATAGAACTGATGTCAAGATTGCCCACTCCGTTGGGATAGTTGGAGAACAGGTAACTGCTGGAAACCTTCCATATTTTGTGATCATTGAGGCCCGATGACCAGATGATGCCACGGTTGTCCATGGTTATACCACGATTGAGGTAGTTTGCCCCGGTATGCACGTACCACCACGTGCCACTGGTGATATTGGAGTAGAAATTGGGATCGGTCCGGGGAACACGTTGAATCTTGTACACTGCGATGTACGAGTCATAGGTGCCCCACATTATGGTTTCACGGTCGGGAGCGATACCTATGCCGTAGGGATTGTGCGACATACCGATGGAACCCTTGTGTGATACGTCATGGGTATCCAGCCAGTACGTACTGGTACGGCCATTGTTGGAGGTCCACAATATGCCATATTTGTCGACGACACAGCCGTATGTCCTGTCGCCCGGAAGATTCACGCTCTCTATGAAGGCCCCTGTCTCGCCGTTAAAATGCTTGCACAGTGAAGAACCATTGTCACAGGCCCATGCATCGGCTGCCGTGAGATTGGTGGCACTCTGGGTGCTTTGGTCGAGGCACACGGAACGGCCGAGACCGTTGAAGTCCGTCCTCACCGAGAAGAGGACACACTCGTCGTCCAGTCCGTAGAACTCCTGGGACGTACAGTTGGGGTTCCTGTGCATGTCGATGTTTCCGTCGTTGTCGCAGTCAGTGTCGATGACACCATCTCCGTTGAGATCCTGGGAGGTCTGGATGGTGCCGTCTACGTTGCGGTCTGGGCAGTCCAGTGTCCACCCCCTTATCTTGGTGAGACCGCGCTGATAATTGGCATAACCACTGCCACGGTTTGCCACCCACACGTCGTAGTTGGAGTCCACGGCCATACGGGATGGATCCTTGAGCCCTGATGAAAGATCCAGGCCATTGGCATCTTTGCAAGCTCCGGTACTGAGATATGCTGATGCATCACCAAAGCACGTATAGGACAGATAACGGGCCACTTCCTTCATGGTGCGGGTGTCTATCTTGGTTACCGTATGCTGGGAAGTATTGGGAATCCACAGATAGGACCACGTCTCTGCCTGTCCCACCGGGTTGGGATCCTGAGTCAGATCTCCGTTGGGATCCAGGGACACGTTGTCATCCTCCTGGACACCGGGATCGTCCCCTTCGAGAGGCAGTGGCTGACCGTCACCCAAGGTGGGCTCCCTGCACAGCGCCGAGCAGTTACCGCACTCGTTGAGGACGCCCTCGTCGGTCTCTCCGTCACAGTCGTTGTCGAATCCGTCGCAGAACTCCGGAGCTCCCGGGTGGACGAACGGATTGTTGTCATCACAGTCCGAACCATTTGGGCAGCCAACGCCATAACCGTCACGGTCGTTGTCCAGACCTCCGGGGCATGTATCGACCCCCGTACCGTTGTTGGTGCCAGTGCCGTTGTTGGTGCCAGTGCCGTTGTTGGTGCCAGTGCCGTTGTTGGTACCAGTGCCGTTGTTGGTACCAGTGCCGTTGTTGGTGTCCGTACCGTTGTTGGTACCAGTGCCGTTGTTGGTGTTGTTTACCCCATTGTTGTTGTTGGCATTGTTACCATTATTGCCATTGTTGGAGTTGTTTACGTTATTCGTGTTATTCGTGCCACTGTTGCCCGAATTGGAGTGATGCCGGGAACACGAGAAGGAGAGAATGAGTGTCACGAGAGACACTATCGTAAGTGTCTTGATGGATAGGCTATACAAGCTGTGTCGCATATGGAGACCTCCTGATCTTCTATTAATTATAGGGAAGCGTCTTCACTGCGTCTATATGAATGATCATGCGAACAGAAAACACACAACTTGGTGAAGGTGATGCAAAACACCTTTCGTATGGCAAGTAATCGGCTCCCGAAGCTTCTCGTCCCTGTGCCCGGAATGCTCCCTAACACAAAGCCTATGAAATCCGACGAACGATTCGTAATCTCCCGCTTCATGGCCACATTTCCAGGCACTTCCGACACCTTGTTCACAGAAGGCTCGTATCGGTGGCTGCTTCACCAGCGTAGTGATACTACTGCGATACGTACGGGACAAAAGGCTACCGACCGCCTTGAGTCCGTGAACGTATCCGGGGCACTCTGACTGGAGTTTTCACGGCTTGACTTGGCAGTGCTGCTCTGCTATGAATCGGCCGCTTTTGTGCCCCATTTTGGGGATGGAGGTTGGTGATGAAGAGAACGTATCAGCCCCACAGGGTTTCAAGGTTGCGTACTCATGGATTCCGTAAACGCATGCAGACAAAAAATGGCCGTAAGGTACTGAAACGTCGTCGTGCCAAGGGCCGCAAACGCCTGACCGTGAGTGTGTTCAAGAAGAGGTAGTGAAGCAGTACGCCTTCCCCAAGAGGTACAGGCTCCTCAAGCGCAGGGAGTATCTGGCGGTTCAGCACACCCGAGTCAGAATGATTGCCAAGGGTGTCGTGGTGATCTATCGCAACAACGATCTGGATCACCCGCGTTTTGGCATCACGGTTTCCAAAAAGGTTGGATCAGCCGTGGTGCGTAACCGGATCAAACGGCTTATCCGTGAGGCCATTCGGCTGAATATGCCCTCCATGCGTGATCTTTCCATGGATATCGTGATCATCGCAAAAAGGACTGCCTCAAAGCGTACCTTCAGAGACATGATGGAAGATCTCGCATACATATCCAGACGGCTCAGGCAGATTGCCGAGGACAATACAAAGTGATGGGGCGTATTCTCATCTGGCTGATAAGGCTGTATCAGAGATACATATCTCCTCTGAAGCCTCCTACATGCCGCTATACTCCCACCTGTTCACACTATGCTGCACAAGTCATCAAAAACCGGGGGGCTCTAGAGGGCTCGGTGCTCGCGACCATGCGGGTGCTGAGATGCAATCCCCTCTTCCCCGGGGGCTACGATCCTCCTCCAAAACCAAGGCCCAAGGGAGACATCATGAAAAAAGTATTCAGAATTCTGGAATTCGTTCTTGCCATAACGATCCTTTCGTGGGCTATGGCCGCCTATGCTGAACCCGGGACACCGACCAAAAACGCCACAGCCACCCCCAAAGCGCCATCTATGGCTCAGGACGCTCCCGGACGAGACGCAACATCCTCTGAAAATAAGGATACAGGGCAAGAACGGAAACCTGCGGACCAAGGTTCCAAATCTCAGACCCAGGACGCACACCCAACGGTGGACAAGCCCAGCAACGGCACTGGTACTGCGAAAAACCCCATCCTTCACGATACGGCCATGCCACTTAATCTTCCGGATGACGATCCGAAATCCCTCACCTATGAGGGCCCTTTGTGGAAGGCCGTTCTCACTCGCTACGGTGCCACTTTCAGATCCTTCGTTCTAAAGGACAAACGCTTCAAGGAGTACACTGTACCCAAGGATGAGCTGGCTTCTGGACGTCTCGTAAAGAAACTGATGCCCATCGACATGATCAAAACATGGTCTCCGGCTTGGCTTCCATACATAATCTCCGCCAAGATCGTGGAGGATGCTGACACCATATCCCAGCGCAAACACTACGCCATAGCACGTATCAGAAGGCAAAAGTGGACTCTACTGGAAAGCAAGGTCACTGAGGACAAAGCAGTATACCGCTTCAAACTCGAGACAGTCCCGGGATTCCCAGTAGAGGCATACCGTACCATCGTACTGTATCCCAACCGCTACTCAGGCGATATGGTCCTTGAACTGAAAAACGTGTCCAGACGCAAGATCTGGGCAGAAGTGGCTCTTCAGATAGCATCCCTGCACGAGGGAGAGAAGGGGCGCTCCATGTTCTCTCCCGTATCCTTCCAAAAGCAGGCCATCTGTTATCATGGCGGGGACGTATCCATACAGCCTCTTCCCGTCATTCTAGGAGAGGAGAAGCCATCATCAGGGTGCGGCGGGTGCTCAGGCGGATGCGGCGGCTGTGCCCGTACACCTTCCAAGAAGTCCGTATTTGCTCAAGGAGCGGTTTGGGGTGGCATCGACTACAAGTATTTCCTCATTGCAGCGGTACGCGATTATCCTGTACCTGACGGAGGCTGCGTTTTCTGGGGTTTCAAGTTGAAGGAGATTCCCGGATACGGAGTCATTGCCACCTACCTGGACTTTGCGAAACGCGAGATCGAACCCGGAAAAAGTGAGGTGTATCCTCTCAAATTCTATATGGGCCCCAAGGATGTAAAAGAGCTGGGAACGGTACGGATACAGGGCGATACCCCGAATACCACCGCAGATCCTCATCTTACTGATGCCGTGGACTTCGGAGGGATCCTCGCCCCCATCTCCAAATTCATGCTCTGGGCCCTCAAAATCACGTATCCAATCTTCGGCAACTGGGGACTCGCCATCATATTTCTGACCATCCTCATAAAGCTGTCCACCATCTACTGGACCACGAATTCCATGCGCTCCATGAAGAAGATGGCCAACCTCAAGCCACACATGGACAAACTTCAGGAGCAGTACGGCCACGACAAGGAAAAACTGAACCAGGAGCTCATGAACCTCTATAAAAAGCACAACGTGAGCCCCCTGAGCGGCTGTCTGCCCATGCTCCTGCAGCTTCCCATATACATCGCATGGTATCAGGCCCTGGCATCATCCACGGAACTATACCGCGCGCCCCTGTTCGGCTGGATAGGCGATCTGACAGCACGGGATCCCTATTACGTGCTGCCCATACTCATGGGTCTGTTCATGTTCCTGCAGCAGAAGATGAGCCCGAACACTGCCGACAACGAGCAGGCCAAGATGATGCTCTACATGATGCCCATAATGTTTACTGGTATCATGCTCTTCTTGCCCTCGGGCCTCACCCTGTACATCCTCACCAACTCGGTTCTCTCCATGGCTCATCAGTGGTATCTCAACCACTCCGATGCCTGATCTCGCCCCAAGATCCCATTTTTCCTACCCCCACACACACGAAACTGCCTCACGACCGACACCATGAGTTGACAATCCGGGCCCATATCGTGACATTTAGGGTCACTTCAACGGAGGTTTTACGATATGGCGTCTTGCATAGTGCTCGCAGCAGGCAAATCCACGCGCATAAGAAGCAAGAAATCCAAGTTACTGCATGAAGTCGCGGGAATTCCCGTCATAACCAGGGTCACGCGGGCAGCAGCCGAGGCCGGGGCCGACCCAGTGGTCGTGGTAACGTCACCCGATGGCGACGACGTATTCGAGGCAGCCAGACAGGGAGCACCCGACTGCGTGCGTGCCATCCAGGATCCGCCGCGAGGCACAGGAGATGCCGTGCGCGTGGGCCTCGATGCACTCGATGCCACTGACGGCCAGGTGCTCATACTGGCTGGAGATGTGCCTCTCATCACACCGCATACACTGAAAAAACTGCTGGAACCTGTGGCCGACCGTTACGTGTGCGCGCTTTTGACCATGTATCCACCCGATCCCCACGGCTACGGCAGGATAATCAGAGGCGTCAAGGGTGTGCGCAAGATTCTGGAACAGGCCGATATACGCGGTCAGGAAGAGAGCATCCCCGAGGTGAACGCCGGCATATACGCCTTCGATCTGCCCTGGCTCAGGGAGGAGATCGGCAAACTCAGAGAGTCAGACTCTGGGGAGATATACCTCACCGACCTAGTGGAACGCGCCGCCGAGAGGGCTCCGGTACCCGGAATACCCGCATCCTTCAGGGAGGTCATGGGAGTCAATACCCGCAGACATCTGGCCGACGCCATACGGGAGGCCAACAGACGCAATGCCAGGGCCTGGATGGAGCGCGGCGCAGGTATCCTGTTCCCGGACGAGGTAGAAATCGACGACAGCGTTAGCCTCGACCGTGACTGCGTCATAGAAAGGGGCGTGGTACTGCGGGGTGCCACCAGTGTGGGTGAGGACGCGGTGGTGGGCCACGGAAGCATCGTCATAGACTCGGTCATAGAGCCAGGGGCAGTCGTAAAGCCCTACTCGGTGATAGAACACTCCGTGGTTCGGGCAGAAGCCCAGGTAGGACCTTTCGCTCACCTGCGCCCCGAAAGCGACATCGGCCCCAAAGCCAAGGTGGGCAACTTCGTGGAGACCAAGAAGGCCAAACTGGGGCCAGGGGTCAAGGCCAGCCACCTAAGTTACCTGGGTGACGTTCAAGTGGGCGAAGGCTCCAACATAGGGGCTGGCACCATAACGTGTAACTACGACGGCAAACACAAACACCGCACCATCATAGGCGAGCGGGTCTTCATAGGTTCGGACTCCCAGCTAGTGGCTCCCGTCACCGTGGAGCACGACGCCTACGTGGGCAGCGGCACCACGGTGCTCAAGGACGTCCCCCCCTACGCTCTTGCCATAAATCCCAAGAAACAGCGCAACATAGAAGACTGGGCCAAAAAAGACTGACCCCAAACACCAGATCTCAACAACAGACGATTCCAAGGAGTTCAGCATGAAATTCGCAACAGCCATAAACTGCATGGACGGAAGGACCCAGCTACCCGTAAACGAGTGGGTACGGGAGAGGACCGGAGCCCTTTACGTGGACACCATAACCGAACCGGGGC
>JALWFW010000125.1 GCA_027013865.1 Polyangiaceae bacterium | reverse complement strand
CTCTCCGAGGATGACAGGCCAGGGTGCTGACTTTCCCTTGACCCACAATCTGATCAACTATATAAATTCAAACCTGAATCTTGCAGAGAGGTTGTTAGGTCATGAAAAAATATGATTCCGAGCATGTAAGGACAATCGTTTTGGCGGGACAAAGAGGTGTTGGCAAGACCACCCTTGGTGAGGCCATGCTTTACAGCGCAGGCGCTACCACCCGTTTCGGCAGTGTGGACGAGGAGACCAGCGTCCTCGATTTCGAGCCAGAGGAGCACAAGCGTCATTCCACTGTAGCCACTGCCGTGGCTCATCTGGAGTGGAACGACCACAAGGTCAACGTCCTCGACACACCCGGTGCCGGCGATTTCCTTTTCGATACCAGACTCACCATAAACGTGTCCGATCTGGCATGTATCCTGGTGGGGGCCACCGATGGCGTCCAGGTGGGCACCGAGAAGGTTTGGAACTATGCTGGTGAAGCTGGCGTCCCCCGTCTGGTGGTGGTGACCGGCATGGACAAGGAGCGCGCCAACTTCCAGGAAGTGCTCAGTGACATTCAGGAGACCCTCGACAGAACCGCAGTGCCGGTGATGCTCCCCATCGGTAAGGAGCAGGACTTCAAGGGCGTTGTGAACATTCTCCACAAGAAGGCCTATCTGTTCGAAGACGGCAAGATGACCGAGACTGACATCCCTGCGGATATGGCCGATGCCGTTGAAGAGGCGTATGAATCCATCGTGGAAGTGGTGGCCGAGAGTGACGAGGAACTCACGGACAAGTACCTCGAAGAAGGCGAGCTCTCCCCCGAGGAAGTGTCCCTGGCATTTCCTAAGGCCGTCAAGGAAGGCGTCCTATCTCCCATTCTGGTGGTGAGTGCCAAACGTCTAGTAGGTATCCATAACCTGCTGGACTTCATCGTAGAGTTCGGACCCAACCCCACAGAGAGAGTCTTCAAAGCCATGGAAGGGGACAACATGATAGAGGTGAAGGGAAGCGATGGATTCGCCTCATGTATCGTGTTCAAGACCTTCACCGCCGATGTGGGCCGTATGAACATATTCCGTATCGTGAGCGGCAAGCTCGACGGTGACGGCAACCTGCTCAACGTCACCAAGGACACCAAGGAGCGCTATAGCCAGCTTTACACACTCATGGGCAAGAAACGCGAGAATGCCCAGATGCTGGTGGCTGGTGACATAGGTGCAGTGGCCAAACTCAAGAATACCGGCACGGGCGATACCCTCACCGACGGCAAGAACATCAAATTCGTCCTTCCCGAGCCCCCCGAGCCAGTGGCAGTGGTGGCCATTCATCCCAAGTCCAAGGCTGACGAGGACAAGCTGGGCGCCAAACTGGCCGACGTCGTGGCAGACGACAGCGCTCTGAAGACTTGGCGTGATATGTACTTCAACGAGCTCCTCCTTGGCGGTATGGGCCAGATGCACCTGGACGTGGCCATAGAGAAGCTCAAGAGAATGGGCGTCGAGGTGGAGACGAGCCTTCCCAAGATCCCGTACCGTGAGACCATCACCAAGAAATCTCCTCTCACGGAAGGTAAGCACAAGAAACAGTCAGGCGGACGTGGTCAGTACGGTGTATGCTTTATCGAAATCGAGCCAATTCCCGTCAGTGAAGGCAAGGATTTCGAGTTCGTCGATCAGATTTTCGGTGGTGCCATTCCAAAGCAGTATATCCCCTCTGTGGAGAAGGGTATACGTGACCGCATGAAGAAGGGCATCCTTGCAGGATATCCCGTCATAAACGTGCGAGTATACCTGAAGGACGGTAAGTACCATCCCGTCGACTCTTCTGATGCCGCATTCCAGATCGCTGGTTCCAAGGGCTTCCAGGCAGCTTCCAAACTGGCTGGTCCCGTGCTCCTAGAGCCCATCTACAAACTGGAGGTTACCGTACCCCAGGATTACATGGGAACCATCATGGGCGACATCACATCCAAGCGTGGACGTCCCATGGGCAGCGAGCAGAAAGGCAAGATGGTCATCATAGAGGCAGAGGTGCCACTGGCAGAGGTTCAGCGCTATGCTGCAGATCTCGAGTCCATGACCTCAGGCAGAGGCACATTTACCATGAGCTTTAGCCACTACGAGCGCGTTCCCCCGGATATCCAGGAGAAGATCGTGGCCCAGGCCCAGCTCGAGGAAGACGAGGACTGATTTTTTGGTCCACTCTCTTCACTGCTGAGCCTTCCTCCGGTTATACACCTCTTCACATACCTAAATTAAATTCTTCAGACATAAGTAATCAGGTGGGTGATACGGTAATAAGGACACTACATTTGTATTATTATGTAACCTATTGAAATTATTGATTTTTGGCGGATGTGCAACAGAAGCAGTGAGCAGGTCAGGGAACAGGTATATCCAGGGGATCGGCCTGCTTGAGCAGGAGGTTCCTAAAGTCTATCTCATCCACCAGCGCTGCGGCCCTTTTTGCACTGTGTCCGTCGCCATAGGGATTTACCAGGCCGCGCAGAGATTCCCTGAATCTCGTAGACAGTGCACGGGAAATACCCTGGCTTATGGACTTGGTGTCTGAATCCACGAAAATGACGTTTCGGGCAGCATGGCGCCCCTTCTGTCTCAGTCCAACGTTGACAGCAGGTATAGGAACTGAAGCGGACTCTATGATGCCTGAAGAGGAGTTGCCCGCTATTAGGCGTGCATTCTTGTAGACTTTTATGAATAGTTCAGTGGGAATGGAGCGGTAGACATGCACATCGTCTGACTGAGCTTCCTTTTCGAGTACCCTGAAGATGGCCTCATGTCCGGGATCCGAGTTCGGTGCACCTATCACGATGCCGAGATCGTGTGAGCGCAGTTCAGAGATGATGTCTGTCATGATACGTGCAGCGTGTTCACGTTCTTGGGCAATGGGATGGAATATCACCAGGGCGTAATGGTCTGCGGATATTCCAAGGGTTTGGATTACCTCTTCCTCCGAGCCCGGCTGTATGGATGCGAAGGTGTCCAGCCTGGGGTTCCCTGTGACGAATATGCGGCGTGGTTCTTCTCCCATACGAATGAGTCTTTGGCGGTGAAGATCAAGGGTGACGAAGTGTACGGTAGCCAGTTTGGATGCTGCATGACGGACCGGGTTATCTGCATGTCCATCGCGAGTGTGGTCACCGGCAAAGAAATGAAGTGTGGGAATTTCCATGTAGGTACCAACAGAGGCGGCAGCCAAAACCTCCTCGCGGTCTCCTGGAAATACGATGAGGTCAGGCTGATACGATGCAACGAGATCCGCGGCTCCCTGCGCAATGGCAGCAAAGGTCTTGGCCCGTGCATAGGGACTGTCTGCATCGAAAAGGCTCATCACCGTGCCTGCAACAGAAAAACCGTCATCGATTATGGTGTCCACTGTGTGGCCGAAACGGTGTGAGAGATGGGCTCCGGTCACCAGCAGTGATAATTCATGGCCTTCTTGTATGAGACGTCGGTAGAATTCCTTCAGAAGATCGTAATCGGCTCGAATTCCCGTTATGCCCAAAATCCTGAGTTTCCGGGGAGACATGGCAGATCATCCACTCCGTCAGTTATCGGATGAATTGGTAGAAGACTTCTTTCCAGAGGAGGTCTTCTTCCTGGAAGAGGATGATTTCCTGGTGCTTCTGGTGCGTTTTTTCGAGGGAGTGTTTGTCTCCTCCTGGGCATCAGAGGCTGCGTCTCCGTCTTCTGTTTTCTCTTTCTTTGTGGTCTTGTCTTCGGACTTCTTTTTTCTTCTGGATGTGGTTTTCGTAGCAGACGCCTTCTTTTTGGCGCTCTTTTTGGATTCAGGGGCATCCTCAGAGTTGTCCGACTGGTTTTTTTCGGATTCTGCGTCAGATTCGGAGCCGGTTGTTTCCTTTGCTGCGGTTTTTTTGGATTTTTTCTTTGATTCTGGTGGGTTAGCAGTGTCTGAAGATTTGGACTCGGCTTCGTGGTCTTCGTCCGTGTCAGTGCCCGAGGTCTTTTCGGCTGAAGGCTGCTCTGGGTCTTTCGTGTCTTTAGTGGCCGTGGCCTTCTTTCGCCTGGAAGCGGTTTTCTTTGTGGACTTCGTGGATTTGGATGCTGCGTCAGACTCGGCATCGTCTGCGGCCGTGTCGCTGTCGGTCTCCTTGGTCTGAGCCGTTTTCTTGGCAGCAGCCGTTTTCTTAGTGGTCACGGTGCGTTTTTTTGATCCGGCCTTGGCGGACGTTTTTTCTGGCGCGTTTTCGGCTGTGGCCTCTTCTTCGGCTTTTGAGTCGTTTTCGGATTTTTTTGCAGCTGCGGATTTCTTCCTGGTGGTCTTTTGGGAAGTTGCCTTAACTTCTTGATCTAACTGAGTTTTTTCGGATTGTATGTTGATTTCCGGCTCAGCCGTTTTCTTTGTCGCGGCTTTTTTGGATCTGGATTTCTTCTTTGATTCTGGTGGGTTAGCAGTGTCTGAAGATTTGGACTCGGCTTCGTGGTCTTCGTCCGTGTCAGTGCC
>JALWFW010000124.1 GCA_027013865.1 Polyangiaceae bacterium | reverse complement strand
ACGAGCTCCACACACGGCCGAAATACAGACACACGCGCTCTGCACGGTCATCTCCCTGCATTCCAGCCCGAACCACCAGTCTATGAAAATGAAAGATGCGCACGTCGGACTTGAAAATATTCGCCATAGATGTAATATCCCTGTCCTGAACTGGCTCTGTGGCCCAATTGGCAGAGGCGCTCGACTCAAAATCGAGAGGTTCTGGGTTCGACTCCCAGCAGAGCCACCATCCCCGCCCGGATGGCGAAATCGGTAGACGCAGCGGACTTAAAATCCGCCGGACGCTGTCCGTGCCGGTTCGAGTCCGGCTCCGGGCACACATCATGTCACTGTCAGACGTACTTTCACGCACAAAGGCATTTCTATTGGACCTGGACGGAACCCTCTACGTTGGAGATTCCCTTCTGCCCGGTGCTGCAGAGTTTCTCGAACTGTTGCGCCGCCGCTCCATCCCGTTTCTATTTCTCACCAACAATTCCTCCAGATCCACGGCTGGTTACGCCAAAAAACTCCGGTCACGGGGCATAGATGCCACCATGTCCGACGTTCTCACCTCCGGCGGTGCCACCATTCGTTACCTCGTAAACGAGACCCCCTACAGAAAGATCTACCTAGTGGGCACCCCGGAACTCGAAGAAGAATTTACCTCTGCTGGCTTTACCCTCACATTCGATGGCGCCGAGGCAGTGGTGCTGGGTTACGACACCACCGTGACCTACGACAAGATGGCAAAGGCCGGTCTTCTCATCCGTGCCGGAATTCCCTACTTCGCCACCCACGCCGACCGCACGTGCATCTACCCCGAGGGTCTTCACCCCGACACAGGCTTTCTCATCGCCGGATACGAGCACATCTTCGGTCGCAGCCCCACTGTGTTGGGCAAGCCTGAACTGCCCATGATTCAGGCTGCCACCGAAAGGCTGGGTATCACCGACACGTCACGCATCGCCATGGTGGGAGACCAGCTCGACACCGACCAGACCATGGCGCTGAGGCACGGACTAAACGGCATACTGGTCATGAGTGGCGAAACCGATGCCCAGGCCCTCGAAGCCTGGGGCCACACCCCTGCCTCCACTGTCGATGGCGTGTGGGAAATCCTTGATACTCTAAGAAAACTTTGACAGGTCATCACCAGCTATGCTGAAAGTTTTGACCGTCACTATCCTGGCTTCCTGCCGCTTTATTCCCCTTGCTGCATCTCCCGTGTGGCCCCGCGGTGCCCGCCTGTTCATTGCCACTGCGGCCCTGTCCCTGGGTGCATATGCTGCACTGTCGGGCATCCGGATCAGCACTCCCTGGGGTCTGGCCATTGCCTTGGCAGCAGAACTCCTTTACGGCACATGGCTAGCCGTGACGGTCTCTCTGCCGGCTGTGTTCGCAGCATGGGGTGCGTCGGGAGCAGCAAGGGCAGCCGGCATGTCGCGTATGACCCGCAGGTTCGAAGAAGTCTACCTGCTCATGATAGCCGCCGTATTCTTCTCATCGGGTGGAGCGGCCCACGCCACGGGCATGATGCTGGCGTCCATGAAATCACTGCCCCCGGGCATGGGCACCGTACCCTGGGACAGCATCCCCGCCGTGCTTGGCGAGGTCCTCAGAACCGGCGTGCTGCTCGGACTGACGGTGTCCCTGCCAGTGCTCATCTCCGTGCTCATGATAAACACCGTCCTTGGGGCATCTTCCCGTCTGGCCCCTCAGATTCAGGCCTATTTCGCCGCCCTGCCCCTAAATGCCCTGGTCTTGCCCCTGGGACTGGCAGCCACCCTTCCCGCGGCCGGTCATGCAGCCTCGAAATCCCTGATGCTACTGAACGTACTGACCAAGATTCGGTGAGCAGTACCGATGAACCGGCCTACCACCTTGCAGGAACCATCTTCCTGACCTTTCTTCGAGCCGCCTGTCTGACGAGTTCGAGAATATAGTCGTCCAGGTGGGGATTTTCAGCCATCTCATGAAGCCATCTGTCGACGTTGTCGTCCTTATACAGGGCCAGGGTTCTCAAAAGCCGTTCCCGGTAACGTTCCGGTGCGGCAGCCAGATAGGAAAAACCGCCTATGTGCAGATTGGTGATGTTTATGGTGTGGCCCTTACCTGACGGATGAAGTGAGAATGTCTCAGGTTTGCAGCGCACCTTTGCAGCCTGGGAAGACTCGAACTCCCACATCAACTGACGCTGGAGTTCTCCATCCAATCCCACCACTGCAGCAGCCACTGCAGCCACACACCTGAGGCGGTACGGACCCTTTTTGAAGGCCCATTTTATCACCTCACGTACCTTTGCCCGCTCTCTTGGGGTCATTCCCCCGAATTTGGCAAGGGCAAACAGGGCCACCTGTCCTCCATCGGAATCGGGATAACGGTGTACCACTTCAGCCAGAAGAGGCAGGGCCCTGGGACTTCCAAGAAAGGCAAGTACCAACACCACCAGGGGATCCGGTTTTTTCCCCAGAGCGAGCTGTGAACGCAAAAGTCCAGTGGCCGTCTCGTACAAGAACACCGTACGATCTCCAAGACGTGCCAGATCCAGCAGCAGATGCACCTGAACCGTGCCGTGCTCCCGGCGCGCCCTGTCACGAATGGCCTCGAGTATCATGGGATCAGACACTTCTTTCTCGGCAGCCGCCCAGGACGTGTACAGGGCCTCAGAAGCAGGTCCATTACGGATGGCATCGATTATCTTGGCGCGAATCCACTTCTCACGAACCCCCATGAGTCTTCCCAGGGCTTCCCTTCTCGCCGACTCGTCCCCGCTGCGCAGCATGGTCACGTATTTGCCGTACCTGGAATAATAGGAATGAAAGTCGCCGTTCACGGAATCCGTGATCCACCACAGCGCCACCAGGGAGACCAGCCACGCAGAATAGAACTGAACGGCCCCGGAACGTATGAGCCTGATGTTTCCGAGGTAGTCGGGCAATTTCTCGTTGCTGATGCCAAAAGACTGCCGGATCCACCTGCCTCCGGAGGCGAGCACGTCATAAAGAAGCGCTGCCATCAGTGACGTGACGGCCAAAAGCACGTAATAGCCAAGCTTGAGATTGAAGTCAGTGGATAGGGAGTCCGATCGCTCCCGTATGAAGATGAAGGCCCACCGCGCGTAGTACCACAGGCCACCACCGCTCAAAAACAGGAGCGATGCGGTGATGTAGGGCCTCAAAAGTAGCTTACCCAGCTGCTTCATTACCTGTCTCCCCCTCCTGGCTGTCTGTGGCCGCCTGCCTGCGGGCATTTATGACCGTTCCCAGCAGTACCACCAGCATGAAGAACCCCATGATAATGAGCACGACACCCACTTTGGCATACCATGGGATTTCCTCCCTGAAAAACTCCGCCTGGGTGTAATCCTCAGGATTGACGAGGACACGGGGATGGCCTCTGTACTGAATCTGGCGTGCATAATCCCTGGCAGCAGCCACTGTGACGAACGAGTCCGGCGACTCCTCCCAGAAAACTCTGGAAATCGGCAGGAGCAGCCACTTCGGGAACCCCGGACGCCGTGCCACTGCTCCGAACATGTCACGGGGGGAATATTCCAGAGCTACCTTCACCCTGAAAACTCTTCCCTTGGGGAGATCGTCCGACGGGTCGAATGAGGGCACCTCATTCTTTATACTGATGCGCCGAAAACGGGCAGGCAACTCGGCCCAGGTGTAACCACGGTACAGATCCTTCCAGGGCCGGGACCCTGGCACCATGGCGAGAAACAGTCCCAAGATGATGGACAGAAGGGGTATCTGGTAGAACATTCAGTCCTCCTGAGTGTAAAGGGCATCCACGAATTCGGAAGGCGAGAATTCCCGCAGGTCCTCCACCTTCTCTCCGATACCCACGTATCTCACTGGAACCTTCATGAGATCACATATACCGATGACCACGCCGCCCTTGGCCGTGCCATCGAGTTTCGTGAGCACGATGCCCGTAAAATCGAGGGCTTCCTTGAAAGTGCTGGCCTGATGGATGGCATTTTGCCCGGTTGTGGCATCCAGCACCAGGAATATCTCGTGGGGAGCGCCATCCATGGCTTTGCTGCAGGACTTCTTGATCTTCCTGAGCTCGTCCATGAGATCCACCTTGGTATGAAGACGCCCGGCAGTGTCCACTATGACCACGTCCACACCCCTATCGATGCCCTCCCTTATGGCATCGAAGGCCACTGCAGCAGGATCCCCTCCTTCCTTGCCCTTGATGATGGGCACTCCGACTCTGTCGGCCCATACCTCGAGCTGGTCCATGGCCGCTGCCCTGAAGGTGTCTCCTGCTGCCAGAAGCACGCTTTTCCCCTGATTCTTCAGTAGTTGCGCCAACTTACCAATGGTAGTAGTCTTCCCTACGCCGTTGACTCCAACCATGAGGATCACGTATGGCTTGCCCGTGTCGAACCGAAAGCCTCCGTGGGGAATATCCACTATTTCCAGGGTTATGTCTTTGAGGGCAGCCAGAACCGTATCGTAATCGGCCAGTTGCTTGCCGGAGAG
>JALWFW010000123.1 GCA_027013865.1 Polyangiaceae bacterium | reverse complement strand
TCCTAATATCATTGATATAAGCGATTTTGGATTTACGGATGACGAGCTTCCATTTCTAGTGATGGAACTTCTGGAAGGTGGCAAGGAACTACTGCAGATCCTTGAGGAAGAGGGAGAACTGCCACTGTTCAGGGCGGTCAACATCTTGCTCCAGGTTGGTCAAGCTCTGGATGCCTGCCATAAAAAAGGAATAGTGCATCAAGATTTGAAACCTGAAAACATATTCGTCATGCGCAAGCAGGGACATCGTGAGATTGTTCGTGTCCTCAACGAAGGTGGACACAACAGGGTAGTAGTGGAAGAAGAGGGAGAATACGAATTCGTAAAGGTAATGGACTTCGGTGTTGCCAATCTTGCGAGGCGCACCACAAGCCAGCAGGTAGCAGGTACCCCATATTATATGGCTCCGGAACAAATAAGCGGAATCATTGGGGATCCACGGAGCGATATCTATGCCCTGGGAGTGATATTATTTGAGATGCTCACAGGAGTTCCTCCCTTCATGGGATATACACCCCAGGATATCTTCACCCAGCATCTTCATGAGCCTGTTCCAAAAATCAATATGGTCAGACCTGATCTCAACCTGCCACAGGAAGTGGAAGATCTGATTGTCAGGGCCATGGCCAAAAAACCTGATGATCGGTATCAGACCATGAACGAGTTCCTTACAGATCTCAAGGGATGCCTTGGAAATACGTTCTACAGCCGAGATATTCCTACTCTTCTTGAAAAACAAGGACCCAAACTGGATCCTGCCCTGGCGTCCGATTTGAAGAAGCTATTCAATCAAAAAGATGGTTCCAAGCGTATTTCCAGTGGACCTCTCCCTGCACTGCAGCGTGTGCCATCAGCAAAAGAAAAAACCATCCCTGTAAAAAAGAAGGAAGAAAAAAAAGCCCATCTAGATCCCAAACTTGCACAAGATCTCAGAGCTCTGTTCAGTCAGAAAAAACCGGACACTGAAAAATAAAAGGATTTCGAGCCCGGACAGTCGGCTCACCAACCTGCCTGACTTTACTATGTCTTGAGTACGTTGTAGATTGTGGCACCTATGGAGGATATCTCGTGAGCGCTACCAAAAAGTGGCTTATGTTCTTGGCAATATTCACCGTAACCCTTGGAGCGGATCTCTACACCAAAAGATGGGCAGAAAGTACTCTCGATCAGATTTCTCTGAATGCGCCAGACTATTCATGGATGGATGGTCACATACGTCTACGTCTCGCTCACAATACAGGTGTAGCCTTCGGTATGTTCGGAGGCAGTAAACATTCCCGCTGGATACTGAGTTTTGTGGGAATCATGGTTTTGGGATTCCTGTTCTATTTTCTAAGGACCCAGGAATCTGATCACCCCATGTTTCTGTCAGGACTGTCACTCGTTACTGCTGGAGCCGTGGGGAACCTGTGGGACCGTATCCTTTATGGCCATGTCACTGATTTCATTCAGATATGGATCACCCCGTCCATAAAGATTCTGTGGCCCTGGCCCAACTTCAACATAGCCGATGTGGTACTGGCCATAGGCATAGGACTCATGGTTTTGTATACCTATCTCCATTACGAGAATGACTCGTCAGAGGCTTCCGGAGACTGACGATGTATCTCTCTGGACTGATTCACAGAGATGAGCTCTTCGATATCTCCATGAGATGGCTTGGAGATGCCCTGGAATCTGAAGACAGCCGTAAACTGACCAAGATTTTTGCATACGAAGGCTTCATATCCACACCATATATCAAGCGATTTCTTTCCATGTTCATGGAGAGACTTCACGGTAAACCTGTTTATTTCAAGCCGGTTTACTTCAAGAATGAAGTCAAGGAAGCAGTAATAAGAGCCATTCCTGAACATACCCCAAGACTAAAAAGACTGATAGAGCAGTACTGGATGCGTCCCGAGGAGTACTTTCCAAGAGCTCCTGTGAACGGATTTTTGGTCTACCTGGAAGGAACAGACGAATTGGTGGCTATGTTCAGGATGAAAAGAGCCCGACGTATTGCCGAGAAGGCCTCTAGACGCATTGCCGACCTTCTCTTCGACCATATTCAGGAAGAAGCCAAGGCTCTGGCCAGAGAACGAGCAAAGCGCTTGGGGGTTCCCTTCGACATGCTCCTTACTCCACAAGAGGAGATGGTCAGGGAATTTGAGGCTGCAGAAAGGCAACTGGCGTATCGATTCACCAGCGGAACCATACCTTTCACACATGATGATCTGGGAATACACGATCTGCTGGGAATCAAGGTCATAGGCAATGAGGACATCCTTGCCAAGACAGAAGAACTCATAAAGGCCAATCCCCTTCTTTCATGGATAGAACGGGAAGAACACCATGGACAGTACAATGCCGTCAATATCCAGGTGGATTACATGCTTCCTGAGCCCTCCACAGTCATCGGAGAGATACTAGGCCGCGGAGGGACTCCCCCCTTCCCCACCACCAGGGGGCTGTCCATGGAAGAACTGCTGACTGAATTTCCTGCATATGTGGAATCTGGGGCACGCAATGTAAGGATGGAAATAATACTCACCACCTATCCTGAGCTGGTGGAATCGGAAATAGGGCGCTCCATACACGAAGAAAGAACCCTGCGCCAACGCTCAGAGCGAAAATATACCGGCCGAATCGCCAAAAATGCTGAGTTCATAATCGAATATCTTCTCTCTGTGGCATTCTCTCCTCATACTAGGGTTCCGGGGCTTCCAGTAAAACTGCACGGTCATTATCTGCCAGAGACCATTGCCTATGCCATTCGGCGTCTTTACGGGATAGAAGAATCGTCTGTGTTCAGCACATCATATATCATTGATGTCTAGCAGCTAAACAGGAGGCATATCGTCAGATGGGACATATCGTATGGAATATCGATCCAGAGCTTGTGAGGTTCGGTTCCCTAGCCATCCGTTATTACGGACTGCTGTTCGTGGGTGTTTTTTATATTGGTTTCTATCTTTTCCGATGGCAGATGCTCAGAGCGGGCTGGACTGAAGACGATGTCAGCGACATGATCATCCCGGCCATGCTCGGAGTAGTGGTAGGAGCACGTCTAGGACACTGTCTGTTTTATGACTTCAACTATTACTTCATCCGCCATCCTGAAGAAATCATAAAATTCTGGAAAGGAGGTCTTGCCAGCCATGGCGCCACCATCGGACTCATCGTGGCACTGTGGTATTATGCCCGGTCCAAAAGGATGTCCCTTCTCGAGGTTGGAGACCGTTTCTCATTTGCCATTGCCACCGGAGCGACTCTTGTACGCATTGGTAACTTCTTCAACTCAGAGATAGTGGGTCGTGTGACCAATGTTCCCTGGTGCATAAAATTTCCCAGGTGTGTCTATGATCGCCATCTGCCCCTAGACCAGGTGCCATGCCGGCATCCTAGCCAGATTTATGAAGCCCTCATGGGTGCCACCATATTCCTGGTGCTGTGGCTTGCTGATAGGAAATACAAGGAAGATCGCCCCCGAGGCCTTCTGATTGCCCTCTTCACATCCCTGTACTTCACAGGTCGTTTCTTCGTAGAATTCTTCAAGGAATATCAGTCCGAATTCATCCATCCCGGCTTTCCCCTCACCATGGGACAGATACTGTCCATTCCACTGGCACTGTTTGGTTACGGACTACTTTACTACAGCTTGAAAAAGAAACTTCCAGCTGCATCCATCACTCCTCAAGAACTAGCAGCCATCAAAGGACAAGAAGAGAAAAAGACTGCTGGAAAAAGCTCTGAATCCGCAGTGCAGAGACGTTCATCCAAGCAGAAAAACCGTCAGTCCAAGAAGCGCTCCGGAAAGAAAAGAAAATGAGAATCATCCCGTCGGACGACATCAACCCCAATGACGGCTTGCTCCGTAATATATTGATATTATTTATATTTTTACCAACGTTACTTTTGCTGTCCTGCTCGACCCCCGAAGAAAGACTGCCTGTGATACATATTTCACATGCCAAAACACCACTCACCATAGGACGTCTTTCCCAGGCACTGGATTATCTGACCGTTCTCACGCTCAGGCAGGGTGCATCATCCCGTGCTTTTCCTGTCATTCTCGCCCATGCAGTAAGCATATTTTATGGATTTGAGTATCAGGAAGCCAATCAGAACGAGCAGGAACTTCTCTTGAAATGGTGTGCCAATCTACGACTGAAGACATCCGCTCACCCGTGGTCCTGCTGGAAATCCCTGGTGGAGCGCATAACCGAGGATGCATCTTCGGCCATTCCAGTATTCGAGAGCGCTCCAAAATACGAGGATAAGGCAAAGGATCTCAGTACGATGATGACCGGAGCGCTGGAAGGCTCACCATTTCCCGTAACCCCCCCCGTGTATATGGAAGTATTTCCAACTATCATGAATCTCAAAAAAGTTCCTGAAAAAGCCCTGTACAGAATTCCTGCTGGAGCGATGCTAGCTCTAACTAGCATGGGCATGTGGAGAATCGGTGAAGAAGCGTCATACAGCGATCTAGGGGCTCTCTGGGCCCGTCTCAAGACACCCATCTCTGACGGAGGCGAGATATCCGTGGCCGTATCCTCACCTCTTAAGACCGTCAAACTGCTGTCATACCTGACCTCCCGGGGCCTGAACGGAGCTGTGTTGTGGTTCAGACATAAAAATCTATACCTGGGAATCAAAGTTAGGCTTGAAATAGATTCAAGACTCCATGCTTCTTTGGATGAAAAAACTGCAACACATATGATTCTCGATGCTATTCGTGATGTATCCTCCCGGACATTTCATCTACCTAAGCCATCCTTGTTCTTCCCTGAGCACTCAAATCCCGTAAACAACGGACACGCACCACCACAAAATAAACTCCCTTCAGGGGATACAAACACCAATCTTGTTTCACCTGTTTCTGATACTGGCGTAGTGCTTCCCAAACCACCTGTTCACGACGTCATGAAAATATCCCCTTCCTCTGCCGGGCCAGCCAAAAGGACACCCGTTCCTCCATCGAAGTAACTTCATAAACAAAATCAAACCCTTACTTGCCCCCTACCCCTCCTGGCAATTCAGTTTATCCAAGATTGACTGGTGCTTGTGTCAGTCATGACATATCAAGGAGTCCAGCGGCCATCGTCCATACGTCTGTGAAGTTCCTGTATTATGAAGGAGGCCACATGCTCGGCATAGGATTCCTTGCCAAACCCTACATCATAACCCAGTTCCTGAGCGAGAGCATTGTCTATACGAGGACCGCCGGCGACCATCACGACACGATCACGAATCCCTGCCGCCTCAACAAGTTCTATCATCCTGGTAAGGTTGAGCACATGGGAATCCCTCTGGGTGACCACCTGAGAAACAAGTATGGCATCTGCTCCGAGCTCTCTGGCGCGTTCAAGAAGCTCCTCGGGAGGGATCTGAGCTCCTAGATTATGGGCCTCTATCATGGAATAGCGCTCCAGCCCATAATGTCCATGGTATCCCTTCATATTCATGATTGCATCGATACCAACGGTATGTGCATCCTCTCCGATACAGGCTCCCACCACCACTAGAGGACGACCAAAATACTCCTGAATACGCCGGTTGCACTCCTCACGCTCCCATACTTCGAACTCCGGTTCAGTGGGAATAATCTTGGTGGAATCCACAGACGCGGCCGTTTTTCCATACACCACAAAGAATGTGAACCCCTCTCCGATGTCCTCGTCGTGAACGACCTGTGCATCGGTAAATCCCATGGACAGCACAAGCTGGCGGGCAGCCTCACGCGCCACGGAGCCCTGGGGTATGGGAAGTGTAAAACTCATCTGGACTGCCCCGTCCCCCATCGTGTCTCCATAGGGCCTGACATTCCTGAGATCTACATCCATTTCTCCAGTTCCTCCTCCCTTCCGAGATATGCGGCAAATGATCTGATATAGGGATTGATGTATGCAGGTGATTTCTCACTCACCCCGTCAAGCCCCTTACCACCTTCAGGAGAACGGGATATATCAGCAAACCAGCCATTACTTATGGCATCCAGTAAACCTGAATCATTTACCTTTTTGAGAAATTCTTCCGTGTCATCCATGACGGTGCGTACCCTGTCCATTATGGGACCATCCGGATTGACGAGAAATGCATCAGAAATGTGTCTGGCATTGTTGAAAACGTAGCCAGCATTCTGAAGAGCCAGGAACCTATCGTGCAGATACGGCGTATGAAGAGCCTCCGTAAGCATACCCAAAAGCTGGATTCCCTGATGCGACCATACACCAACAAGGTTGAACAAGGCATTCATGATGTAGCCCTTGAACACATTACCTGTCATATGTTTTGTGGGAGGCATGTACTTTAGGGGATGGTCAGGGAATATTTCCCGAAGCATTAGAGCCTGGGCAAGCTCCATGAGAAATCCGTCCTCTATGTCAGGATTCATCTCAAAGGCATGACCAAGTCCCAGATGCTGCGGCTTGAGTCCAGCAGCAAGGCCGAAAGCCTCATTGATGAGATCTGAAGCAAGAACCGTATGGGCAGCCTCAACTGCATCAGATGTGGTGAGGTAGTTGTCCTCCCCTGTATTTATTATGATGTCCGCCACTGCGTCAATCATTCGTGAAAAAAACTGATCGATGAAGGTACGTACGGGATTGATGTCCCTGAAAAGTATGCCGTACATGGAATCGTTGAGCATCATATCAAGACGCTCGAATGCTCCCATTACCACGATTTCCGGCATACATAGGCCTGAGGCATAATTTACCAGGCGTATGTAACGTCCGGTTTCCTTCATCACTTCATCGAGTGCCCTGCGCATTATGCGGAAGTTTTCCTGAGTGGCATATGTGCCCCCAAAACCTTCAGTGGTGGCACCGTACGGAACGAAGTCCAGTAGGGACTGCCCCGTGGAACGGATGACGGCAATGATATCGGCTCCTTTGAGTGCCGGTGCCCTGGCTTGCGTCACATCTTCATAGATGTTGCCCGTAGCCACGATGACATATTTCCATGGCTGAGGCCCAGGAGGATACTCTTTCATGTATTCATTGCGCTCTTTAACCCTCTCGGCTATCCGCTCCATGGTGAAGGAAGTCTGTTCCGTCCAGAAATCCTCCAGCTCGTCTTCCGGCGGCTCAGGGAATGAAAGTATATCAACCTCCCTGTTCGCAACAGCCGTCCCCAACTGATTGATATCCATTCCTGTGCTGAGCATGGCCGCAGCCACGTGTCTTGCAACACCATCACCAAGCCGTGGGCGAACAGCTTCTACCACTACATTGGGCAGCGGAACACCGTCATTGTCGATACCATCCAGACCCATTAGCCTTACGATGGCCCTCTCCACACTCACCGTGGTATTGCGCTTGATAATGGGGGCTACGCCATGAACGATCTCTTTTGCGAGCTTCCTCAAACGAGCTATCTGCTCCTGGTCCAGACCAAGGCGGATCATTACTCTGTGACCTCCCGCTCCTCACCTTACATAACCCGGACAGTTGTATCCGGTACACAAATCACCAAACTGAGCAGTGGAACTGCCCGAATGCCTGACTTGCCCCTTGTTCTTCTGGGTTTGCTGACTGGTCTTCTCAGGCACAGTACCTTTGGCCGTACCTTTTGAAGAGGTCGAACAGGCAGACAATGACAACAGAGTCAGCGCTATCGTTCCTGTAAGAACGAATCGTTTAATCACTTGCATATCCGTCACCCTATGGCCACGCCGGTTTCCTTGCGCAGTCTGAAGTACTCTTCGCTCACGGCAAATCTGAGGAGCTTAGCCACCTTCAGCGGAATGGCCCTGCCACCGGCAATAACTGGTTCATTGCGAATAATCATGGTGGCTGTTTCAAGATCATGGGTAATGGTGAGTCCGGCTCTGTGAGCCGTTGCCTCCACCTCGCGCACGAATCTGGACACACTGGCATCCTTACCTGATGTTATCATCTTGTTCACCACTGTCCTGACCCCATCAAGACTCTGAGGTGGAAGTATCTGACGGAGCTGTTCTGCCGTCTGACTTATGACCTTCTCGTCACCTCTCAGAGGCAATGTCGGATTGACAAGCCTCATTGCTCCCAGGAGCAGGGCTTTCAGTTCTGCCGGATTGGTAAACATTTTCACAAGCATATGCTCAGGACGCAGGTAGGCAATCTCTCTGGCAATGATGAAAGCTAGCTCACGGTCGGAGCGTCCCTCAAGGAGTAACTGACCAACCAGGTGCATGGGGAATGCCTGAGCGGCATCTCTTGCCATGTAGAGTTGAATCTCTCCACGCCACTGTGGCGCCAGATAAAGCTCGCTGACATTGGACATGCCAAGCATCTGAGCCACCTCGAAATAACGACGAGTGAAAAGCGGTGAGTTGGCAGTGAGGACCTCACGCATGTCGCGGCGCAGTCCAATCTGACTCAGTTGAACGGCTCTAGCAGAAGCTATGGGCCATCCGAGTGAGCCGTACAGGACTCGAAGGAATGTGTCCTCCTCTGGGGATATTATGGCCTGCTCCCACAGATCCTGTGTTACCGGCTGGGAGAATCTCACCAGTCCTTGGGGCTTATACTGCTCGTAGAACTCTGTAATTTCAGGACTGGCCTGCTGCAGAACCGTAAGCACGCTCGCAACACACCATGCCTTATCATACTGGCGAGTTTTGTTGTAATAGAGGTTATAGAGTATCTCCAAAGAATCGATCTTGAGAGGTGGCTTGGACTCGTATGTCTTCGAGGCCTCTATTTCCTTTACATACAGATCTAAAAGTTCCTGATGTTTGGAGATAGCCTTGTCGTGATAATCGGGGCCAGCATACATATAGAGCTCTGCAAGGATCTCATGACGCATCACATTCTCAGGCTCGAGTTTGGATGCGGTTTCGAACGCTTCGACAGATGCGACGAAGTCCTTGAGTCTGGAACGATAGACCTCACCAAGAGCATGCCAGAGCGCTATAAGATACTTCTTTTTCTCAGGATCCTCGAGATTAGGATCCGAAAGCATTATGCGCTTGATCATCTTGCGGTAGTTGCGCTCTTGCAGCTTCCAGTCTCTGCGCTTGGTAAGTATGGCATCGATATTCTGGAAGGCCTCGAGAAGCATCGGATCATCATCTAGAGCCCTGTTGAAGTAGTCTATAGCTTCGTCCAGCGACTTGATTCTGTTCAGATATATGCGTCCAATGGTATACCAGTAGTATTTTGCCCTAACCCTGGGATCCGGCTCTAGCCCTGCTATCTGTTCCAGGATAGAGACCATCTTCTTCCACTGCTGGGTTTCTTCATAAAGCTCCACCAGATCAAGCATCGACAGCTTATCGTCAGGCCTGATGTCCATGGCCCTATCCAGCATCTCGATGGCTTTGTGCGGATCTTTGACCTTCTGGCGATAGAAGTCTGCGAGCTCTCTGTAATAATTGAAGCGCTCCGTTGGGTCATCTATGCTTGAAGCAAGCCGCTCCTTGATTTCTGCAGCAGCCTTGTAGTTGCCCTCCTCCATGTAAAGAGCGACCATTTTCTCCAGGGTCTCCCGGTGATTGGGATAGGCTTCCAAGGCTTTTTCATAGAGATTCAGTGCTTTACGCCGATCTCCCTGGGCGAATTTGATGGAGCCCAATTTATGATAAATCTCTGCATGGAGCTCGACCCGTTCCTCTACCATGGGATGCACGAGGATTTGCTTGTAGACCTTGAAGGCTTCATCCCAGCGCTGTAGTGCAAAGAGAGTGGAGGCCATACCCATGAGCACATCCAGTGAGGTCCGCTCCAATTTGTAAGCATCGTGGAATGCCTTGAGGGCAGCCTCGTACTCGCCCACCTTCTCTGCCGCCGTACCGTACCTGGTATAAAGCTCAAGCATCTGCTCCTTATCCCAGCCCAACTGGGAAGCCTTGCGGATGAGCATCTTCAGATGGGGATACATGGCCTCCCAGTCTTCTTCATTCCACAAAACGTCTACGAGTTTGGAAGCGCTCTCGACGTGTTCCGGATCTATGCTGAGAGCCTCCATTAGAAGTTCCTTGGCATGCTCTGGCTCTTCGAGCTTATCGAGATAGATGGCTCCAGCCTCAGCCAGATACTGTACCTTTTCTACCATATTGGTGGTGTATTCTTTGGCAGCCTCCAGCATACGTGCAGCCTTCATCCAGTCACCACGCTGAATGTAGATCCTGGAAAGTGCTTTGAGTGCAGGAACATAGCCTGGATCTATACCAATGGCCTCTGCATACAAACGCTCTGCTTCATCGTAATCATTGAATTTCTCTTCCCGTATGCGTCCAAGCCGGTGATAGAGCTGCACTTTGAGAGTGTCGTTATCCGTCAACTCAAGAAGCCTCTCGGTATAATCGTAGCAGGCATCCCAGTCTTCGCGCTCTTCATAGAGTCTTGACAGAGCTGCCAGGGCGTCTTCGTCATTGGGATCTTCGTCCAGGACGGCCTGATAAGCGTCCACTGCTCTTTCAGTCTCACCTAGCTTGTGCTCCAGTATTTCGGCTGTCTCCTTATACAGCCTTATGCGCTCTCTTGAATCGTGGATGGCATTTATGTGTCGGTAGAGAGTATCGATGTAAGCAGTCCAGTTCTTGTCCTGACGGTAAAGGCGAGCCAGATTGAGATAAGCCTGGGAGTCCCTATCGTCTATCTCGAGAATTCCCTCATAGCATTCTATGGCCTTGTCCAGTTTCTCGAAATGCTCCTCCCATACTGCTGCCATCTGATGGAGCTTCATGACGCGCTCTTCCGCATTGGAGAGCAGTTCGAGTTCCCGCTCCAGCAAGGCGAGATACTCATCCATGTCGCCAATTTTCTCATATAGGCGCTCCAGGGCACGCATAGTAGGAATATGATCCGGATGATTCTCGAGAATTTCCAGATAGACCTCGATTGCCCTGGAAGGAGTCTCCCGCTTGTATTCGAACAGATCAGCGATCTTGGTTTTGAGTTCTATGGCCTCTTCTTCGTCATGGGCATTGTCTACCCGCTCCTTCAGAAGGTTTATGAGGTCACGCCATTTACCGGCACGCTCATAGAGTCTCTCCAGAGCATCCACGGCTTCCAGACCTTCTGGATAAAGTTCATGGGCCTTCTTGTAATATCGTATGGCCTGGAGCTCGTCAGCAAACTGCTTCTCGTATACCTTGGCCAGCTCCACCGCTGCCTTGTATGCGATCTCTGGACGCTTCTCCAGATCGAGGGCCTTTTCGAGGTTGCTTACGTATTCACCCCACTTCTCCTCTCGTCTGTTGAGTTCTGCCATTACGAGGTAGGCCGAACCCGAATCGGGATTTAGTCTTAGAGCCTCTTCCAGAGCAGTGAGAGCATCTTCTATCGAATCAAGATGATCCGCATACCAGCGCCCTATCATGACCAGTAACTCGGATTTCACCCTTCTATCTTCGATTTCCTCCACTGCTGCCAGGAAGAGCTCTATGAGGCGCTCCCACATCTCGCCAATCTGAGCCAGGCGTTCCAGCATCTGACCGGTCTTCTGATTGGCAGGATCGAGACCAAAGGCAACTTCCAGGACATCGAACGCATCATCTATGGAATTTAGTTTCTCCTCGGTTATCTCCGCAACCTTATGGAGCGTCTCCACCAGTAAAGGAATATTCCTGGCAGGAGGCTCATCCTCGTTGCCACCAAGAGTCTCGAAGCGCTCCATGAGTACTTCAATGAGGGTGTTCCACTCCTCGTGCTCTGAATAGATGCTTACCAGACCCTCATAAGCCTTAGTATTCTTGGGATCCAGTTTAAGTACCGCACGATATGCCTTTGCTGCGGCAAGAGTATTGCCTACCTTTTCAGACCAAAGATCGGCTATCTGGAAAAGTATTTCTATCTTCCTGGAGCGCTCTTTCTCTACATGGACTCTCTGGCCCAGTATCCGGATGGTATCTTCCCAGCGCTGCTCCTGGAGGAACAGACGCTCCAGAGCGCCAAGCGCATCCATGTCATCGAATTTGTACTCGAGGACCTTCTCCCATGCATCTATTGCAGATGGTATGTCAACGAGAAGCTCCTCCTGAATCCTACCAATCTCGGCATATATATCCCTCAATTCTGAAGCAGGAAGAGTAGCATCACCAAATCGGCCCAGATCACCAAGCACTTCGACTAGTTCTTCCCAAGCCTGGGATTCACGGTAGATATGTGCCAGCGCCTTCAGAGCCCGGAGATTGTCTGGCTCTATTGCCCTTACCTGAAGATATGCATCGAGTGCCTTGTGATAATCCTTCAGATGTTCCAGGGAGATGTCTCCCATGAGTAGATATGCCTTAACCTGAGCATCAGACTCGTATGTCACTTTAGTGAGTTTGTTCAGATACGAGAAAGCCTCTTCCCATGCCTGCTCGTCACGGGCTATCTCTGCTAGTTCCTGAAGTGCCCTGGTATCATCGTCTCTCAGTTGCAGTACCTGGTTCCACAGCTCTTTGGACTTTTCCGTATCCTTCAAGGCCTCATAGGCTATTTTGGCCATTCTGGATAGCGCTTCGGCTTTATCGTCGTCTGAGGACAACACACCGACCATACGTTCATAAACCCTGTATAGCTCAGGCCAATTACGCTGCTCGAAACGCAAACGCTCGAGCTCTTCATAAGCGTCCAGGTTGCCTTCCTCTGCCGTGACGACCATCTCCAGTGCATCAATGGCTCCGTCGAGATCGTCCAACTGCTCTTCCCTGATTTTGGCAAGCCTGAAGAGGAACTGTTCCTTGTCGTATGTATCTTCCGCCAGCTCGGCTCGTCTGGCCAAAATGCCGGCCAGTTCGGGGAACATCATGTTCTGCTGATAAATCCGATCCAGTGATTCGAGAGCTTCGGTATTGGCTGGATCGAGTTCGAGGATACGTAGGAAGGCCTCTTCAGTAGTATCGATGTCCATTATCTTGGACTCTGCGAGACGTGCTACCCTGAACCATAGTGCCTTGGCTCGCTCTCTGACATCCTGGGCTTCCTCCTCGGAAAGTTCGGATACCGAAAGTTGACGCTCCAGTGCTGAAGCCTCATCTTTGTATGCAGAAATCAAATCATCCCAGCGTGTCAAATTGCCAGCGATGAGCTCCAGACGATCATGAAGTTCCTCGTCTTCAGGGACGAGTGGAATACCCTTGAGCAGGATATCCATGGCGCTGTCGGGATCATAGAGATTGGATTCTTTTATCTCGGCTTCAATCTTTATGTAAGCCAGCTTTTCATCCGGTTCCGAAATATGCGCCACCAGTTTTTCAATGAGATCCACGAGAGCTTCCCACTCTCCACCATCTCTCATGATGGGTTCCAGGATCTCATAAATCTCCAAGACCCTGACACCCTCTGTGAGAAGAGATATGAGGGCTCTTCTCGCCCGATCGTTTTGTGGATCTTCTTCCAATACTTCTCTGTAAAGGGTCACGGCATCATCAGGACGGTTAACCTGAGTCTCCAAAACCTGTGAGAGGCGGATTCTATATTCATTGGCCTCATCTGGATCAGCCAGCTCTATCTCCTTGCGTAGCACACCTTCGAGTTCCTCCCACTTCTCGGTAGCGAAACACAGGCGATCGAGATGAGACAGTGCTTCACGGTTGGAATCGTCTATGGCGAGAACCTCTTTGGCGGCAACGATGGCATTGTCGTAATCTTCCAGGCGCTCCTCTAGAATGGAAGTACGCCTGAGTCCGAAAAAGACCCTGTCGTCTTCATCCTCCAGTTCGAGGGATGAATACACTTCCACCACCCATCTCCACCGATCCGCAAGATCCGCAAGGCGCTCCAACTCAGATATGGTGTCATCATTACGGGGATCAAGCCTAAGAGCACGGGCCAGTGCATCTAGGGCCTTATCCACATCTTCCAGCTGCACGGACCATATATGCGCAAGTTTGTGCAGGTACTGAACCTGCTCTATCTCATCATCCAGATTGTCGATGATGGTCTCCAGTATCTCAGGAAGACGCTCAAACTCGGCCAGACGCTCGAAGTGCTGTTCGAGGACACGGGCTGCCGACAGACGTACCGATATGTCATACCTGTCGCCATCGGGCTCCTGGGAATTACCTCCCCTCATTACTCTGTAGAGGCTGTCAACCACTTCCCTGTAGTCGGGCACAATACCAAGAGCCTCGGCATACAACTGAACTGCCCGCTCGAGTTCATCCAAGTGAAGTTCCAGAACCTCACCTAGTTTATATAGGAG
>JALWFW010000122.1 GCA_027013865.1 Polyangiaceae bacterium | reverse complement strand
GACATGTACAATGCCATCACTGATATTCATCCTGAATGGCACAGTGATGATGACAACAAAGGCAAGATAAAAGTTGTCATGACCGGCTCGGCAAAAGACTCTCCCCACTTGAAGCAGCTTTTAGAACCGCACATCCGCGACAAGAAGCGGCGTGATCAGATTGCCAGTCGGTTCAAAGATCCTGACGATGAGCTGGAACTGGTGATAGTCAGGGATATGTGGCTTACGGGATTTGACGTTCCAGCTCTCCACACGATGTACATCGACAAGCCCATGAGCGGCCACAACCTCATGCAGGCCATCGCCCGCGTGAACCGTGTGTTCAAAGACAAACCAGGTGGTCTCGTGGTGGATTACCTGGGGATTGCCCAGTCTCTCAAAAAAGCCCTGGCCGTGTATGCCGAAAGTGGAGGCAGAGGCAGCACTGCCATTGACCAGGATGAGGCTGCAGCGCTTATGCAGGAGAAGTACGAGGTGGTTAGGGGGATACTGCACGGTTTCGACTATGTCCCTCTCCTTTCGGCCCCCACTAAAGAGCGTCTTTCGGGCGCCCTTAGGGCCATAGACTTCATTCTTGGGCAAAAGGACGGTAAGAAACGCTATCTTCAAGCCGTGACAGCACTTTCAAAGGCATTCGCTCTTGCAGTGCCTCACGAGATGGCCCTGGCCATACGCGATGAAGTCGGCCTGTTCCAGGAAATCCGGGCTTTACTCATCAAAACCACAGTGAGTTCGCCTGAACGTTCCCCCGCGGATCTGGAGGCTGCGGTTCGCCAACTCGTCTCTAAGGCCATCTCCGGTCGTGAAGTAGTGGACATTTTCGCTGCAGTGGGACTGGACAAACCGGATATATCGATTCTCTCCGACGAGTTCATGGCAGAAGTGCGTGCTTTACCTCATAAGAATCTGGCAGTGGAGACACTCAGAAAACTACTTCTGGACGAGATAAGCGTGCGTATGCGAAAGAATGTCGTACAGTCACGGGCATTTTCAGAGATGTTGGAGAAAACGATGAACAGGTATCACAACCGGAGTATTGAAGCGGCTCAGGTGATAGAAGAACTCATCTCCATCGCCAAACAGATGCGTAAGGCCGCACTTCGAGGGGAGGAACTAGGGCTGTCCGAAGATGAAGTGGCTTTCTACGATGCCCTTGCCTCCAATGAAAGTGCTGTCAACGTTCTGGGGGATGAGACCCTGAAGCGCATCGCTCAAGAACTGGTGGAGCGTGTACGCAGCAGCGTAACAGTGGACTGGAACCGGCGTGAGAGTGCCAGGGCTCACCTAAGAGTACTGGTCAAGCGCATACTGAGAAAATACGGTTATCCCCCGGACAAGCAGGAACAGGCTACGAATTTAGTACTGGAACAGACGGAAGTATTGTGCAGCGAATGAACAGTTTGTTACTAATAACCTTTTTGGTATTGAGGTGAGGTTTGCCGGGCCCCAGTGGACCATACTCATGAAGATGAATGCCGGGCGCATCAAGGATATGGAAGACCTGCTGCTGGCAGTTCCCCAGATGGAACCGGATGTCATAGGTCGGGCAGCGAGCCTCCTGAGGGAGAAATGGGAACTTTTTACGACGCAACTATCCGTAGCTATTGAGGAATTTGAAAGTTACAGACTTGCGTGGAGATCATCCGTGAAGTGATGAACTTGGTGTGAGGACAGGATTGAAATCAGGAAATCAGGAAGAGGGGAATGCTCACGAGCTGTTAGAAGGGCATGGTGACCATGATGCGTGCGATGTGGGCGTTGGAGTCCAGATCGCCTGTGGAACCGTTGCTGGAGTCTTTGTAATCAGTGGAACGGAACTCGTAGCTGGCGCCGAAGATCACGGGGGCATCCTTCATCTTGTAGGTCACGACACCGTAAACGACGGAGTTGTTGACCCTGCCGCCGTCCTTCACGTAATCCTTGTCAGCCGAGGACAGACCGTAACCAGCGGTGAACTTCATCCTGAAGGGGGTAGATAGTGTCAGGTCGGAGAAGAATCCGTTTCCAGGAACTGCTTTGGCATCGATGAGGTTTCCATCGTTGTCCCGGATGAACTGGATGTTGTTGAGTGCTGCCCCCCAGTAGATGCCGATGCCCTGGCCCCTGTGGAATTCTCCTTTGAGGTTGAGGCCGTACTTCCCAAGTTTCATCTTGAGATTGGCATCCACTGCCATGAACCAGGAATTGAGCATTTTCTCGCCGTTGATGTCGTAGAAGGACGCCAGGATATCGTCATCACTGGCAAGACCGGCTTTTGAGCGTACCCAGGACTCATTCTTGGACAGGTCCCACTCCTGGAAGGAGGCACTTACGCCAATAGTGCTCCAAGATGCCTTCCCCAATTTGAATCCGAGTCCCATACGGCCCTGGTAAACCGGAGTTCCAGTTTTCTCACCGATACCACCATTGAAAATGATGCTCGAGCTGGGACCGTCACCGCCCATGTTCTGGCCGATGGATCCTGCGAGCTCCAGACGGAAGGTCTTGGAGATGGAATACTTCGAGTCAAACTTCACCTGGGGATAACGCATCCACAGGTTACCTGCGGCCCACAGGTTGAAAGGATCTATGGAGGATGCGAACTGCGGTGCTGCCACCATCCAGGCATTGCCGAACTGGAAGTTCACGTCCATCTTGGAGAACTTACGCTTGAGTTCCACATAGGCAAGACGCATACGAGGCATGGGCTGGCGCACGCTGGTACCAGAAGTGGGCAGATTCCCGAAGAAGTCAACCTCTACGATGCCGTTGGCATTCCAGTGAGATACACGCGGGGCCATGAGGGTCATGCGTATGCGTGTGTTGCGGGCCGTGTAGTCGAGGGTGGAATGGTCGTTGGATGAACCCTTGGGCATGACCCAGCCGGAGGATGTTATATGAAAAGTCTGATAGGTGGAATAAGAGCTGTCGAGGCGCATAAAACCGCTGAATTTGAGCTTCCAGCCATTGTTGACAGATGCACTTTTGGTCACAGGAGCCGGTTTGGCAGCGGGAAGGACCGGCTTCATGTCCGCCTTCATTCCGTTTTTCGTCTCTAGCTTGGCAGGAGAAGGAGGAAGAGCTGGTGTCCCCCCGGTCTTGGCCGGAGCCTTCTGAGCCTCAGTGGCGTCGGTGGTCTTGGCCTGGGTCTGGCCAGCAGACGTGGCATCAGTGGTCTTGGCCGGAGCCTTCTGGGATTCAGTGGCGTCGGTGGTTTTTGCCTGGGTCTGGCCAGCAGACGTGGCGTCGGTGGTCTTGGCCGGAGCCTTCTGGGTTGCTGTCTGCGCACCAGCAGCCGGAACTGCAGCCCACAGAGCCATTGTCAGAGATATCAGGACAACTTTCATATCGCACCTCCTAAGATGATTGTCCGATGGGAACGTAGCATAATAACGGAACCGTTCGGTTCAAGGGAATGATTATGGGTCTCATGTCAGAAACTGACGTGGTAGTTCAGTTTTCTGCTTTTTTGGGCGGTTTCGTCAGAGCAATGATCACAGTGCCGAGAATGCAGCCTACTGCGGCAATGACGAATGGGGTTAGCCATAGGCTCGGATCAGTGGCGCCCTTGGCCGCATCCTTGAAGTAACCGGCAATCTGAGGACCGGCTATGCCTGCTACACCGTAAGCCAGGAATACCCAGCCGTAGTTCTGTCCCACTGTCTTGTTACCGAAGAAGTCGGCGGTAATGGCGGGGAACAGGGCGAAGTTGCCGCCGAAGTTGAAACCGATGATAGAGGCGGCAATGATGAGGCCGACTTTAGTGGCTCCAATGTAGTACAGGGCCACCATGGCAATGGCCTGGAAGAATGTCATGGCAAGAACGGCGTTCTTGCGGCCGATGTGGTCGGATACCCAGCCCCAGGCGATGCGGCCGAGACCGTTGAGTATGGCATAGAAAGCAAGGGCTGTGCCTGCTGCTACGGATGCCTGGTCAGGGGTCATCTTCTGGGTGAATCTGAGTGAATCTATACCAAAGGGCTTGAGTGCATAAATGACCATGAGTCCTGAAAGCGCCGAGAACACGAAGGTAAGGAATACCATGTAGAACTGAGGTGTGCGGAGCATCTCACCGGCTGTGAAGTTCACGGAACCAGTGGCTTTCTCTCCGGTGTCCTCTGGGGGGGTCCAGCCCTCGGGGAGCCAGCCCTCAGGCGGATTGATCATGAGAAGACCGCCCACGACCACCATGACGAGGAAGATGACGCCATAGAGGAAGAAGGTGGACTGTACCGGTGGCAGTCCGAAGAGGTGCAGGTTATCCACCAGACCGAACCACGCCTTACCGGCCTTGACCCAGATGGTGGCTCCGAATCCGAAGCCTGCGACGGCCAGACCAGTGATGAGACCTTTCATGTCCGGGAACCATTTGACCAGTACGGCTATGGGCACCACGTATGCCAGTCCGATACCTGCGCCGCCCACGATGCCGATGAGAACCAACTGGGACCAGAAAGATGTTCCCATAAATCCGGCCAACATGTAGCCCAGACCAAGGAGTATGCCACTTGTCT
>JALWFW010000121.1 GCA_027013865.1 Polyangiaceae bacterium | reverse complement strand
CCGTACCAGTTTTCCTGCTAAAGGAGAGAGAAAGGACAATTTTGTAATTATTTTCATCGACTCATCTCAAAATATAATGATATTTCTCGTACCGTAATCGTTTTTCCGGAGGCCCCCATGGCTGAAAACGCTCAGGACAGACCGACACACAGACTCGCAGGATATGAGGCACTCATTGAGCGATACGACCTTCATGTCATCCCCAACTGGCACAGGTCCCTGGTGACTACCAGTGGAATCCACCGGATAAACTCGAGTGGAGGCTTGGTAGAGGAAATATATCCACCTAGCTACTGGCCGGGGGACACACTGGGAGATCATCTCGAATTCGCGCTCAAATATGACGGAACGAATCTCGCGATACTCGACAGCCTGTTTCAGGAAGTCGCAGAAGAAGATTTCCTTGAATACGTCCGCTCGAAACCAACCGGCAAATACGCCCGGCGGCTGTGGTATCTATACGAGTTTCTGACCGGAAAAAGGCTCCCGCTCGATGATGTTAAGCAGGGCAACTACGTTGATCTGCTCGAGCCGGAAAAATACTACACTGTCAGCCCGGCACGTAAGATTCGTCGTCAGCGAATCGATGACAACTTGTTGGGCGACCCCCGATTCTGTCCAACAGTCCGCCGTACTGAAATCCTTGGCAAGTTTGAGTCTGCCGATATTCCCAAGCTATGTCGCTCGGTGGTGGACGGATATTCTCCTGAATTGCTGAGGAGGGCGCTCGGCTATCTGTATACCAAGGAAACTAAATCATCTTTCGAGATCGAACATATCAGGCTCACATCCACCAGAACCGAGAGATTCGTAGCTCTGCTCCAACTGGCCGAGCAGGAGGATTTCTGCGAAAAAACGCGTCTGATCGAGCTACAGAATCGCATTGTAGATCCGCGGTTTCGCGACTCCGACTACCGAATGAGCCAGAACTATGTTGGAGAGACAGTCGCATGGCAGGAGGAAAAAATACACTTCGTATGTCCGAAACCTGAAGATTTGGCCGAACTGATGGAAGGTCTGATAACCGCTCACAAGCGCATGGACACAAGTGATGTGTCCCCCGTGGTTCACGCTGCCGTCATCGCCTATGGATTCGTTTTTCTGCACCCGTTCGAAGACGGAAATGGACGAATCCACCGTTTCCTGATCCATAACATCCTTGCCCGCCGAGGTTTTACCCCCAAAGGCGTCATGTTTCCCATATCAGCATCAATGCTGAAGAATCCTGCCGACTACGACGCCTCACTAGAAGCCTTCTCACGGCCTCTCATGGCCCTGGTGGAATACTCGCTCGACGAAGAAGGTCGCATGACCGTTCACAATGATACTGCCAGGTGGTACCGGTATATCGATATGACACCCCAAGTGGAGGCACTCTTCAAGTTCATCGATCAGACCGTCAAGGTGGACCTCGTTCGGGAATTGGACTTTCTGGCCAACTACGACAACACAAAAAAAGCCATCCAGGAGATAGTCGATATGCCGGACCGGAAGATTGACCTCTTCATTCGTTTCTGTCTGCAAAACAATGGCAGACTTTCGGCACGAAAACGTAAGAGTCACTTCGACTTTCTGTCGGACGAGGAAGTCGCTCGTATGGAGCAGGCTGTTTCAGTGGCCTACGGCAGGACAACCCTAAACGATGATTGATGGCTATTTCATACCAATCCTGCTGATTGGCGGCCCCCATACAGGCACGAAAACGAATCGACTTTTCGCGTCCGGGTGAACTTGGTAATTCACGTTGACTGATAAGACCGGCATCCTGGTCCATTACCTATGTAACATGTTGTAATAAAAGCATTTTTACAATCATACCCTCTCATGTCTGTCCCGAAATCCGTAATTTTCACCAAAGTTGGACACCTCACGGGCACTCAAAATGTAGTCACCCAAAGAGAGGAACTCACCCGGCCATGCCCTCAAAGAACGATAGCCAGGGTACTGGCCAGACGTTCGGCGTCGTCTTCGGTGTGCATGGCAGTCAGTGATATGCGAAGTCCGGCCACGGGTACTGTGGGAGGACGCACGGCAGGCACCCACAGACCGCGCTCTTCGAGTAAGGCCGACACCTCGGTGGCCCGGGGCCCCACGGTCACGAACGTGATGTGATGGTTCCCCGAGACGTTCTCAGGGGACACGCCGGCGTCCGAAAGGGCCTGCCTGAACCTGCGGGCAAGGTGCAAGAGGCGGTCCCGCTCTCCATCCATTTGGGCGGCATGGCTCACCCGCTCTGGTACGAGTGCGGCCAGCACAGGGGGCGGGGCCGTGGTGTAGACGTAGGGGAAGGCGCCGTTGGCCATGAGATCGTGAAGGCCGACCGGACCGAGTATGAAGGCCCCCCAAAGTCCGTAGGCCTTTCCGAAGGTTCCCACGACGATGTGGGCGCTTCCGGTGAGAACGCCGCGGCCTTCGGGTCCCAGGACACCTAAGGCGTGGGCCTCGTCCGAGATCAAAATTGTGCCGAATTTATCAGTGATTTCAATAAGTTGCGCCGAATCCGGGCTTTTGCCGCTCATGGAGAAGAGCCCCTCGGTGAACACCGCCGCACCGGCGCTGCCAAGGGAGGCCAGCCGCTTTTCGAGATGGGAAGATGACAGGTGATTTACGAGATGGAACCTGGCACCCGATGCCCGAAGTCCGGTCTTGACGCTGGCGTGGTCCTGGCGGTCGGCCACGATGACGAGCCCCATGCGCGAGAGGGCCATGACCAGTGCCACGTTGGCCTGAAATCCCGACGGGAACAGGACTGCCTCGGGATATCCGAAAAAATCCGCAAGAAACTCCTCGGCCCTGTGAAGTTCGGCCAAAGAGCCCCCCAGAAGGCGGGAGGCCGAGGACGACGAGCGGTCGGATGAAACTGTCAGGGGCATGGCACCGAGGCCCAGGTAGTCGTTCGACGCAAAGGATACGAGGGTGCGGCCATCTGAAAGGCGCACGGTGCGGCCATCGGTGGCGGTGACGGGTCTGTGGGTGCGCAAAAGTCCGTCGGACCCGAGCCCGGCCAGAAACGACTCCAGGGAGCGCGAGAAAAGGGCCTGTCCCGAATCGGATGGCGTGCCTCTCATGAAAGCGCCCTCCTCAGTCTGTCACGGAAGAACTGAGCCAGCTCAGGGGGATAGGCGTCAGAGTACGGCACTGCCGCGAAGTGGAGCCTGGCACCAGACTGGCCGCCGGGCCACGAGGCCGTGACATCATAAATGAAGTAGTTGCCGCGCCGGGCATGGATGCGGCAGGTCATCCAAGCCGACGCCGGGACGCTTTCGGGCACGGCGAAGTCCTCCACCTTCACGAAGAGCACCATGAGGGAGAAGTCCACGAGGCGGCGCGCGTGAATACCCGCCATCTGGGCCATGGCCTCCAAAAGGAGGTCCGGGGCGGGCACATTTACCTCGCCTGAAAGGAAAGAATCTTCTAATTCATTGATTTTACTGATGAATTCAAAAGGGACCTGTCCAAGAGTCAGTTGCATCGTCTCAGCACCAAAGCGGCGTTCTGTCCGCCAAAGCCGAAGTTCTGAATGAGAACCGTATTTATGCCATTCGAAGGCAGCGGCTCTTTGACCACGTTGGGGATGGCAGGGCCGAAGGGCGCCGGACTGTGTGGCACGAAGCCGGACTCCAGCGCCATGAGCACCAGGGCAAGTTCCTGGGCACCCGATACTGCCGCGCTGTGTCCGATGCGCTCCTTTAGCACCACCACCGGAACGGATGGACCGAAAATCCCGATTATGAGCCGCGTCTCAAGGGTGTCGTTCACCTGGGTGCCAGTGCCGTGGGCCACGATGAGGTCTATGTCGCCGGGATCCATGTCACCCAGGGCTCCCAGAACCGCGCGCCTCGGATGTGTGAGGGTGGGGTCCATGGCCGTGGGGGATGCACCGTCCAGGGAGGCCGAAAAGCCTACAATCTCCCACAGTATGGCGTCCTCTCCCAGCCTTGCCCGGGCGCGCGATGCCTCCTCCAGCACGAGGAACCCCGCGCCTTCGCCTGGGACCATGCCCCGGCCCTGGCCGTGGAAGGGCGCGTAGTCGAGCTTCTCGCCCTGCCAGGTAACGCCGCCGTGGGCATAGGCCAAAAACGCACTTTCGGACACCCGGGAGTCTGCACCGCCGGCTAAGGCCACGTCGGTGACGGACCACGCTATGCGCCGGTACGCCTCGCCCATGGCATGAAGGGAGGCCGCACAGGCCGAGGCAATGGTGGCGTTCTCGCCGTGTATGTCCAGTTTGCGGGCAAGAAACGACGTGGGTGTGTTGAGCAAGAACTTCAGTATCCACAGCCCTGAGGGCGGCGACTTAACGCCCCGGGGAAGTTCCTCGGCGATGTTCATGTTGGGACCTGAGGCATAAAAAAGCGCCGTGTCCTCGGGCAGCGGCTCCCGAAGTCTGCTGTCACGCACCGCGAGCATGGCCGCACTGACGCCGAGATGGGCGGCCCTCGAAAGGTATCTTCGGAGTTTATCGCGACCTATCACCCGGACCGAATCGAAACCCGTGACCGGAGCTATGGCAGAGTGGGGGGCGAAATCGGGGCGCACCAAAGCACGGGTGCCTTCTCTGAGGGCCGTTACGATGATATCGCGCTCCCAGCCTATGGGAGAGACTGCTGCCTTTCCGGAGATTACCACGCGCCTCATGCAGGCAGATATACAGCAGATCGTCTGCCGTGTCATCCTGCCCTGCCATCTAGCAGCATCCTAACCGGAGAATCACCACCGTTTTGACTACACAGATCTTCAGTGAGGTGGCTCACAGACGTTTCAGAACCCCAAATGTGAGGAAATCTTAACTCGAGCAGTTGACGCAATACAAAATAAAGGTATATTTACTCTGCTCTGCAGATTAATTTTCCGTCTGCATCATGAAGGAGGTATGGCTATGATCAAACATTTCATGATTATTCTTGGTTCATTACTAGTACTAAGTGCGGCAGCGGCATGCGACGACGATGGAGGCAGTGGCAACAACAACACTAATAACGCCGTCAACAACACAAACAACGGTACCAACACCAATAATGGTACCGACACCAACAACGGTACCAACACCAACAACGGTACTGACACCAACAACGGTACCAACACCAACAACGGTACTGACACCAACAACGGTACCAACACCAACAACGGTACCAACACCAACAACGGCAACAACGGCAACAATGCCAACAACGGCAACAACGGTATCAACGAGATATGCAACGACGGTACCGACAACGACGGCGACGGCGATGCCGACTGCCTTGACGTGGAATGTAACGGCAAGGTTGGGCCTGATGGCGGAATCTGCGAGGTGAATGTCGAAATCTCCTGTAATGATGGCCACGACAACGATGGCGACGGCAATATCGACTGCGCAGACGAAGACTGCTCCAATGCGCCAAACTGCGTAGGCCAGTGCCAGGATGACACCATGAACAACTCGGACTACTCCACTGCCTACGAGCTCACGCTCCAGGAGAACGCTACCCCCATGGTTACCGTGTCCGGACGCATATGCGACACCATATATGGCAGTGACTATCATTCCGACTGGTTCAAGTTTACCACCACCTTCGACGGCATCATCACCTACCAGCTCGATTACTACACATCCATGGGTGACGTGGACATACTCCTGTATACCGACATGTATGCCGAGGAGTGCTACAGCAGTCTCGAGAGACTGAACGGCAAGACCGTGGAGTGCTCCGTGACCGCGGGCCAGGTCTATTACATAGAACTGTATCCGTGGGACGTGGCCGAAGGCGGCATAGACTATTACCTCAGCCTCACCAGATAAAACAGGACTTAATAACTGTAACCAACTGTAACCATTAACCTTTTACTGGAAGGAGTCTTACCATGAAGAAACTATTTATCCTACTCACTACGGCAATGATGCTCATGACCATCGCTGCCTGCGATGACGATGGCGGAAATTCCTCCAACAACGGTAACAACAATGCCGTCAACAACACCAACAACGGTACCGACACCAACAACGGTACTGACACCAACAACGGTACTGACACCAACAACGGTAACAACGGCAACAATGCCAACAACGGCAACAACGGCAACAACGGCAACAACGGCAACAACGGCAACAATGCCAATAACGGCAACAACGGCAACAACGGCAACAACGGCAACAATGCCAATAACGGCAACAACGGCAACAACGGCATCAACGAGATATGCAACGATGGCACCGACAACGACGGCGACGGCGATGCCGACTGCCTCGATGTAGAATGTGATGGCAAGGTGGGACCTGATGGCGGAAGATGTGAGGTCAATGCCGAACTTTCATGCAATGACGGCCACGACAATGAGGGTGACGGTGACGTAGACTGCGACGACTCCGACTGCGCAAATGATGCCGACTGCCAGGGACCTGCCTGTGTGGATGATTCCATGAACAATCCCGACGCCACCAGCGCCTATGAGCTCGACATGACCACCCTTCCCGTGGAGGCCACCGGCGTTCTGTGTGTACAGGGAGAAACCGACTGGTTCAAAATCGTGGCTCCTTCAGACGGCATGATAACCGTTAACCTGCACTTCAGTGATGCTGTCAACAACGACTTTGATATCTATGCCTATGAGCCCTCCAATCTCACCGGCAGCATAGCCAGCTCCCTGGGAACCGACGAGGACGAGCACTTCTCGTTCGATGCTACGGCCGGCAACACCTACTACATCAAGGTAAAAGCCTTCGACGTGCAGGATGGTGGCCAGTCGTACTCCCTCAAAGTGGACATGCCTGAAGTGATCATGAACGTAGTTTCCTGGAGTAATGACGCCACACCGGTAGCCATGACCAATCAGCCCTTCCATCTGACAGTGGTGGTTCAGAACGACGGACCTGGCGATGCCACGAACATCACCGGCACCCTGACCACCGATGCTACCGGCGTGCAGATAGTCAATCCTGTGTACGATTTCGGTACCGTAACATCAGGTGCCACCGCCACCAACGAGGCATCCCCCTTCGAAATAATCATTCCTTCCGAGTATGCCGACCATGGCGTAACCTTCACACTGACCCTGACCGACGGTAACCGGACGTGGACCGACACCTACGGTGTGACAGCCACTCAGACCCTGCTGGTTCCCATATCCTTCGACTGGAACGATGACGGTAACGGCTATTTCGACGCCGATGAGACAGGCACTCTGAACTTTGGTGTCATGAACATCGGAGACTTCGATGCCACCAACGTAACCGTGACAGTGACCGTGGATTCCACCAATTCTGCCGTGACTCCCACCATCACGGCTCCAGCAAACACCGCCTGTGCTGCCTCACTTCCCACTGATGCAACAGCCATGTGCGAAGGCTGGACCATTGCCATTCCCTCCGGTGCCCAGGCAGGACAGCGTTTCGTCCTGAACTTCTCATTCACCGATGATTCCGGTGCCATCACCACCACGGCCTATACCTTCTATGTGGAGCATGACAGCATGCTTACCGTGTACAGTGATCCGGTGGGAGACTCCCAGGGACAGTGCGACGTGGCTTCCCTGGATTATTATGTGGATAAGAGCAATGACACCCTGCACATGCAGGTGACCTACGATTCCACATGCTCACTCACTTCCGGCTCCTGGCTGGATGTCTACCTCTTCACGTACAGTGAAGATGATTATATCGCCACCTTCTCCGTGGAGGAGGACAGCAACGGAGGATGGCATGCAGTAATGTGGCGTTATGATTCCATTAACGACTGGCAGACTATCTCGCTTGCCTCCTTTGCATCTGACTTCACATCCATGCCCATGAAGTCGGTGGAGTTCCAGGTCAGCCTGCAGGATCTCGCCACTCTGATTCCTGACGTGAACATGGTGAAACTACTCAGAGTCCTGGTGGCCTCCGAGACCCAGGGATACAGTGCAGCGGATTATGCTCCGGATGACCGTTACTACTATATTCCTCTGTACTGATAGGGATATCAGCCGCGGGTCAGTGATAGCCTGACCCTTCCTTCTTCCCCCTGTACCCCCACACACAAAACTCAAGTTCTTCTTTGATATCATAAAGTTAGATTGCTTTAAGCATTTTAATCAGACGGGCTCACCATACACGGACCGCGAGTGCTGACCAGATACCAGGTGTGTCATCCGTTTGTTATCCGGGTCATGGGATTCTCCCTATGACGTGCACTGGCACAAAAAGCCGTGGTGGCGTCCTCAGCCCCAGAAACCTGATTCCAGAATTAGGGAGGCGACGTTGGACAGGCCGTGCAGCAGGATGGAGGCCCAAAGTCCGCCGGTGCGCAGTCTCAGATATCCGAACAGAAGAGCCGGGATAAACACCGAAAAGCGGATGGGCCGAAAGTCCACGAGCACGTGCCCCAGGGCGAACAGGAGGGCCTGGAACACCACGAGGACATGCATCCGGTAACGGCCAAAAAGCTCCAGGCGACCCTCATGCATAAGGGCGTTCATGAGAAAACCGCGGTAGAAGTACTCCTCAGGTAGTGCCACACCTATTATGTGCCCCATGACGGCCTGAAAGAAAGTCACTGTAGGGATATTCCATACGAATGGATGGAGGTGGACACAGTGCCTTCCGAACACCGGAAGATGGTGCCTGCATGCAGTGGTGAAGTAAAAACCATAAAACAGGGCATAGGGCAGAAGAACGACAGCCGAGGAGACGATACCCCAGAGTATACCGCGCACCGGAGGCCCAAACTCAGGGCTGTGCTGCGTGCCGGATACGTGATCGTAAAACCATGGTGAGAGGATGAACAAAAGGGCAAAAATCTCCGACAGGTGAGTACCCAGCACCGAGATGGCCTGTCCGGCATGATAGAGCACTGACATCAGAGCCACGAGGCCGAAAAAAAATGCGTACAGGTTCATCTTTTCACAACTGTCAGTTGGGCATCCCCGGCAGGAAGGTGACGCACGAAAAGAAGACCATCTGCGGGATACGGCAAAGCCACAGAGCGGTAACCCACTGTAACTATTACACAATCTGATATGCTATCAGTACTATCAGAAGATACTACTCTTACTAGGAGCATGTGTTTTTCAGCAGATGGGCTGTAAGGATGCGTCAGATTGGCCTGCACCAGAGGATCCTGGGCCACCGTTCTCGCATGAAGCCCGGCATACTTAGGGGCTGCTGCCACAGAGGCATTTATGGCAGTACACCTATCGGTCTGCTCATCGGAGAATACGAGCTCGAGTGCCCTGTCCGGGGGAAGAAAGCGTGCCTTCACGAATCCATGCACCGACATGGTGGCAAGGTCACGGTGAGGTACGGGGGCCACCAGGGATAGCACCTGAGAGAGAGAGCCGTTTTGCCCGAAGGTGCCAGCAGATATCTCTGAAATCATCTGTCTATCTGACAGTAGCCAGGCTCCCATGTACCCAGCGGACGAGAGCATTCGGCGAGATACCTTTGCTTTGTATCCAGACCGAGACGCCAGGGCAGCCAGAAACAGCAAGGCTGCCTTCTTTTGGGAATCCGAGGGAAGTTTGTTCAAAGCGGAGTCGAGAAATGAGTGCACCTCGGAACTCGAGGCAAAGGGAGCCAGGGCATTGGCCCACATCATGAGTCCTGACCACGTGCTCAGCCTGGTGTACAGTTTCACGAATGACCCAAGATGGGTACGGCCACCCGAGTGAGTCAGGAGCCAGCGTCCCGCCCTGATTCTACTATCAGAAGAGGAGGCCGGAGAAAGGAATATGCGCCTTACGGCCGGCTCCAGAAGGGATGATGGAACACGGTCTGCATACTCTAGAACCATGGAAGGAGGCACCTGGTCCGAATACCTGAAAAACGGTAGATATGCTGGTGACGGATACATGGTGGCCCCGGACAGCAAGATGTCCCGATCTTCTGCTCTCAGAGATGAAAATATGTCCAAAGCAAGAGGCTCTGTCTCAGGATTTTGCGCCAATATCACCAGAAACTGTGGTTTCAGCCTGCGGGTCAAAAACCACCTTCTGATTTCGGGATACAGGTGCACGGGAACATGCCTCAGCATGACGAGACGGGCCACCAGTTTCCAGAACCCGGAGGAGGAAGACTCGAGGGTCTCTGCCATGAGGACATCCTTGGGAGCGATGTCGAGAGCCATCACCCTGTCCATGATGAGAGCCCGCCATGTAACGTCATGCTGCCATTTGGGGTCCTCAGGAATATTTATTGAAAAAAGTTCTTTTATTTCAGATAGTTGCACTCCATCAGGCAACAAGATGAATGCATCTGTAATGCCCTGTCTCAGCAGTTTGAGGGCCGTCTTACGTTTTACTCCATTCTTCCGCAAAATACGCACGGCCAGGGCCCTCTCCTCATCAGAGGACGCTGGCGAGGCCACCACTCCCACGAGTGCCGTCATAGCGTGGGGATCAGGATGAACCAGCAGATATCTGAGTCCCTGGATGCGTACCTTCTGATTTCTGTCAAGAAGCATACCCAGTGCAAGGTGACTGTCAGCACCCAGGGTCACGGCAAGGGACGCTGCCTTCACCCTGACCTTGGCCTCTTTCGAGGCCATGAGTGCCCTGAATAGGGAAATCCATTCACTGCGAGATAAATACCACAGTGGAAGCATGGATAAATAGACGACCTTCTCCTTGGGTTTTGCCTTGAGTATGAGGGCCGTTATACGCCGGTGATCCTCACGGGAACCATACCTGAGCATGAGTTCCATGAAAATGCTGTCCCGGCTCCTGGCTATCCACGAGAAGTATTTACGTATGACGGGGAGCACCAGTCTGGGCTGACGGGAGACCAGAAGAAACAGGGCATGAAGCATCACCATGCGATGCTGCCGGATGAGAACGGACTGTGTGTCCGAGGAAGAGGATGCAGGAGTACTGACAGACCTGATATTCATGGATAGCAGGCGAATCAGGTCTTCGCGAACCACCCGCCATCTGACGGTTCGGGCCATTTTCAGTCCTGTGATGATATCGTCAGGATCACCGGATCGCAGCAGTCTGCGCACAGTCATCTCACGGGTGGTGAGATTCCGGACCATGCTGGAAGAAGAGACGGACGGCAAAGTGTACGGTGCAGGAGTCTGGGATAGAAGTATCAAGAAAAAAACAGTTAGCAGCATATGGCATTGGCCCTATCTGAACGACAGCATATACCATATCATGGCAGCCATGAAGAGAAGCCCCGACAGGATTATTGCACCCCACAGTATTCTCTGGGGAGTACGGGACATGACATCTATGTCCACACTCTTTATGTAGGGAAGTGTCATGGTGGAGGCTTCACGCTCGTGTTTTTCTTCGTAAAGGGGCTGACCCACCTCCACTGTCCAGGTGGATGCCTGGGCAGGCAGTTGTCCGTGGTAGTAGAGAAGAAGGGTGATATTGTCGTATCCGCCCACTTCATTGGCCATGTCTATGAGAATCTTTGCCGCTGCCTCTGGCTCCTCCCTGAAGACCACCCTAGCCATCTCATCATCGTCCAGCATGCCGTAAAGGCCGTCGGAACACATGAGAAGGACATCTCCCTCATGAAGTCTTACTGGACCATCCTCCTCTGGCTGGGGGGAATGCATCTGCCCCACACACTTGGTGAGAATCCCGGCGCTGGGATGATACGGAGCATCCTCCACCCGAACGTAGCCAGCCCGGACCATCTCCTGAACCACCGTGTGATCCTCGGTGATCTGGCGTATCCGTCCCTCGCGCAGCAGGTAGGCCCTGGAGTCTCCTACGTGAAGCAGGTACGCGTCGTCACCCAGCACCAGGGCGCATACGCAGGTGGAACCCATGTCCTTGAGATCAGGATTCTCGCGGGCGACCTTCTTTATCATGTCGTTGGCATGACTCAGCGCCTGAGCCATGACCTTGAACGGTTTCGCCCGTACAGTATCCAGGGATACCGATCTGATGTGTTCCCTGATACCCTCCACCACGAGACGAGAAGCCTCTGCGCCTCCGGTGTAGCCTCCCATCCCATCGGCGACTACGAGAAGATATTCATCCTGTCCCAGGACTTCCATCCCCATGGAATCCTGATTCTCTTCCCTTATTTTGCCGATGTCGGTTCTCAATACTACCTTGCGTTCCACTGCTCCACCCGCTAGACTCCAGTGACTCTATATCTAAATAGATACTTTTTCCAACATCCTTTTTTTACGGCATGGCACGCAAGGCCCACAATCCCGGAAACAGTGGAAAAACGCAGACATCGGAGCCCATAGCCTCTTTGAAGGAACCTTCCCTGGAAGGCTCACTACGCCCGGAGGACTTCGAACAGTTCATCGGACAGAGGCGGGTCGTGGAAAGCCTGAAGACCTTCATCGAGGCAGCAAAAAAAAGGAACGAGCCCCTTGATCACGTGCTCCTGTATGGTCCTCCGGGACTGGGCAAGACGACCCTGGCATCCCTGGTGGCCAAACATATGGGAGTGGGGTTCCACAGGACCTCCGGGCCGGCCATACGCCACAAAGGAGCCCTTGCCTCCATGCTCACGCGACTTGCTCCCGGTGACGTGCTCTTCATCGACGAGATTCACCGCCTGCCCAAGGACCTCCAGGAGGAACTTTACCCTGCCATGGAGGACTTTCGCCTCGACGTGGTGGTGGGAGAGGGCTCCAGGGCCAGGGCCATGGGCATCCCTGTAGCACGGTTCACACTCATAGGTGCCACGACTCGTACGGGACTTCTGAGCAAACCGCTGCGTGACAGGTTCCTCATAGTGCAAAGGCTCCACTACTACGAGCCCGCGGAGCTCGCTGACATCGTCATGAATTCCGGAATCAGACTGGGCATCGAGATTACCCGCGACGGTGCCCTGGAGATAGGACGTCGTTCGAGAGGCACACCGCGCATTGCCATAGCCCTACTGCGCAGGGTACGGGACGTGGCCCAGGTGACGGGCACACCGGTGGTAGACGGCCGCGTGGCCTCCCAGGCCCTAAACAGGCTCGACATAGACGGCGAAGGCCTCACCCGTATGGACAGGATGCTCCTGAGAACGGTCATCGAGCAGTTTGCAGGCGGGCCCGTGGGCATCGAGGCCATAGCCTCCCTCCTGGGAGAGGAACGGGATACCATAGAAAACGAGTATGAGCCCTTCTTGCTCCAGCAGGGATACCTGAGCCGCACAAGACGCGGTCGTATCGCCACATCAAAGGCATACCAGCACCTCGGACTCGAGCCTCAGGACTGACCCATGAACGATTCCTGGCGTAAATGGTTTCCAGCAGTAATACTCATTGTCATCCTTTCCCTGGCTGCAGGCATTACCTATGTCACGCGACCGCCATTTCTCGGGGAGATGGAAAACTTCATCTACGATCTCAAGGTACGCTTACTGGCTGATGGCAAGACATCGGGACGTGTGGTACTAGTGGACATAGACGACGGCGATCTGCGGTGGGCCTCGTCGGAACTAGGCATATCCTGGCCTTGGCCCAGAGAGCTTTATGCCCATATGATCACCTCTGCCCGCAGTATGGGTGCCAAAGCAGTGGTGTTCGACTTGGTATTCGAGGACATCCGCAAGGAATACCATGAGTCTACCCTGAAGTTCGCCTCTGTTCTGGGAGACGACACCGTGGTGGGGGTATCAGGGCAGAAAAAACGCCCAAAACACGACTCTCCATGCTGGGGATTCGTGACATCCACGCCTGCCACCATGCAAGATGCCGCCCGGCTACTATCTTACGGGCTTCGCGTATTCAGCCGCGATGGACACCTAGCCATGTGTCTGGGAAACACCAGCCAGGAGGCACAGGAGGGTCTGAGGAATATCCTCACATCTCTTGGAGGAGGAGTACAACTCTTCGGATCACGGATTGCCGAGATTTTGGAGTCTGCCCAAAAAGTCAATGATATCAATAAGTTACATAACATAAAAACCGTCAGGTTCCTGAATTTGTTTCTGAAGTCTCCCCAGGATAAGGCAATCTTGGCCAAAATGCACGATGAGCTCAGACTGGGATCATGGAATTTGCCTGCAATAATAGCGCAGAAGGATTTCTCCCTGAAAACCTCCGGTGGCCATGACTTCATCGCATTACCTCCAGTGCCGGACATACGTACTGCCATAAAGACGCTCCATGCCGTCTCTTTTCTGTCCCCTGCCCTGGCATATGCCACATCCTCCGGTGGTTCGGGCCTGATTCCACTGCTCATGGTCCCCGATGGTCAAAGTGCCCCTTTCCTGGCACGCCTCAGGGACGCGGTGG
>JALWFW010000120.1 GCA_027013865.1 Polyangiaceae bacterium | reverse complement strand
GGGCAAAGCGCCAGCGGCATGCAACACCGCAGTATGTGCAAAGCGCGCATTTCTCATCCCAGGTGCGGGTGAGGTGTTATGTGAGTTTCGGCGGATCTTCCACCACCGGCGCCAGATGCGCGCGCGACACACCCAGCGGGCGGATCCCTGTGTCTCCTACGGTCCAGTCATAAACCCACCCTATGCATGATGCGTGCCAAAGCATTCAAAAGCGCTGACAAGGCTTGTAACATATTGATATCAAAGGACTTTTGCGCACAGGCACGCAGCTCTTCCCTCGTGCGAATCTGCACCTTTCATCTAAGTTGGACACCCCCGCGGACAGTCCGTGGGCACGTCGAAAACATCTGTGACAGAGTGTGCTTGAATTCCGGAAACAGAGTGTAATGCTGTCATGTACATACAGTACTTGCCCGAGCACGATCTGCGGGGTATCATTGCCGCCATGGCACAGCAGAGAAACGCACCAAGGCTGTATCTTAAGGTTCCCGTGGAGTTCGAGGTTCTGCCCGCAAGGGAGATGAAAGTCACTCCAGAGATGGCCAACGTCTTCGAATCCGTGACTCCGGCTTCGGACGGTAGCGGGCTTCCACGTAAAGGCCGCATATACGACATCAGTTCCACCGGGGCATTCATCGTTTCGGCTCAGGAGCTGCCTCCTGTCTTGTCCCGAGTATTCCTGAAGTTCGATCTTCCGGGTCATGCGCACGTTCAGGCCGTGGGCTGGGTACTGTGGCGCCGCAATGCCCGCGTCAAGACAGAAGAGAAGATGCTCGAGCGCGGATTTGGCGTCCTTTTCGAGTACATTCCCCTTGAGACACGCATCCACATAGAGAGACTCATCGCCATGGACAGGGCCGCCCAGGAGATGGAGGAGATGCTATGAACCGAACCGCCGGCCTGGGGCTGGTACTCATGCTGGCAGTGGTATCCACAGTGTTTCCCTCATGCAAAAAAGACCGGGGAGAACCCTGTATCGAGGATTCGGACTGTAGGGCAGATCTAATATGTGAGGGCAAACGCTGCCTACCTCACCTCTCCTGTGATGTTCTGGAGGAGAAAGTCACTTCCTGCGCAGATGCAATCCTTACGGTCAGAACGCCATCCGTGAAGGTGACTGATGAGATGCGACAGAGGTATCTCGGCCACTTTAGAGCCACATATCTGAAGAAATGTCGTAGCGAACGTGGAGCCTATGAAGATGACGCCGTCCCCCGGTGTTTCAGTCTTCAGGACTGCAGGGCTTTCGCCAGGTGTCTTCTGAATTTAGAGAAAGGCGCTGTCGGAGTGCAGCCTGATGAAAAATCCAAATAATTGGCACAACATATTGAAATCATTGGTGTTTTTAATAGCGGCCCTGCTGGCGGGATGTATGGGGGAGACCACACTCGTCGCTCCTGAATGCGGAAATGGTCGCGTGGAGACAGGGGAGCAGTGTGACGACGGCAACCGTACGGATGGAGACGGCTGTTCCCGGTGGTGTGTTCTCGAAGGTCAGGAGGATTGTGCCAACGGACAGGACGACGACGGAGACGGCCTTGTGGACTGTGCGGATCCCGACTGCGATTGTCCGTCTCCGGAGATATGCGGCAATTCCCTGGACGACGATGGCGATGGTCTTACGGACTGCGATGATCCCGACTGCAGATGCCACCAGCCCGAGGACTGTGCCAACAGACAGGACGACGACGGAGACGGCCTTGCAGACTGCGAAGATTCCGACTGTGCCGTGGCCCAGGCCTGTGGTGCGTGCCCTTCGGACGGTCAGGTGCCGGACGGCCAGGTGGGGGTGACTCTCGCTGTGCACGCAGGGCCGGAGGATCGCGTCGATGCCCCTTGTTTTTCAGGTCCTGAGGGCGTCTGGGTCATGGAAGTCACTGAGCCCGTGTCTCTGAAGACCAGCGGAGCCGCCGTTTGGCTCATGAAGGAGGAAGAACCGCACGTCTCATGTATGATGGACGACATGGGCTGTTCATCTGAACTGGACATCCAGCTCGTACCACCCGGAACTTACAGAATGGCTGCTTCGGGGGATGCTACCGTGATACTCGGTATTCCCTCTTACGAGGACTGCTCCAACGGCTGGGACGACGATCTCGACGGTTTTACGGACTGCGATGATTCCGACTGTACCGATACGCGCTGGTGCCCGCCTCCAGAGGACTGTTCCAACGGGCAGGATGACGACGGAGACGGTCTTACGGATTGTGATGATCCCGACTGTGCCGTTGAGTGTGCCCCTCCAGAGGACTGTTCCAATGGAGAGGATGACGACCTTGACGGCCGTGCAGACTGTCATGACACGGACTGTGTGGCATCGGGCATGTGCAGCAGCCGGGCTTGTACTGTCAATGCGGCTCTTGGAATTTTGGAGCGCGGGGACGTGGCACAGACTTCCTACACCACACTGGATTCCTCCAACTTCGTCGCTCTGAGCTGTGGAGGGACAGGCCCAGATTACACCGTGAACTTTTCCATCGATTCCACGGCCACGGTGGTGGTGGAGGTACTTCAGGATTCTGGACGGTGTGCGTGGGCGCTTGTAGGAGGAGCACCCGAAGGCGGCATATGCCGGGATGGAGAGCTTGCCTGCTTTGGTGATTCGGCCGTGGGTATGGCTTCCAGTGCCACTTTCCCGTCACTGTCTCCGGCCTCCTACTTCGTGGTGATGGATACGCCGTCCCCTGATGCCTCGGGACAGGGAATAGTACGGGTTTCAGTGTATGACCCCTTTGGCGAGATATGCACCAACGGACGGGACGACGACGGAGACGGCTTTGTCGACTGCGATGACCCGGGGTGTGCCTCGTTCGTGACCTGTGCTGGAGAAACGGTCTGTCACGGAGGGCAGGACGACGACGAAGACGGCCTCGCGGACTGCGCGGATCCCGACTGCATGCAGCGTGATCACTGCTCACAGACCGGATGCGTGCCTGACGTGTTTCTCGGAGTCCTGGACTCTGGCGGTATTCTGGCCCGACATGTGAGTGCTGGTGATGCAACGGCCGTCATTCCGTGTGCCCGGGGCGAGCAGCCCTCGTCTGTCGTCGCCTTCGAACTCTCGGACCCTTCAAGGATCAGGGTGCGTCTCATACCCGATGGTACTTCCGAGCCTGCCATGCTTCTTGCGGCTCCTGCAGGCTCCTGGACAGGGTGCACGGATGCGCCATATATGTGCGTGAATGTACCTTCTGCAGGGCTCGCATCTGACGTTACCACGCCTGACGTGCTTCCTGCAGGTACGTATTTCATCGTGCTGACCCCCTACGATTCCTATTCCACGTCTGATGCCCTTATTGTTGTTCAGAGTATAACCCCTTAGAATAAAAGAACTTTTTTTATCTTTAGAGCCCGCTACCATACAAGCAGGTAGGCTCCGGTACCCACCATGATGATGCCAATGGGTCCCAGGATGGTGGCCGCGGTACGTCTCGTCTTGTTTCTGGATATGGCAGCGGTTCGAAATCCCCAAAGGGTGAGCCACATGCCTGCGAGTATGGATATCACTCCTGCCATGCACACAGTCTGAATCATGACAGTCAGTGTGTCAATCAAGAGGGCGTCTTGGTGACTTGTTCAGGGATGGAGCCGTGCGAGCATGCGGGGACGGCCGTCTGAAGTGAGCCATTCGTCGACGATATCCCAGCCTTCTGGCAGGTCTGCCATGTTGTTCTCCGTTGGGTAGTACCACAGCGTATGGGCGATGGGGGAAGCCAGAGCCGTCCAGGACACGGGATCAGTGAAGGCCTTACACACGGCATTGTCCCACCGTCTGTCGGAGAGCTCCTCTATACGTGCCGTGAGGATGGTGACGTTGTTGACCCCCAGAACCTGAGACACGTATGTCAAAAAGGAAGTCTTCTTTGCGATGGGTTCCACCAGTGTGATTCGAAGATCTGGTCGAGCCAGGGCCAGCACCATGCCCGGGAATCCTCCCCCGGAGCCCACGTCCACCACTGAAGTTCCAAGGGTGACGTGCAGGGCCAGCACCAGGGAGTCCACCACGTGTGGCTCGGCTTTCTCGCCTTTTGCCATCAGTCGGATGCTGCGGTTCCAGCGTTCTATCTCGTCGATGAACAGCCTGAAGGGTCCGGGGGATATACCCAGTCTGGAAGTGAGCAGCTCCAGGGTATGAATGCGAATCTGACGCATGGTGAGTCAGGACCTGGCAACCGGGGTCTTGCGACCTATGCCCTCGTAGTCGAAACCGAGTTCCGCGACCTCCGTGGTATTCCACACGTTACGGCCGTCCAGAAGGACGTTGCCTGCCATGATTTCCCGCAGCCGGGCAAAATCAGGGCGCTGAAATTCGTGCCATTCGGTGCACAGCAAAAGTGCATCGGCATCTGTGGCAGCCTCGTACATGTCACCGACGTAGGACAGACGGTCGTTTTCAGGATGCTGGGACTTGAAGTTGTCCATAGCCACGGGATCGTATGCCTTCACGGTGGCACCCGCTGCCAGAAGCCCTTCCACTATGACGTGGGCCGGGGCCTCGCGTATGTCATCGGTGTTGGGTTTGAACGCCAGACCCAGGACTCCAATGGTACGACCGGACAGATCATCGCCGAATCTTGCCTTGACCTTGTCCACCAGCACCTTTTTCTGGTCTGCATTGACCTGCTGGGTGGCCCGGACCACCTGGAAGTCGTATCCGGCGTCTTTACCCTGTAGGATGAGCGCGCTGACGTCCTTGGGGAAGCAGGAGCCTCCGTAACCGATGCCTGGATACAGGAACTTGGGGCCTATGCGCGAGTCTGAGCCTACTCCCTTGCGTACCAGTTCCACGTCTGCTCCCACCATCTCGCAAAAACGGGCGATCTCGTTCATGAACGAGATACGTGTGGCTAGCATGGCATTGGCTGCGTATTTGGTGAGTTCCGCGCTGCGGGCGTCCATGTCGATGATGCGGTCACGAGAACGCACGAAAGGCTTGTAAAGCTCGTGAAGCAGCTTTCTGGCTCTCTCGTCAGTGGTGCCGATGATGACGCGTTCGGGTTTCATGAAGTCGTTTACAGCGTCGCCTTCCTTGAGGAACTCGGGATTGGAGGCCACCACGACCTCGTGGCTCGTAAAGTCGGACATATAGTCTCTAAGCATATCCGCAGTTCCTACAGGCACAGTACTTTTGTCTACTATGACCGTAAATCCGTCGATGCCCTCTGCCACCATTTTGGCAGCCTGCTTGAGATATGTGAGGTTTGCCCTACCATCCTCTCCCATTGGGGTACCCACGGCCATGAACACCACTTTTGCACCCTTCACGCCCTGATAGACGTCAGTGGTGAAGTGAAGGCGTCCAGCCTCTACGTTTCTGTGGACAATGGGCTCCAGTCCGGGCTCGTATATCGGAATTTCCCCGTTTTTTAGCATAGAAATCTTATTTTCATCTATGTCGCAGCAGGTAACGTCATTTCCGAAATCCGAGAAACACGCTCCTGCCACCAGACCAACGTAACCTGTACCTATGACTGCGATTTTCATATCGTTCCTCCAGTAGCGGTATTCTTAACCTCTCTGGTATTCAATGACAAGTTTCATCTTATACCGTTGCGCATGGTTCTGGCTCTGGAGTAGAGCTCAGTGTAGGTGCCAGCGGCTCTGTCCCAGGAAAAGTCACGGGTCATGGCGTTGTGTCTCAGTCTGGCGAATTCCTCTGGCGAATTTCGGAACATGTCCACGGCGCGTTCCAGTGCCCACAGCAGACCGTCTGCAGTGTAGTGATCGAACAAAAATCCCGTGGCATCAGAGCCCTGATCCGCATCGGTTATGGAATCGGCAAGGCCTCCTACGCGGCGAGCCACGGGAATGGTGCCATAGCGCATGGAGTACATCTGGGTCAGACCGCAGGGCTCGTATCTGGAGGGAACCAGTATCATATCGGCTCCGGCATACATGCGTCTAGACAAAGGGGGATCGAATCCTATGAAGGCACCGTAGCGTCCAGGCCACCGGGATTTCAGGGATGAGAAGAACTCTTCGGCCCAGGGCGCACCACCACCGAGCATGAGGAAGCGCACACCGAGATCCATGATGCGCTCCATGGCCTCAGCCACCAGATCGATGCCCTTCTGCTGTGCCAGGCGGGTTATCATGATGACGAGAGGTGCCTTAGGGTCCAGATCCAGGCCGAATTCCTCGTGGAGCGACTGTCTGCACAGGGCCTTGCCTTCGGGACTATCTGCCGAGAAATTATGAGGAATGTGCGGATCAGTGGCAGGATTCCACGAGCGTGTGTCGATGCCGTTCAGGATACCTGACAGATCGGCCGCTCTGTCACGCAGCACACCATCGAGGCCGTGTCCTGCTTCTGGAGTCTGGATTTCCCGTGCGTACGTGGGAGATACGGTATTTATGAGGGTGGAGTGATAAATGCCGCCCTTGAGGAGGTTGACGGCGCCATAAGCCTCGAGTCCCAGGTGGTTGTAAAGCTCCCACGGCAAGCCCGTGACAGGAAACTGCTCAGCAGAAAAGCGGCCCTGATAACCCAGGTTGTGGATGGTGAGTACTGTGGCACTGCGTCCTAGGTGGGTGTGCCGTTCCACGGTGTTTAGGTATACCGGGATGAGGGATGTCTGCCAGTCGTGTACGTGTATGACGTCAGGGTACCAGCCGAGATAGTGGCAGGTCTGAAGTGCTCCCCTGGACAGAACAGTGAATCTGAGCAGGTTGTCCCCATAGTCGTATCCGTCCTGCCCGTAAAGACCTCCTCTATCGAAAAGTTCATTATTTTCAATGAAATACACGGGAACGGATGTCTCTGGCAGTACACCTTCCCAAAGAGCACACCATTTTTCCCCTACACCCGTAGGAACACCTAGTGGATGGTGGTGGCGTTTCATGGAGTCAGTGGAGATCCACCCGTAACGTGGCATGATGAGCCTTACGTCGTGGCCGAGGTCTGCCAGATATTTCGGCAGTGAGCCTGTGACGTCCCCCAGTCCTCCGGTCATTGCAAAGGGTCTCACTTCGGAAGAAACGAACAGTATGCGCATGATGTCATTCCCTGCGGCCGTTTTCGGGCCTGTCAGTCATCAGGCGGCTGATCAGAGCATGGGCCAGGCCACCAGATACAGGCCCAGGGCAGTCTCCAGGGCGCCCAGAAGTACCGCCAGCAGCCGGTTTTCCAGAGTATATATGCCAAATGGGAGGAAGGTGAAGAAGGGACCGAACAGACCGTGAACTGAAAGTATGGTTCCCAGCGTAGCCGTGAGGTAGGCAGCCGTGCCCTTGTATGATACGGAGGGCAAGGAGAAGGCAATGACCACCACCAGAAGGGATATGAGGAGGTAGGCGGCTATGCGTCCCATGCTGATAGGCGTACGGGATTTGATCGTGCCGGTCTGGTGTATGTGTGTGTGGCATTTTGGACACTTTATGGTGTACATGTGTACGGTGGTGCCACAGTTGGGGCAGGTCATGTACTGATCAGTCAGAGGACCGTACTGGCCTTTGAAGTAGCAGTCCTTGCAGTAAGTCTTGCCGCCATACGAGTAGGTCTCGTCCTCGCCGAGTTCCCTGGTGCATTCGACGCATACGAGGTGAGACATGTGTGCCTCCATGGGATTGTATCCCAGACATGCCTGATTCCTTACAGTCACGGGTATCTGCGGGCATGTCTCCATTGTATCGCAGACATCCGTCCAAAGGTGGAAGGTGCCCCACAATTGACATTCGGTCAAGGCCTTCGTTCTTCAGGCTGCCAAGTGTGTGCTGATGGGGGGTTTACTTCTTGTCAAGAAGCGATGGTTTGATTAATCTTACGAATAACTAACACTTGTTGAATTACAGCGTCCCATAATCGTCGGGTATTGCCGACGAGGAGAAAAATGAGAGCCATAACAAGTCTTCTGGCAGCAGCAGTCATTCTGTTTCCATTCAATTCCTATGCGGACACGGTGGAAGTGCTCGTGAGATCCCTCAAGACATCCAGCAACTACAAAGTCCGCGTGACAGCAGCTACCCTGCTATCCAGGTATCGGGGAGATCGCCGTGCACTGGCCGCTCTTTTGAGGGCATTGCATAAAGACAGACATCCCACTGTCAGGGGAACGGCGGCCTTTTCACTGGGTAAGCTGGGCGATTCCTCAGTGATCCCTGATCTGGAAAAGATAGCAAAGAGCAGAAAAGAAGACCGTTATGTGCGGAAGATGGCCAAAAGGGCTTTGAAGATGCTCAAAAGCGGCTGCCCGGCCGTGGATCTCAAGGGCAAGCGCCTATACATACACATCGGGAAGTTCAAGGTTTCAGGCGGTCACTATTACGACAAGGTAAAACCCGCGGCCCTTAGGACTTTCCGGAAAAATTTGGCTAATCTCACAATGCGTGTACCATACATGACGGCCTACTGGCCCAAGTGCAAGGCTCCCCGCAAAAGGGATCTGCGTCGTAAGAAGATCAAGGGTTTCATGGTGGACGGAATAATCGTGATAAAGCAAGCCCCGGGAGAGGTCAGATGCAAGGTGAAGGCTATAGTTGCCACCTTCCCGGGTAAGTCCATAAAGATGAGTACATCGGCATCGGCTGCCGTCGGTGGTTCTCTCACGCCGGACAGTGTGTCCACGTGTGTCGAGGCCATAGCACCTGTGATATTCCAAGGTGTGAGGCAGTACCTCGTAACTCAGCTGTGACAAAAGGGGCGGAGGATTCGAAAAATGTCCGAACAGAAGTACAGAAGACACATTCGCAACTATCTCCTGGACAAGAAGTTCCAGCTTACCTACGCCGTCACAATGGTGGGCATATCCCTGCTGCTGTCAGGGCTTTTCGGGTACATGGTGTACCTGCAGATGCGACAGTCCACTGATCTTTACGAACGTCAGGCAAAGGAGAATCTCAGGTCTTTCAGGGAACAGTCCGACGAGATCATCCGCACTTTCGAGGAGCAGGCCCGCCAGACCCAGCAGGTGTTCGACGATCAATCCCATGAAACCAAGGAGGTCTTCGCCAGCAAGACGAAGGAGGAGACCGAGCTTCTCAACATGCTCAAGCAGGTCCCAGAATTCAAGGACATGGCCGAGCAGATGCTCAAGAAACTTCAGGAAGACGATCAGAAGACCATAAGGAGTTTCGACGAGCGTCTCAAAGCCAAGAAAAAGCTGCTGGTCGAAAAGCTCAGTAGAGCGAAGGACCGCAAGAAGAGCCAGCTGGCCAAGACCGAGGCCAAGATGATGGAGGACAAGGCCCGCCGTGCAGCTGAGAGGGCTCGCCATAATAGAAAAATCATCATCGGCGTGGTGGTCTTCTCAATTCTCTTCATCCTCATGCTGTTCCTCTATGCTATCGTACTCACCCACAAGGTGGCAGGTCCGCTGTTCAAGATATCCAAGTACTTCGAGAAGATGGAGAACGGTGATTTCGAGGAGCCCACCCCTCTGCGTAAGGGTGACCAGCTTCAGGGATTCTACGACAGGTTCAAGCAGATGCATGGCACTGTGCGTGAACGCATGAAACGGGAACTTGCGGTTCTGGAGGCCCTGGAGCGTGAGTGTGAGGGTTCCGTCGGTGATAGCCAGCTTATGTCGCGGCTACATTCTGCGGTGGAGGAACTGAAACATGCCCTTCACATGGACATAGAGGACTCCACGGTATCCAACGAGAAGAACTCTGTTGGCAGTGAGCTGGATGACTCTGAGTCGCACGGCGATGAGAACGCTGAAACGGATTCGGATGAGCACGAAGACTGAGAATCCTTCCGCTGTTTGCACCAGCATATCCAGATTGGCTTCCACTTGTTGGAGAAAGTGTTGTAACTGCTTGAAATCAAAAGAGAATTTAAAAGAGGAGTGGCGCTGTGACAGAGAAGGACAACATGCTGCACGATACAGGTAAAAACAATGAACAGACCGAAAAAACGGACAGTGGCACCCGAAGTTCCCGGCGAAGATTCGACATGCGGGCCTTCATATCCCTGGCCCTGCTGTGGGATTTCTTCATATTGGCCTTAAGTGGTGTGGTGCTCTACATCATGCCCCACGGCCGCGTGGCCTACTGGATTGGCTGGACATTTCTGGGTGTGGACAAGGACACCTGGAGTACCATACACGTAATCAGCGGCTATCTCATGATGGGTCTGATTCCATTCCATGTGCTGGTTTACAACTGGGCCTTCGTGAAGCATTATTTTGTGAAGAGGAGCGGTGGAATCAACCTGTGGCGCGAGATAACGGCCTCGCTCGTGCTGGTGGTAGTCCTTTTTCTGACCAGTCTGTTTTATGTGTTTCCCTCCTCCACCATCATGGATGCTGGGGAGGCCATAAAGGAGTCGTGGGGCAAAGGAGTCAAGTCCCCTCCGGTACCCCATGCCGAGAGTCTGACCATGGAGTCCTTTGCTGCCCTGACCGGCATGGATCTCAGTAAGGTGCGCAGCCTGCTTGAGGGCAAGGGTCTCAAAAAGTTCAGTAAATCCGCCAAGATAAGCAATATTGCCAAAGAGCTGGGCGTGTCTCCCGCAAAACTCATCGAGTGGCTGGAGCCGCTGTCCACCCGTAAGACAGGCTCCATAACAGGCGGCACCTATGGTGGTAAAGGCAGCCAATCCGGCAGCTCTGGCATGAATAAATTTACAGGAACAGGCCCCGGCATGGCCCTGGGACTTTTCATGAATCTCGATGAGTATGCCCGAAAGTGGAAGCTTGATCCCGTAAAGGTGAAGGAGTTCCTCAAAAAGAAGGGGGCATCGGATCTCTCTTCGGTTCGTGCTGCTGCTCAGTCTTTGGGTATGAAGCCCCACGAGCTGCACAGCGAAATTATCAGTAAGGCAGGAAAATAATTCCTGATTCATAACTATTTGTAATAAAAGATTTGTAATAAAAGAATGAACCGTTAATATACGGGGTTTTGGAATTGATAGCATAGAAATATTTTCTTGTGCCAGAAATGATGTTGACAAACCCCAAAAATATGCCTTTTAAACAGGGGCATGAATTATATTTTTTATAACTTACTGTAATAAAAAGAAAATTTGTAAATTTTTCACAGACCGACCTGCAAGGTCTGTTTCTGGCATTACTATTGAAAAGGGTTCAGCATACAGGAGGTGTAGTATGATGAACATTTTACTGACCCTTTTACTGCTTACCCAGAACGCCAACGTGGTTCAGCAGGTGGACGTGCAGAAGTCTTCTCCCCCGGCCGCGTCGTCACAGTGGTCCTGGAAGGGGTATTTCACGTCCTTCAGGGTGGGAGTGACCGGCCTTGGGGGTGGTCCCCTCATGTTCAAGGATACCGAGGATCAGAGGCTGGAGGATCTGAGTCTCATGGAACTGGGAGGAGGACTCCAGTTCACCTTCGGTGACTACAGACACGACACCAATCACTTCGGACTGGGCTTCGAGTACAGGATGGTGGCTCATTCGGACACCCGGGATCTGGCCTACATGACCCCCTATCTGGTTTATGATGCCGGATTCCCCTTCGCAGCCGAGCTTCGCGTGGGTTACAACCTGACCCAGGGTACAGAGGGATTCGCCGAAAATTATGAGGGAATCTACATGGCCGCTGCCCTCAAGTACACCTTTGCCAGGGCTGACAAACTTCCGGTGCTCATGGGCCTTGCCCTGTATGGTGAGTACGTACTTCCCACCGAGGATATGTCCTATGCCTCCGGTTTTGTGGGGGTGAGAATGGAAGTGTCCTATGCAAAAGCAAGGAAGTAAATGCTTGATTTTATTGGTTTATTAAGGAGGCGAATTATGATAGTCAGAAAGGTTCTTATGATGATGGCCGCAGCTGCAGTCATGGCAGGCTGCAGTTACGAAGATGCAGATACCCAAAGTCCTGCAATCGCATCACTGGATGTTCAGTTGGACACCTCTTCCATTGCTCAGCACAGGGTATATATGAGCGGCACCATTCATCTGTCCTACGTGTCTGACAAGATGGTGGTGCTCAGGGTGCTGGACAACGACAGTGAGGTGCTCAGCAGCACCTACGCCGCCACTTCCCTGGAAGTGCCCTTCAGCATGGAGGTCCCGGTGCTCCACGAGGACACCAACGTCATCACACTGGAAGCCGCCTACAACGGTGAAAAAAGTGCGCAGGGTGGTGTCCGTGGACAAACCCGGTGCCATACAGGGCTTCGAGCTGGTTCCGGATGCCACGGTGGTTGACCAGTACCGCGTTCACGTGACCGGCAAGGCGTCCTTTGGGTGGTATTCCCAGTCCCAGGCCGTGCTCAGCGTGAGCGTAAATGGCAAAGAAGTCTATGCCGAGAGCCTGTGGGTGACCGCTCCGGACGGAATGCCAACCGCGGATGGTACGGACCCGGCAGAAAATTCCCTGGAGAAACTGCTTAGCTTCGATCTGCCGCTTTCATCCGTGGGATACAACGACGTGGTGGCGGTACTGAAATACGGCGGACACGAGGCAAAGGTTCAGTTCCAGGTGTTCGTTCCCGGTTCCATAGAGCTTCTCGAGGCCGCGGCTCCCACCGAGGTACAGGAGCTCAGCGTGGAAGTCAGCGGCCGTGCCCTGTTCGGTCATCTGTCCATGGAGCGTGCTGCTCTGGAAATCCTCGTGAACGGCACCAAGGTCTACGAGGAGAACATGGACGTGTCCCAACTGAGTGAGCATCCCTTCAGTGTGCGTGTGCCGCTTCGGGAGGGGGCCAACGAGATAGTGGTTCGCCTGAGGTACGACGGAGCCGAGGCAGTGCGTTATCTCAGCGTGCTGGTTCCTGCCGGCATCCAGTCCTTCGAGGCCAGCGCAGCCACCGAGGTTGAGGAACTGGGTGTGACGGTGTCGGGTACCATGGTGTTCGGTTACGTGAGCGAAACCCCCGCACGTCTTGAGATCCTGGTGGACGGCGAGGTGGCCCATTCCGAGGACGTGAGCGTGGATTCCACGGCAGGCCTTCAGTGTGAACGTGCCGCTGCCGTCCGACGGTGGTCATGCCATAGAGGCACGCCTGTCCTATGGCTCGTCCGAGCGTGTGGTGAGCATGGTTGTGTCCGTGCCACTCGCCATACAGAATCTCGAACTGACCCTCATGACAGACCCCGTTACCACCTACAGTGCCAATATTTTCATTGATGGAGTCCTAGGTTACGTGTCCGATGAGCTGCCGCTACTGAAAGTATTCGTCAATGGCAGCGAGGTCTATTCAGAGAACGTAAACCCAGATTTCAATTCATTGATGATTTCGCTGGACATACCGCTCTCGGCTGACTCCAATGATGTTGTGGCAGAGCTCTCTTACGGCGGCCGCGTGATGCGCAAGCATCTGTTTATCCAGCTCGAGGGCTCCATCCTGGATGCCATTGATGCCGAAATCACCGTGGATAATGACGTGGACAATGAGTTCGACAGGGGCATCGTGGGACACATTGACAGTGACAACACGGCCATAAGGTTCGTGAAGTCCACGGATTACGAGACCTTTGAGGTGCGGCGTGTCTCGTATTCCTGGGATGACGGCGAGACCTGGCATGACATGACGGATAAGTTTGTGCGCCAGGAAAACGGCAACGATATCATGTACTCGATCTCAGTTCCAGAGGTGGATATGCCCCACATGGACATTGGAGACAGGTACGTCTACATGAAGGTGGAGGGCGTGGTGAACGGCCGCGAGTTCACCAAGGTGGTGATCAGCGGTGATAGGGTCAATGCGGATCCGTACTTCTCGTGTGAAAGATCAGCCATGAGCCCCACCACCACACTTTATGACAGGCTGGATCTGAATTACAGGACCCTTGAAGGCTGGTTCGGACTTCCGGGCAAACATTCACTGGAGGTGAGCATCCATACCGGCTCCAGCCGTTATGCTCTCGGTGGCATCGTATCCCAGACCGATTCCTCTGTGACCCTGGCCTTCCCCGTGCGTAACTGGGTTACCGGAGTCAACAACTCGGAGAACTACACCCTTGAGGTGTATCTCGACGGTACCCGTCTGTGCAGGTATGAAGACTACGGCGTGGTGACCGACAACTGATTGCCACACGGATATACTTCTCATGTTCACACCCTGAAAACTGCATCTAGGTGAATAAGGGGGGATAAAAGACAGCCCAGCCCTACAGCCACGAGGGTGGTGAGGCGATTCCTCTGGCACGTCTGTACAGGAAGAGAATCTGCCGGTCGGTCATGGAAGATACGTAGTCCACGATGCGCCTGACTCGCTCTTCCGGGGTCCATTCATCCCAGTCTTGGCGATACCTGCCGAGGTGTGTATCAAAGACGTTTCTTTTATGAAAGTTCATTGATTTCAATGAGTTAGGAGCCAAAGGGATGAGTAGGTCCAACATGAAGGAGATCACCTCGTGACCGAGCATCTCC
>JALWFW010000119.1 GCA_027013865.1 Polyangiaceae bacterium | reverse complement strand
ATCTGATACACGCAACATGTACTTTCTAAGTCTCATTCCCTTGCTCCAACTATCTCATTACCTGAATGCCCCATCGGCACTTACACAGTCTACGAATCCTCGACTTTCAACGGTTTTTCACGAAAACGCCGCCGGAGCTGAAATTGTCCGCGCCCTTTCATGAGGACCAGTGCCCATTCGGTCATGGACCTGAAGCCGGAAGGATCAGAAGGAACGAACCAACCCAAAAATCTACGCCCATAATCCGCAGCTCCCAAAAGCGCTCCAGAGACCTCATGGCCTTCGGGAAGTATGACAGTGTCCACCGCTCCAATACCGTCACTACCAAAGATGAGCTTTCTTTCCAGCACCGGCATTTTCTTGGATCGCTCTAGCAAAATCAAAATATGCTGTCCTGTGCGCCTCAGTGGCGGAACATGTCTGGAGATTGTGTCAACCCCTGAAGAAATCATCTTTCTGACGCTGCCGGGAACCGGTATATCCAGCGATACCGGAGCCGAAAGGCGCATACGAATAGTCATGCTATCAGACAGTAGTTCTATTTCGGGATGCTCATGAAAGATAGCGTTGGACAGCCGTTTTCCGGCACCAGTAGTCATGGTTATGCCCTGATCCCAGGCTACCACATGGCCGCTTTCTCTGTTGATGACGGCAAATGCTCCAATAGAAGCGAAGACTACTATTCTGTACGCCCCCACGTCCTTAACTCGAATCTTCAATAATTTCAATAAGTTATCATCCAAATCGGCACTATCGTGCCGGGAAGTCGAAACAGACGTTGCCAGGGAACCAGCCAGCATGGGCAACGTATCGTCGTGTAACGCAGCCATCAGGTATGTCATCCTGTCTGACTCCTCTACCGTACCATGCATACTCAGCACAAAGGGCACGAACGGAGTATCCCACTGGGGAACAGGAATCATGGGATACTGAACACCATCCATCAGAATTTGTGAAGCCAGTATCAGTGCTTCATAGCGCTCCATGAGCCAAGATGGTAACGTAATTCTATCAACAGTCATGGTAAGCAGCCACAGAGCCTGATACATCCAGGGTACAACCTCAGGGCCTTCTTCCCAGGCTTCCTGCACGAGACGCAGTTGGCGCTCCACTCCCTTGGTATCCCCGGCAGCTGCGAATGCAGCAAGTGATGCGATACGGGCAGGAAGAGGCCACAAAACAGCATCCTCCCACATCCTTGACAAGGCCTTCTTCACGGAGAGAGAGACAGCACCGGCAGTGGAGCGTGATATCCTGGTATCGGACAACATCGACTGAAGAAAGAGCGCTGTCCACGGAGTAGGCTCCACTTCGGAGCGCTCCGATCGGAAGGCTCCGTTTCTGTCCTGCCTGGCAACGAGATGCTTGAGACCACAGTCCACGAGCTCTGGAGGGCTCTCGATACGACTCAGAGCGTATAAAATACCTGCCGTCCACGGGTCCGGTCCTTTCAGGCGTCCTTCCCTCCAGTGTGCAGGATCTGGTGAACCGTAGGAATCGGATAGTACATCCGTGTCCACGAAAGACATGAGAGACCGGAACAGATACGAGTCCAGGACAGTAGTATCACTCATCGTATTTCTCCCTGATAGGAAGCAGCATGACCACGGCATCCTCCCCGTTGTCGGTATAATATTTCTTTCTTGTTCCGACACGGACGAATCCCAGTTTGGAATAGAGCGCCAAAGCAGGGGTATTGGATACGCGTGCTTCCAGTATCACATAGGCACAACGTGCATGCCTGACAGCTGCTACCATCTCATTCATCAGCCTGAGTGCCAGCCCTCTGCGGCGGTAATCAGGATGGACACCAATGGTCATGACGTGGGCTTCGTCACCCATTATCCAGTAATCGAGATATGCAACCAGCCTCGAGCCATCCCACAGACCTATTATGAAGGCAAAGGGGTTGTCAAATTCCGATTCGAACATTCCCCTGGTCCACGGAGAAGCGAATGACAGCCTCTCAAGCTCCAAAAGCTGCTCCATATCCTCCCTGGACACAGGTGCCAGTTCCAGCTCCGTCACTTCTGCTCCCATGATACAACATACCGGACGGTCAGGTTTTGAGCTCGTCCTTATCAGGCAAGAAACGGGAAATCGTCTTTTTGAGATCCTCCAGGCCCTGCCCCGTGGACGCAGAAAACAGCACAACAGGAACACTTCGGCCGAGGACCGAACGTACACGTAACCTGAGTTCGCCCCACCTGGTTTTGGGCACTTTGTCAGTCTTGGTGAACACCAGAGCACTGGGTCTTCCCAGGGATTGCAACCATGTGAAGAATGACAGTTCCAGATCGTCCAGGCCACGATCAAGCATACGCCGGGCATCCACAAGCACCAGAACAAGATGTATGCTCTGCCTTCTATCCAGATACTCCGATATGAACTGCCCCCATTCTTGTTTGAGGGACATGGGCACCTTTGCATACCCATATCCCGGCAGGTCAGCCACCCTGAACCTCCTGCCGTCAGCCAAACTCACACCAAAAAGATTTATTTCCCTCGTGCGCCCCGGTGTCTTGCTGACCCGAACGAGTTTTCTAGAGGCAAACAGTTCCCTCAAAAGGGATGATTTCCCCACATTGGAACGGCCGGCTACCACTATTTCGGGGACGTCATCCTCTGGCATCTGCCTGATGTTACGTGCCCCTTTTATGAAATTCACACTGCTGATTTCAAAGGACTTTGCAGGAGACATGTAGCGGGTCAGCCCTCCTTGGACTCTATTTTCGCCTTGAGAGCGATGAGGCCTTCATGACTGGAATTAACATCCAGACCGTCAAGAGTGTACTTTTTGGCCTTACGCATGTCTCCAAGCTCGAACTCTGCACTGGCAAGATGATACATGAGTTCATCCTTGGATACGCCTATGTCACCTGAAGCAGCTCTAAATAGAAGAGACTGGAAATGTTTCACCGCGGCTTTGTAGTCACCCTTGTCGAATTCCAGTCTACCCAGCTCGAACACGTACAGGGCATTCGTCCGATCCGTCTTCTGGGCCTGAGTCATCCACTCGACAGCCTTATCCAAATCACCACGTAACCTAGCTAGATCACTGAGCTTTTTATATACCATGGCAAGTTCGCGGCGCTGGGAACGGTTGCCTTCGAGTTGACTTATGAGAGCCATATACGCAGCTTCTGCTCTGTCATGGTCACCTGATGCAGCCAAAACATCGGCCTCCAGACGCTTCACCGCTGGATCGTCAGGTGCCATCGAAGAAGCCTCCTCTACGAGCGGACGCGCTGCGTCAGGTGCTCCAAGCTGGGCATAAAGCTGGGCAAGTTCCACCAGAACCTTGAGCCGTCTGTCGGAATCCTTGACCACCGGGAGCATGCGATTGTAAAGTTTCGCTAAACCCTCACTGTTGCCTCTGTCTCTAAGGTACTTCTCGAGCTCTTCGGCGGCCTCTCTGTATGAGGGATCGTGCTGAATGGCTTCCCACATCAGACGCTCATAATCCTCCTGATTGCCGAGTTTCAGCACTACCCGGGCACGGCGGAATGCAAGCACTGCCCCATCACGACCCGTGGGCTCCAGGAGTGCTGCCTGATCGAGATACCTGCGGCACTCGTCCCAGTTCTCCATGGACTCGTAATAACCGGCAAGACCAGCCAGGGCAGCAACGTTGGAAGCGTCGATCTCAAGGATTTTCTTGTAAATTTCTGCCGCGCGATCAGGTGACTCCAGTCTGTCTATCCACACGCCAGCAGTCTCGGAGAGTAGATCCAGGGCCTTCTTGATGTCGATAGTCTTGAAGTACTCGGCTCTCTTCTCATAGTAATCCGCTAAATCGTACCAGTCTTCCTTGCGGCGCAGGAGGTCCGTGAGCTGTTCGAATATCTCATCATCTCCTGGATCCTCCTCGAAGGCCTGCCTCAGGTAATCCGCCGCCTCATCGAGATCCCCGAGCCGTTCATCACATATTTTGGCAAGTCTACGCAGAACTGCGAGTTTCTCTGTGCTGTCCTGCAGCATGGCAAGACGGTTAAGATACAGGTCCTTGACCTCATCCCACTCACCTTTCTGCTCATAGAGTCTGAGGAGAGCCTCAAACGCCGTTTCATCAGCCGGATCCATGTCATAGGCGTCACGCCAGGCATCCAGAGCTTCGTCTTCTCTGCCCATTTTGGTCTCGAGAATCTCAGCTTTTTGATGACGCAGTTTCCGTGCTCTGTCGGGATCCTGCTCATAGGATACGGCTGTATCCAGCAGTTCCACCAACTGAGCCCACTTCTCCGCCTGTTCCAGGAGTCGGGCGAGTTCCGATCGGGCCTCTGAATCCATGTCGTCGAGTTCAAGCACCTCCTGCCATGCCGCTATGGCCCTGTCAGTAGCGCCCGTGGATTCGGCGAGACGCGCCAACTCAACGAGCAGGACACGTTTCTCAGCCAGGTCGTACTCTATCTCGGCCCTAGCCTCCAGGACGGTCATCAGTTCTTCTGTACGTTCCTGGGCTCTGTACAGTCGCTCCATACGCCTCAGGATATCCGGATTTTCAGGCTGGAATTCGCGACCCTTGGCGTACAGTTGTTCGGTTTTTTCGAGCAGTCCGGCTCTCAATGCCAGATCACTCGTTTCAAGAGCGATTCGGGCACCTGCATCCGGGTCGAGATCGGGACTCTCCAGAATCTTCCGGATTTCATCCACGGCGAATTCCACACTGTCGGCAGTCTCTGATACGTGCAGGAACTTCTGAAGATATCCAGCATCCTCTGGCTGAGCCTTGAGAGCCTCCGCCCATGCCTCGAGGGCCACCTGCATATCTCCAGATTCCGCAGCCACCGTGGCAATACTTTCGAATATGGAAGCCCGCTCCATATCGTCATCTGTCAGAACCAGTCTACGACGCAACAGATGAATCTTCCTGGCCGGATCCCCCAAAGTCTCATAAATGGGTGCAAGCACATCTAGGAGACGCTCCAGAAGCTCTCGATCTTCAGTATCCAGGAGCGATTCCAGCAAGGAGATGGTACTTTCCTCGCCAGACATCGCCTGCCATGCTTCCTCCCACGCTTCCAGAGCCCCCATGGCATCGCCAGATACCTCCAGACGGATAGCCCCCAGCCTGCGCAGAAGCTCGGCCTTGGCTGCCATCTCTTCTTCTGCCTCGATCTCGGCAGTCAGTACCTCCAGCAGTTCTTCGTTTCGGCCAGACTCGGTCAGGAGTCTGTCGAGTTCCCGGAGAACCTCCCTGTCAGTGGGAAGAGCTTCCTTTGCAGCCTGAAGGGTCCTGATGGCCCTGGACTTGTCCTGCAAGGAATACTCGTAAATACGTGCCACTTTCATGAACAGGGCCCTGCGCATGTCATCATCATAGATATCATCCAACACCGAGAGATACAGTTCTGCAAGCTGCTGCCACTCCTCGGCCTCTCCAGCAAGCATGTCGAGTTTCTCCTGCACGCCGGAATAATCTGGACGTTCCCTAAAGAGCCTGGCCCATGCGTCGAAAGCTGCCTTTGCATCGGAGCGCTGAATATGAAGTTCTCCTATGCTGGCCAGAAGTTCTGTACGGCGCTCTGGATCGTCTTCATACTCTAGGAGTTTCTCGTAGAGAGCCACCAGAGCCGTTCTGTCGTCCCGTGAGGAGTGATACCATTCCAGCACTGGAGCGGCCGCCTCCCTCTGGTCATCTTCCTCTAGCATGGATTCCAGTTCTCGTACCGCTTCCGTGAAATCGGGTGAGAACTCCAGTATCGTGCGAAGTTTCTGAACGGCCTGCATCGAATCTCCGAGTTCATCTCGAACTATGCGTGCCGTGTCGAAGAGCAGATCATTGCGCCGGTCGTCATCCACCAGCATGAGCATTCTGTCCTGTAGTGCCACGAGTTCGTCCCAGCTCTCTTCGCCTCGTAGGAGAGCCGCCAGACGGTCCATGGCATCCAAATCATCCGGGATACGCTCCAGCAGCGCCCTGAGCACTCTTATGGCCTCGAAACTGTCCTCCAGTTTCTCGGTGTACACGGCTGCAGCCCTCATGGCGAGTTCACGGTAGCGCTCCGGATCTTCCTCTAGTTCGAGACGCCTACCCAGTGTATCTGCCAGCTCCTGCCAGTTTTCCGTGAGTTCATACAGAGAAGTAAGAGCCTCAAGAGCCTCCCTGTCCTCTGGCATGTTCTCTAGCACGGAATTCCATGCAGCAATTGCCTCTTCCGGCTGACCAAGCTTGTCTCCAAGCACTGTAGCCATCTTACGGAACGCATCGGCCATGGCTTCGGGTTCCGACAGAACACCGGTTTTGCGCTCCAGCAGCTCGACCAGTTCCTTCCAGCGTTCCTTCCCTTCGAGAAGTGTCTCCAGGATCTCTATCGCTCTGAAGTGATCCTCACGTACATCGAGGAGCTTCCACAAAACTTCGATGGCCTTATCCGTCTCACCCAGAGTTTCCTCATGAATCAGGGCTATACGCAGATAGACCTCGGCCTGCAGCTCGACATCGTATATCTCGTCGACGCCCTCTTCGAGCACTCTGACGTAGTCCGGCCACCTCTCCGACCTGATGGCAAGTTCATGGAGTCTGTCAAGATTGTCCCTGGATGAAGTATCCAGGAGCCATGCACGGGACATTGCATCGAAAGCTTCGTTGTACCTATCGAAATTCTCGTGTATTTCCACACACTTACGTAGAAGTTCTATTTTACGTACATCATCGTCCAGCTCTTCGACCTGAACTTCATAGACCTTGAGAAGTTTCTCTACGTCCCCCAAAGCGCCATACACCGGCTCCAGCATAGTGGCCACCCGCAGACGCTCCTCCTCTCCATCCAGCATCTCCTCGAGAAGGAGAACCGCATCTTCGTTGGTGCCATCCATGGCCAGTATATCCTCTATGTTGTCGAGAGCCGCCGGAATATCGTTCAGGCGAGAACGATTCAGTTCGCTCAATTTGAGCTTGAGCTCTGCACGTGCTGCAGGGGCATTCGTGCGCTCCACGAGAGTAATATAGAGTTCTGCGAGATCCTCCCAACGCTCCAGCTCTGTATAAAGGCGCTCCAGGGCTGAGGCTGCCCTCTCTTCGGATGGAGTAGAATCCAGAATCTCCCGGTAAACCTCTATGGAATCCTCCTTGCGCTCCAGTTTTGTCTCGAGAATTTCGCCCAGTTTATAGAGATGAGAATTCTTCTCTTCAGCATCGTATGTGGAGTCTGCTGCCTCGCGATACAGTTCGGCAAGGTTGTCCCACCGCTCTTTACGGATGAGAAGATCCTCCAGCTCTCTGAATATATCCTTCCGTTCAGGATGATTCATCAAGATCTGGAGGTAATGCTCCCTTGCCTTCTGTACATCATCCAGTCTGTCAGCATAGATACGGGCAAGAGTCTCCGTTATGGTAGAAACGGTTTCCTCCGAAGCCATACCCTCCTTGAGTACGGCCTCGAAGATGTCTGCAACCTGTGCCCATTTGTCCAGCTCCTCAGCGAGATGAACCAGACGCAAACGTACCTGAGAAGAGTCCGTCTGCTCCATGAGGAGCTTTCCATACCACTCGAATGCTCCCTCCAGATTCTCGAGTTGGTCTTCGTAAATACCGGCTATACGCCTGGTGAGACCCGCCCTTACCTCCGGCTCCATGGTATTTTCGCGCTGTATCTCCAGTACCTTGATGAGCTTCGTCCATTCCTGGGCAGCAGCATAGACCGGATTGAGATATTCTGCTGCCTCGTATTTCAGATCCTCATGCTCCAGGAAGCGTTCCAGGCGCTCTATCGTATCCTGGCGTCTGGGATCACCTCCCAGAGCCGCCCTAAACATTTCCAGCGCCCGCTCTGGCTCATCCAGGAAGTCCGCGTATATCTCTCCCATCGAGAAACGTATGTCAACGGCCTCATCTAGGGTGTCCACGTACTGAATACGGTGTTCATAAAGGGCGATGAGGGAATCCCACGCCTCCATATCGAAATGGAGTTCCTCCAGGGCCTTGAATACTTCCACATCCTCTGGTCTGAACTCGAGAATCTCCTCGTAAATCTGGACAGCCTCGTCCTTTGCATCCAGTTTTTCCCGGACAAGACGGGCTGCTCCCATGAGTTTCTCACGGCGCAGGTCAGGATCGCTGTAGGCAATCTCCGCCCTCTGCTGATAAATTTCTTTGAGTTCCTGCCATTTTTCTGTTTCTTCATACACCCGCTCCAGGGCGTCCAGGGCATGAAGATTGTTGGGCTCATTGTCCAGAGCCTTCCTGTAGTACTCTTCCGCAAGGGCCATATCCTCGAGTATATCCCTTGCCACGTCACCTATGGACAGGAGGACTGTTTCCTGGATTTCCGGATCACTTATATCCTCTACACCTCGTCTACAGGTGTCCACGAAGTCGCCCCACCTGTTAAGTATTGATGCAAGTCTTTGATATTCTTCAAAAATTTCTTTCAGGAGAGGACTTGACAAAGCTTCCGTGAATGCCTTGCCGTAATACTCGAATGCCCTGTCGGTATCATCTAGTTGCTCAGCATATATCGTCGCAACCCTGCGCAACAGCTCCACTTTTTCTTCAGGATCCATGGCATAGGTTGCGCGCAGGTCGTACACCCTACACATGGCAGCCCAGTCTTCCGAGGCCAGATATATCTTCTCCAGGATTTCGGCCGACTGAAGGGCATATCCCTCGTCCTCGCTGTTCATTATCTCTTCGAGAGCGGCAATGGTGGATCCGTGGGCAGGATCTTCCTGAATGACCCGTTCATACTCTAGTATCGCGCGGTCCAGCTCCTCCATCTGACGGTGCAGTATCTCGCCCATCTTGTAGCGGAGCTCTATCTTTCTATCGCCGTCCTCCTCCAAGGTCAGTTGCCTGTCGAGATATTCAAGAACCTGCTCCCACTCACCCAGTTTTTCCTCGAGCCGTGCCAGTCGGCGCAGAGCTTCCATATCATCTGGATTCTCATCGAGGACACGGTTCCACGCCTCGACGGCCCCTTCTATGTCATTGCGTGACTCTTCCCGGATGAGGGCCATACGCGCATAGAGCTCACGACGCTGTTCAGGCTCCTGAGAAAGCTCTGCCTTACGCTCCAGAACCTCCACCAATTTGTCCCATTTCTCCAGACGGCCGTAAAGATCAGCCAAACGATCCAAGATAAGCACATCCTCCGGGAATTCCTCTGCCGCTTCCTCGAAGGTTACCAGGGCTTCCTCAGGTGCTTCCAGAAGCTCTTCCTGTATCTGTGCTATGTTCATGAAAATCTGGCGCCGCTCATCGGGGTCAGTGACCCACTCCAGACGTAGGCGCAGCATATCCATGACATCGAACCACTCCTCGAGTTCCTGCCCCAGAGCTATGAGTTCCTCCACTACCCTGGATTTGAGTTCTATGTCGTCTTCGACCTTCGGCAGTACCTTCTTGTACCACTCCACTGCCTTCCGTGGTGCAGCCAGCTCCTGCTGATACACTCCGGCTATACGCATCATGAAGGTGATGGCCGTACGTTCGTCATCTTCGAGCGTACCATCCACTACCTTCTCGTACACTTCCACCAGCTCGGTAAACTTGTCCAGCTGCGCGGCATAGTTGCTGAATTCACGAACTACGTCCTCCGAATCAGGGGAGAGCAACACTGCACGGCGCAGACAGTCGAAGGCTTTCTCGACCTCACCAAGCTCACGTGTATATATCTCGGCTTCACGTCTGAGCATGGATACGGCTTCATCGGATTCAGCCCCTTCTATCTGGACTTCCAAAACACTGACAAGGGATTCGAAATCGTCCTCAAGATCGTATATCTTCGCCAGAAGTTGGGCAGCACTGTGGCGCGTCTCCGGATTCTCCATGAGACGCCGCAGCATCTCCTTGGCCTCGCTGTTGAGAGGATCGAAACTTATGAGACTCTCCAGCGTCGCCAGGGCATCTTCCGGATGTCCGAGCTTTTCGAACTGAACTGAAGCCGCCATGTTGAGGATACCGGCCTTGACTTCATCCTCCTCCACGTAATCTATGCGATCCAGGAGGAGCTCCACCATGTCTTCCCAGCGCTCTGCCAGGTCGTACAGAGCCTGAAGTGCCGCAAATGCTACATTGGAAGAAGGATCCAGATCTCTCAGAGCGCTGTAGGCATCGATGGCTCCGTCGATATCCGTTAGTTTGTCCTCGCACAGTTCTCCAAGTTTCTGCAGAAGCTCCCGGCGGGCCTGTTCATCAGAAAGTGCATCCAGCCGTGTACTGTACAGATCACGGAGCTTCTCCCACTTTTCCGATGAAGCATACATAGACTCCAGTTCACTGAACGCCTCATCATGGAGCGGATCGATTCTGAGTACGGTCAGGAGATATTCCTCTGCCTGCTCCTGACTGTCCATCTCGTCCATATGAATGCGGGCCAGTTCCCAGGCCATGACTTTCTTCAGTTCCTCATCGCGTTCCCACACCTCAAGATAAATTTCTATGAGGTGTGGTAGGCTCTCTTCGATGATGGCCAGCGATCTGGCCGTATTCCTGACCTCCTCGTCATAGGGGCGCAATTTTACGAGTTCCAGAGCCACCCTGAAGGCGTACTGCGTATCCCGAGCCTTGAGAACGTCGAGTAGTTCTCTGTAGTATCCTACGCGCTCATCCTCGCTTTCCGAAGATTTAGCCATGATTTCAAGCACTTGCGCGTATTCATCCCATTCTTCTTGTGCTTTGTAGTATGGAGCCAGAAGCCGACTCATCTCCATCTTGAGGGCAGAATCGACATCCTCCCTTCCCAGAAGTTCACGCAGCATTGTCACCGTGGCCTCGTGGGAGGGTTCGCTGTCCAGCACCACTGAGAAGCGCTCTACTGCCTCTTCCAAACGCTCGAGTCTGACATACAGCGCTCCAAGCCCGTACTGCAGACTGACAAGACGTTCTGGATCATCAACGAGTTCTATCTCACGTAGGTAGATATCCTCCAGGAGTTCCCACCTGCCGGTTCTCTCATAAAGTCTGTGTACGGCTTCTAAGGAAGGTAGATGAGTCGGATTACCCTCTAGTATTTCCGTATGTATCGCAAGGGCCTTTTCATCGTCTCCTAGTTTGTTCTCGTAAACATCCGCCTGCCTGGTGAGATAGTCGAGATGACGTTCACCTGAGGCCATCCGAGCACCTTGGCCCAAGATGTCCAGGAGCTTCTCCCAATCCTCCTTCTGTTCATATATGGAGGCGAGCAGATCTAGTGCATCCAAGTTACCCGAATCCGTTTCGAGTATGGAACTCAATACACGCTCGGCATCATCCAGGGATCCGAGTTTCTCCATCCTGAGACGTGCGAGTTTGAGCAGTACCCTGTTGCGCTCCTCTCCCTGTAGCCTGGCCGATACGTCTTCATAAACCGTATCCAGCTCGTCCCATGCACCGCAGGCCTCTGCCAGACGCTCCACTCTTTCGGCATTGTCGTTGTCGAAGGGTCTGATCCTGTATGCCTCAGATGCCCATCTGAAGGCCTCGTGAGCCTCGCGCAGATGAGACTCGGCTATGTCGATCATCTCCTCCAGCTCAAGAAGACGTTCATCCTCATCTTCATAGAGTCTAAAGAGAATCGCGCGAACCCTGAGCAGGTCGGCCCACTTCTGTGCAGCCTCGTAAATGGGAAGCAGTTCCTGTGCGGCCTTGATATTGGATCCGTCGACTTCAAGTATCTTCTCGTAAGCCTTTATGGCGCGCTCTGGCTTACCCACCTTCTCCTTCCAGGCATCGGCCACCTTAAATAGCAGCTCCACTTTGTCGGAGACCTCGGAGGTCTTGTCTGCTGCAGCCAGAAGCGTGTCTATGTAGGCTAACCAGTTGTTCTGCTCCTCGAAAAGTTTGTACAGTGAATCCCAATCTTTCTGCTCTACATAAAGAGTCTTCAGTATCTTTATGGCCTTGGGATGCCTGGGCTTGGCATCGAGTACCTTCTCCCACAGCTCTATGGCCTTGGGTCCAGACGCTCCCACCCTGTCCGTAAACAGCACGGCCGCCTTTTCCAAGTGCTGAATATCATTAGGATTTTTCTCTATAAGCCTGAGAAGAACTTCTACCACTGCTGCATATCTCTTGGCTCTTTCGTACAACTGGGCAAGGCCCTCCAGAGCCTCCTGGTGATATGGATCGAGCTCCAAAACGCGGTTCCATGTGTCTATAGCGATGTCCACCTTACCAAGACGGGTCTGAGCGAGACGGGCCAGCTCCACAGTGGGTTCCAGGCGCTCTTCCTCGGGGATGAGCTGCAGTTCCCTGAGTCCTATACCGTAAATTCCGAGCCAGTTACGACGTTTCTCATAGATATCCCTGAGAAGGCCCATAACTTCCCTGTTGTCTGGCTCCAGCTCGAGGACCTTCTCTAAAGGCTCAGTAGCCTTGTTAGGATTGGAGAGTCTGTCCAACCACAAACGCGCTATCTTGAGATACAACTCCTTGCGCTTCTCCCCATCACTGGACTCGGCATATTTCGAATACAGGTTTATCAGGTCGGTCCAGCGCTCCAGCGACTCGTATTCCCTTGCCAGAGCGTCGATGATTCTCTCATCAGTGGGATCCAGCTTCAAAATGGACTGATATACGTTAGCAGCCATGAGGGGAACACCCAGTTTCTCCCTGTAGATGGCAGCCATGCGCTCCATGAGTTCCTTCTTGCGCTCCAGTTCCTCGTCGGGAACGATGTTGGCCTCTTCTTTGTATATCTCTACCAGGGAAGTCCACTTACCTGTGACCTCGTACAGACGTTTCAGTTCACTGATGGCCTCCTGGCTCCCTTTGTGCTTCTTGAGATACTTCTTCCACTGGTCGATGGCACGCTCCGGAAGCTCCATGAGCTCCTCGGACACTCTCGCAATCATGCGGGTGATTTCCAGTGCGCGAGGCTCGTCGTCCTGAACGGCGCGATAGGCTTGCTGCAAGAGTGCGACAAGTCTGGTGTGGTCATCCTTGGATGTATAGTAATCGTAATAGAACTGAAGCAAAACCGGGGACGCTGGATCCGTCTTGCGGTAACGCTGGAAGTACTGCTCTGCCGTGTCCAGATCTCCAACCTGACGCCACCATAACATGCCAAGCTGGAGATACAGTCCGGGATCTGGATGACGCGTATGCTTTATCTCGTCTTCATAGAAGGAAATCAGATCCTCCCATTTTTCTCCTTCGGCCAGTATGTCTGCCAGCAACTCACGTGCCTGCTGCAAAGGTAGGGATTCCAGAGATTTCCTGACTAGTTCCTCGGCCCGGTCCAGGTCTCCTCGGTTCTTGGCCATGACCGCCGATTCGAGATACAGGTATGCGCTCTGTTCTCTGTCATCGACTATGGAAGCTCCCTTCTCGAGAACATCCAACAGTTCCTCCGTCTGCTCCTCATGTCGCAGGAGTACTGAAAGATGAAGGCCTGCATCAGCAGAAGGCACGAGGGAGAACGACCTGCGCAGCAGCTGGAGTGCCTCATCGGCGCCGTCCAGATATCTCACCGCGACCTCGGCTGCCTTGAGATACATGCGGGCGGATATGGCCCCGTCGTCACTGCCTTCTGCAGTCTCACGGTACCTGCTGTACAGTTCCTCGGCCTTCTCGGCTTCCATGGCCATCTCTTCGACCCTAGAAGCCCACGGTCCGTCGGGCTCCCTGGAAGCCAGGTCCTCCAGTACTTGTTTTGCGATGGGATAATTCCAGAGGTAATCATCGAGGAGTTTCGCCCCTAGACGTTTCATGTCCATGTCATCCGGGGACAGCGAGGCCGCCATGAACAGAAGATTGTAAGCCTGTTCCGGATTCCAGCGCTTCACGAGCTCGTGATGGGCATCCACCAGGATGACTACGAGCTCACCTGTATCCTCGTTCTCCTGATACTCGTTCACAAGTTCACGAAGTTCCTCCAGGTTTCCGGAATCTCCCTTGACCAGTTCGGCTATCTTTGACTTGATTCTGTTCAGCATGGCCGCTCTCTCTCGTGCTCCCGTCGTCTTGCGGGCTGTATCCCCATTTGGAGCCAACGCCGGTATCCTAGAGTCATGAGACTTAGGGACAATCCGGCACTACACTGCAAAAATGCTCCGATTTCGGAAATGTGATGTTACCTATTGTGATCATCATTTTCAACATGTTCAGCTCTGATAATGGGCAGTTTTTTGCATCCATCGCTGTATGTGCATCGGTTGTGTGCTGATTGACCGAATACTAAATTTCCTCAATGTATAAGGTAGTTTTACTTCAAACCCATTTCTCCTCTCACCTACTATCTCTGAAATATGCTGTATATATTGCCACAGATACGCTGCTATCCGCAGCACGTCAATTCAGTAATTTAGACACACCTTAATCAGTTTGGAATAATTACTTGACACAGCGAACTGCATGACCATGTTAAGGATGACTTTCGGACAGGAGGTACCAAAATGCCTGATTTTCATCTGAATCTTCCCGGAGACAAGGACGCCGAGGCCAAAGAGGCAATGTCCCGGATTCCACACAAGATAGTCGTCATGAGCGGTAAAGGTGGCGTAGGAAAGACCACCGTGGCCGTGAACCTGGCCTTTGCCTTGGCCCAGCGCGGTTTCAAAGTAGGCATCATGGACGTGGACCTTCACGGGCCCAACGCTCCACTCATGACCGGAGTGGAAGGCATGCCTATTCACGGCTCCGAGGACAAGATATTCCCCATCAAGTCACCAATGCACGAGAACGTGAGCGTGCTGTCCATATCTTCCTTCCTGCCGGATCCCGATTCCCCGGTGGTATGGCGCGGCCCACTCAAGATAGGAGCCATACGCGACTTCATGACTAAGGGTGACTGGTCCGATCGCGACATTCTCATCGTCGACACCCCTCCCGGAACAGGTGACGAGCCCCTCACCGTCATGCAGCTCATGCCAGACGTCGACGGGGCCGTAGTGGTCACTAGTCCCCAGAAAGTGGCGCTCCTCGATTCCCGCAAGAGTGTAAACTTCGCAAAACAGCTCGAGATTCCACTCTTCGGTATCATAGAAAATATGAGCGGCTTCATATGCCCCCACTGCGGCGAGGAAATCGACATCTTCAAGGTGGGTGGTGGCGAGCAGACCGCCCTCGAGATGGATGTTCCTTTCCTTGGTCGCGTACCCATAACCGACAAGGTGGTAGAGACGGGAGACGAGGGCACGCCCATCGTGATCAAGTACCCTGATGATCCTGCTGCCAAACGTTTCATGGAGATAGCCGAGAAGATTTCCAAATACTGGAAGCCCAAGGAAGACGGCAACAGTGAATGACCAATCCAAGGTACACTGCACCACCGTCGGCAAAAAGGGCTTGAAATCCGAACGAAAACGATCTAGATAGTCTCAGCTTCGGTTTCGGGAATATTCCGGAAGCGAGTATCGTTTTGAGTACATATTTTACAGATGGTCCGCACAACTGCCTGATTTAATTGGCTTTTTGCGGAAACACGGCAGGATGCCACAGAGATCTTGCCGTTTTGGGAGGTGTGACGATGGGTCGTACTTGCGATATCTGCGGACGCGGCACCGTGGTTGCCAACAATGTGAGCCACTCCAACAGAAAAAGTAAGCGCGTACAGAAGATCAACCTGCACAACGTTCGTGCCGTGGTGAACGGTAGCGTTAAGACCATACGCGTGTGCTCTGACTGCATGCACAAAGTGGAACGCCCCAAACTGGTGTAAGACTGCATGCTCTCGGAAGGACATGGCGATCCGGTACGGGAATACTGTGAGATGCTCGTGTCCGCAGTGAAAGAGACTGTGGACTACGGTCTGGATTATTCCATCGAGACGCTTCCCGTAGTGGATCATTATGTCTCCCTTGCTCGTGAGGACAGCCAGCCACGTGAAGAGGTCTCAGCCCTCATTGCATCCATGGCGGGTGTCTATTACGGAGAGGTACTGAAAAGAAGATTCGGGGCACAGTGGCATTTACATGACCTTTCAGATCCTTTCACCTGGGAACTTTTCTTCACATCATGCCCGCTGGCCATAAGGCCTGTGCACATATCCTATGAAATAGTCACACGTCAGGAGGATGACGCCATTGATTCCTCTCTGCGCACGGCGCAGGCCAGGCAAGATTTCCTTTACGACTACTTCGAGGCTCTGGGACAGGTGAGTGAAGACGAGTTCTTCTCGTTCTCCGGAAGAACCGAGATCATCATGGCTGCCCTGGATCTCTTGTCGGAGATAGAACGCTTCATAGCAGAACAGAAAGGCGGTAAGCCCGTACGCTTCGGCAAGAAAGATCCTTCCACACTGCAGCTGCCCCCATTCGATCCGAAAAAATACGCGGAAATTTATGGTTCAGGGGTAAAAGAGGCTAAGCAGTCTTTGATGGAGGCCCTCATGAAGGTCGGTTCCGGTGAAGAGAACACCGGGGCTGAGATTCCGGTGGTGACCTCCATTCCGGAGGATTTCAGCAGCGATGAAGATCCTGGTGGTGGATCCCATCTATGATTCCAGAGAACCCGTGGTCCGGGAACTCGAGGCCAGGGGACATGAAGTCGAGACGGCCATAGAGTCTCGCAGTGTACGGAAACTATTCATCAAATTCCGTCCTGATGCAGTACTGGTGGACCGTCGAATTCCCGATGCCATCAGACTGGTGGCTGCCTTGTCCCAGTCCACTGCCGTCTTCTACATGGGCGAGGGTCTGGACTGGAAGGAAGTCCGTGATGCCCTGAGGAGCGGGGCTGTGGACTGTCTTGAAAAGCCCCTATCCGATGCTGCCTTCGCCAGGCTAGAAAAACCCAATGTGAATGATGATGCTCCTGACTCTGCTCTGAGTGACACTAGTTCCATCGAAGAGCGCATCATTGGCGATGATCCCAGTTTTCACAGAGTCCTGGACACTGTAAACCGCGTCGCCGATACCGATACGACCGTACTCATCACAGGGGAATCCGGCACTGGCAAGGAAATGATTGCCCGACTCATCCACGACCGTTCACCAAGACGGCGTGGACCGTTCATCCCGGTTAACTGCGGTGCCATCCCTGACAACCTGCTAGAAAGTGAACTCTTCGGTCACGTCAAGGGGGCATTCACCGGGGCCGTGGACAACAGACCTGGGGTCTTCGGTGCTGCCCAGGGCGGTACGGTATTCCTGGATGAGATAGGCGAGATGTCCCCCAACCTTCAGGTGAAACTTCTGAGGGTCCTCCAGGAGTTCGAATATACCCCCGTGGGTGATTACCGGCCGCGCAAAGCAGACGTCCGCATCGTCGCCGCAACCAACCGGGATCTACAGAAGTCCATGGAAAACGGTGATTTCAGACTGGATCTGTACTACAGACTGAGTGTAGTCGTGATCCGGCTTCCGTCACTGCGTGAACGTCAGGCTGATATCGTACCGCTCTTCCACTTCTTCCGGGAACGCTACAACCGCCGCACGGGAAGGGAGCTAGAAGGTCTTACCCAGGAGGCTGAAAAGCTGCTGATGACTTACAGGTGGCCAGGAAATATCCGCGAACTAGAAAACCTGGTGGAGCGTTTGGTGGTACTCAAAGGCGAAGGCCTGGTGGATGTCATGGACCTGCCGGAACACATGCGCACCGGGAATTTTGACGGCAGCACCCTCCCAATGCCACGTCTGGCCCCCGGTGGTCTCAGTCTCAAGACTACGCTGGAATCCATCGAGAACCGACTCATCTTGGATGCGCTCTTAAAAACACGGGGTAACCGCAACAGAGCCGCATCCCTTTTGGGAATGAACCGCACCACCTTGGTCGAAAAACTCAAGAAGAAGCCCGAACTTACGGCTGAACTCGAAAAAAGACTCAAAGGCGAGAGTCTCACAAAGGATCAATGACACTTTGCAGGTGATACACGAAAGCGGAAGGACGGGCAGGGCACCCTTCAGGGTCTGTGAGGGATACGTACAGAAGATGACTCAATCCGGGAGGATATACAGTATCCAGCAGGCTCAGCCGTTCTGGCCTGCCCGCGTAGACATTCATCATTATCTCTAGATACGTGTCACCGCTGAACGGTACCGTTCCTGTGAGCATCTCGAAGACCAGTACGGCCAGTATGTAGACGTCCTGGCGGTGCCCTGACTCAGCAAAGCGTTCCGGCGGCACATATGGTGCCGTAACCACTGGTATAGGTATGAACCCCTGGCTGACGGCATATTTTCTGGCAACCTCTTCATGCAGTCGAGCTGTTCCAATACCGCTCAGGGTCACCCGTATATTTCCGGCGGCATCCGGAGACACGATCACATCATCCGGAATCACCTGTCTGTCGGACACCCCACACATGAAGGCAGTCTCGAGGGCTGCAGCCACACTCTGGGCTAGCATGACGACCTGCCAGATCCGGGATATTCCTGAACCGGCATCGATCATGTCCCGCAGGCTCGTCCCGCCGGCATGACGGTGTACCACAAAAAACCTCCCATCACTGGTAACCCCGAAATCCATGACCCGGGCCACTGCGGGATGGTGACACCTGAGCAGACACCTCATATCCTGCCGGAAACCGGTAACAATCTCGGAATTCAGGTCCAAAACATCCTGTGAACCATCCGATTCGACTCCAAAGACACGAAAAACCGCATACTCACCGTTCGGTCCCGTGCTCAGACATGCAGTACACAGTCCCTGACTAAAAAGCGTTCCGTGCATTGGATAGGGCATGACACCGGAAAGACAATCAGCCCCGGACATCATGTCCTCCCCACTGCTCCATGTTTGACTTGCAGGAAATCATAAGACAAAAAATCAATAATTACAATACGTTACGCACCAGAGTCCTTATCTTTCTCCGGTTCCAGGAGAACTAGATCCGGCAATTCATCAAGGTGACGCACGAAGATGAACTTGAGCCTGTTACGGGCGGTCTCGGGGATTTCTTCGATGTCCTTGGCGTTGTCCTCGGGCAGGATCACGGTGTCGATGCCGGCTCTAAGCGCCGCCAAGGACTTCTCCTTTATGCCACCAACGGGCAAAACCTTGCCCCTGAGAGTAATCTCTCCAGTCATGGCGATGTCAGAGCGCACACGACGGCCGGACAGCAGCGACAGCAGAGTGGTAAACATGGTTACACCGGCAGATGGCCCATCCTTGGGAACGGCCCCTGCAGGCACGTGAACATGAATGTCGTACTTCTTCATGAAGTCCTGTTCCACGCCGAACTCGTCGCTGCGGGAACGGATGTAGGAAAGAGCAGCCTGAGCCGACTCCTTCATCACGTCTCCAAGCTGTCCAGTGAGCACTGTCTGTCCATGACCGGGCATGAGACGCGCTTCCACGAAAATGATGTCTCCACCAGCCGGAGTCCATGCCAGGCCAGTAGCCACCCCCACCTGGGGCTCGTCGAGCTCACGCTCACGCAAGTAGCGCTCCGGACCTAAAATATCCCGTACCCGGGCAGCATCCACGGAGATTACCTCACCTTCAGGCACTCCACCTTCTGCCACTTCCACAGCGACGGCACGCATGACGGCCTCTATGGAGCGCTCCAGATTCCTCACCCCCGCTTCCCGGGTGTAATGGTCTATTATCTTGCAGATTCCTTCGTTGGAGAAATGGACGTCCCACTTGTCGAGGCCGTGTTCCTTCTTCTGACGGGGCACAAGATAGCGTTTCGCTATCTCAAGCTTCTCCTCCCGGGTGTATCCCGGAAGTTCCAGCACCTCCATGCGGTCAAGAAGGGCGGCGGGAATGGTATGCAGCGTATTGGCAGTGGCAATGAACATCACTTTCGAGAGATCGAAATGGACCTCCAGGTAGTGATCGGAAAAACTGACGTTCTGCTCCGGATCCAAAACCTCCAGGAGAGCCGACGCCGGATCTCCGCGGAAATCGTGTCCCAGCTTGTCTATCTCGTCTAGCATGAATACCGGATTCTTCACTCCGACCTTACGCAGACCCTGAATTATGCGACCTGGGAGCGCTCCAACATAGGTGCGGCGGTGGCCGCGGATTTCGGCCTCATCCCTTACGCCGCCAAGTGATATTCTCCAAAATTTACGTCCCAGCGCTCTAGCTATGGAGCGTCCCAGGGATGTCTTGCCCACTCCGGGAGGGCCCGCCAGACACAAAATCGGGCCCTTCTTGTCGGGATTGAGCTTACGCACCGCGAGATACTCGATGATACGTTTTTTGACCTTCTCGAGGTCGTAGTGGTCCTCGTCGAGTATCCGCCTGGCCTCGGAAACGTCCAGGTGATCCTCCGTCTCATCCTTCCAGGGCAGGGAGACGAGCCAGTCGATGTATGTATGGGTCACGGAATACTCAGAGGAGGCCGGAGGCATCATACGCAACCGGGCCAACTGCTTGCGTGCCATGGCCTCGGCTTCCTCCGTCATACCGGAATCTCTGATCTTCTCCTCCAGCTCCTCCACTTCGGATTCTGGGTCGTCATTCTCTCCGAGTTCCTCACGGATGGCCTTGAGATGTTGTCTCAGGATGTACTCACGCTGTGACTTGTGCAGCTCCTTTTGTACCTGCTCGTTTATCTCCTCGCGCACCTTGAGTACACGTAGTTGACGGTTCAGGTACACCAGCACCGTCTTCAGGCGCTCTTTGACGTCTGACGTAGCGAGAATGTTGATCTTTTCATCCACGGGAATATCCAGGTTGGATGCGATGAGATCCGCCAACTGGCCCGGCAGCATCAGAGTGTCTATGATGGATGCCGCTTCCTTGGGAATGTCCGGGATCAGGGAGATAACCTTCTTGGCAGTCTCCCGAAGCTCCGTCATTAGGGCCTCCAGGGCAAGACGCTCCTCCTCGTCTTCAGGCATCTCCTCAGGCTCGGTAATGGGGCGAATCCTGGCCGTGATGTATGGCTCCCTGGACACGAAACCTATGACTTCCATGCGAGAGACACCCTGGATTATCACCGAGAAGCTATCCCTTGCCAGGCGGATGACCTTCAAAATCCGCGCCACTGTACCAATGGTGTAGAGATCCTCCTCCTGTGGATCCTCGGTTTTGGGATCCTTCTGGGTAACGACACCCAGTATGGTTTCACTGCGTGAAACAAGGTCCTCTATCAGACGTACGCTCTTTTTACGCCCCACGTCGATGGGGAATATAGCCCCCGGAAAAAGCACGGCATTTCGAAGAGTCAGTATTGGCAAGGTTTCGGGAATATCTATGGCCATCTGTTCATCAGCCATGGCGTTGACCTCCACTGTACAGGGACCGGCTTAGTTCGGTTCATCCGGATACAGGGCATTATGCACCCCAGCGTTCCGGCCTTCGGGCCCTTGGCAGTATGTGCAGTATAATTACCCTCGGCCATCACACAACCCCTGTATACGTCCAAGGAGATCTCGAACATGGGTATCATTACTCTCCGTGATACCCGAGAGACGGGCAACATTTAGGCAGGTCTAAAGTTGCCTTTTCCTCAGCGGTTGTTATAGAGGTGGCAGAATCTCGTCCGGAGGCAGCACACTATGCACACGCTATCCGGAGGAGAGAGACGGTCCAATCATGCTTGGCGCACTATTCATGGTCATAGCCTCCTTCCTGTTCACCCTCATGCAGGGTGTCGTAAAAATGGCCGGAACCGAACTCGGTCAGTTCCAGCTCGTATTCCTGCGGGGGGTCTTCGGGCTGCTGTTCACACTCTCGTACCTAGGCTGGGCCGGGATCAATCCCCTGGGTTCCAGGGAAAACCGTAGTAAACTCTTGCTGCGGGGACTTTTCGGCGGCGCTGCCATGACACTCTTCTTCTGGTCTTTGCCCCTCATATCCCTGTCTAACGCATCCGCCCTGCATCACACCCATCCCCTGTTCACCACGGTGCTCGCCATACCGCTCCTGAAAGAAAAAGTAGGGTGGCGCCGCATAGTTCTGGTGGTGCTGGCACTGTTCGGAGCGCTGCTCATCATCCGGCCCGACCGGGGAGCCATCTCCCTGAAAGCCGTTCCTGCATTCCTCTCGGCCTTCTTGGCCTCCCTTGCCTACATCATGGTACGCCACCTGTCCGCCAGGGAACATCCCATGGTCATCGTGGCCTGGCTTTCGGTGATGTCTGCCCTGTTCGGGGGTGTGGGCATGATCTTCGACTGGCATCCCTTAACCGTGAATTCCGTGGGACTCGTGGCCGGCGGCGCCTTTTTAGCCACAGTGGCTCAGGGATTCATGACTCTTGCCTACAAACTCGAGGAAGCCTCGTTCGTTGCAGTCTTCTCCTTCTCATCGATTCTGTTCGCCGTCATCTTGGGCAAGTGGATATTCGGTGAACTACCCACCGTATCGGAGGGCCTGGGAATCGCGCTGCTATTCTTCTCCATGGTGGCGCTGGTGTGGCTCAGGCACCGTGAGGAGAAAGCCAGGAAGGCAAACGCCGTCACCCTCAACGCATAGCTAGGCAAAACAGCAATAATTTCAAATGGTTATATCAAACTACTGTCCTGTACTATTTTAATTCGTAGAGCCGCTGCCAGAACCGGCCCCGTTGCCTGATGAAGACGGAGTCTGCGACGGTATGGAGGGCACTGTGTCACCTGAAAGTACGTCCGTAACATGGCGGTATGCGTTTGGAATGGTGGTGATGAGTTCCTTTGCCTTCCTGGCAGCCGTACCCACATCACCTACCTGATCGGCTACATTCTTCACCGCATCCACTGCACTGCGCGCCTTGTCCGCTGCCTGGTCCACCTGTCGGGCTATCTTGTCACGTCTAAGGAAATCGTCCCCAGAACGGCCATCACGGTTCATGAGCCAGTAGACTCCACCCGAAACCGCTGCAGCCACCACGAGAGCCCATACTACGCGCATCAACACCGACATGGCTCAACTCCCAATTCTCGGATACCGGTCATCATCGGTCCACCCCCATAAGGTAGCTGGCTACTATGACTTTCTGTCCAATGCCTCTGAAGTTTACGGTCACCCGGGCACCATCTCCGGAACCATCCACTGACACAACCCTGCCCGTACCAAATTTCTTGTGCCGCACAACATCTCCGGGCCTGAAGGGGGAATTTGAGGATGATCCTTTATAACTACTTGATTTTACTGACTTTTTTCTATGCCTATGAGCATGACTGGCCACTTCTGCCAAGGTCTCGGGATCGTGGGTAACGGGTTTCCTGCGGGAGAGTATCTTTATACGATCCCTGGGAAGTTCCTTCAGAAATCTGGACGGTGAGGTCCTCAAAGTGCGTCCGTACACCATACGCTCACGGGCCCTGGTGATGTAAAGTACCCGTCTGGCCCTAGTCATGGCAACATATGCCAGCCGGCGTTCCTCCTCTAGGGAGTCTTCCGTGGAATCCTCGCGCTCCATTGGAACCAGCTTCTCCTCCCATCCGGGAAGGAACACCACGTCGAACTCCAGGCCCTTGGCAGCGTGCACCGTCATGAGCCACACCTTCTCGGTATCCTCGTCATCCTCGGACAGATCCTCAGCAGATACCAGGGCGATGGACTCCAGGAATCCCTGAAGCGTGGGCTCTTCCCCATTGCTGCGCTCCTCGTCGGAGTAGTCCGTCACGGCTGCCAAGAGCTCGTTCATGTTCTCCACGCGGGTTATGGATTCGATGTCCGTGGAAGCACGCATACCGAGCCAGTCTGTCTCCTCGAGGATAAATCCCAGTACATCTTCAGGCGGGCGTTTTTCTGCAAGAGCAGCGGCATGTTCCACTAGACGCACGAATTCGGTGATTTTAGGTCCTATGCGGCGCTCGTCCCGTGCCCTGTGAAGACCGTGCCACAAAGAGCGCTCCCCGGCGAGCTCGCGGATGCGGCGAACCGCAGCTTGTCCCAAGCCCCGCTTGGGTTTGTTAAGAACGCGCAGTATGTCTATATCGCTCCGCGCATTTAAGGCCAGACGAAGGTAGGCAATGAGGTCCTTGATCTCCGCCCTCTCATAGAACTTCGTGCCTCCCACAACGGTATACGGAATACCCTCCCTGCGCAGGCTATCCTCGAAGGGTCGCGACTGGGCGTTTATCCTGTAAAGAACGGCCATCTCATCCAGAGAGACACCACGGGCATTGTGTTCCAGCATCCGGGAGACTATCCAGGAAGCCTCCTGACGCTCATCATCCAGGGCATTGAAGTATATGGGTTCCCCGGAAGGCGCTGCCGTCCATATCTTCTTGGGACGGCGCGTTGTGTTGTGAAGAATCAGGTGACCCGCAGCCGAAATTATATTGCCTGTGGAGCGGTAATTCTGCTCCAGGCGCACCTCACGGGCTCCAGAGAACTGACGCTCAAACTCTATTAGGAAACGCGGAGTGGCCCCGCGCCACGAGTAGATAGACTGGTCGTCATCACCCACCGCGCACACGTTGCCATGGGGACGGGCCAGCCTGTGAATGAACTCGAACTGCAGGTGGTTGGTGTCCTGGAATTCGTCTATTAGGATATAGTCCCACAGGTGGGCCACATGGGGGGCAAGCTCCAGAGCCTTCTCTAAAAGTCCAGTAAAATCAACTGCTTGTGCAGCAGACAATTCCGATTTGTATTTTTCCAGAATAGTATCGTAGGGGGGATACAGCGCCTTCAGACTACCATTGCGGTAAGCCTCGATATAATGGATGGCCTGGCGTACATGCAAGGCATCATTCTCCAGATTCATATCCTTCATGATGCGCTTCACCAGGGTTTTCTGATCATCGGCATCATATATGGTGAAGTTCTGGGGCACACCTATCTCCGTACCGTACCTGCGCAATAGACGTGAGGCGATGGAATGGAAGGTGCTTATCCACAGCGACTGCACCGGCACAGTGACTCCAACGCGCTCCAGAAGCTGGCCTACCCGTTCGCCCATCTCGCGCGCAGCCTTGTTGGTGAAGGTCACGGCCAGTATACGCCAGGGCTGTACACCGTTCCTTATCATGTAGGCGATGCGTCTGGTGAGGACACGTGTCTTGCCGGAACCTGCACCTGCCACTACCAGGAGAGGGCCTTCCGTAGTGGTCACCGCCTCCAGCTGCGGAGGATTGAGGCCAGAGAGAATTGGGTCCAGAGCTTCCATCATAACCGGAGGGTTTTAGTACAAACACCACAGGCGGGCAACCTCGGGCCCCTTCAGTCTGGAATCATGGAGAAATTTGCGGGTAATCCGCTGGAACCGGCGTTCATACAGGTATATAATGCGCCCTCAAGAGGTGAAGACATGAATATGATGGCAACGGCAATGCTGCTGACCCTCATGGCCTCCCCCATGAAGATAGCAGTCGTTCAGAGTGCGGTATCCGATGCCACCCAGACGAAAACCATGGCCGGTGAGCTGGCACTCCTGCCCGGAATCGAACTGGTGAACGGCTGGAAAACATCCATTAAGGCACTCACTCCTGCAGACATGCGTGAAATCCGTTCCGTCATGAAGAAAAAATCCCTGAATGCCGTGGTCCTGATGCTGTCTGCTGGATACGTCCTTCTTGGCCATGACTTTCTGGCAGGGCCCTGGACCGTGACGAGCCCCCTGCCCCGTGCTTTCCTGCTCGCACTGAAAAACCTGGAAAAACGCCCTCTGCCCACTAAACGCTCAGTTCCCGCCGCACGGAGCTCTAAGCAGAACTCATCACAGAGCAGCGCTCCGGCTCGGTCCGCACGACGCAGTCCTTCTCGTCCTTCTCCACATGCACCGGATACCTCCAAAAAAGACGGACACAAATCAAAGGGAGACTCCTCGTGGAAGCTGGCCGTATTCGTGGGTGGCATTGGAGTTGCCCTCATCTCCGCCATACTTGCCTATCAGTATGTCTCATACGATGATGACGTCGATGTACGGGTATACCACTGAGCCATTGGCACATCAGAGAAGTTGCCTGAAAAAAGGAGAATGATCATGCGTAGTTATATGATTTTACTTGCCACGCTATCCATACTGATCACCTCATGCAGCCAAAAGAATTCTCCAACCACCCCGGCTGATTCCCCGAAAACGGGAGTCAAGGCAGCCACGACATCACCTGACGAGAACGAACCGTCAGCAAAGAGCCCGGACAGCACCAAACCAAAAGACACAAAAACCAAGATACACAAAAACCCCTCCATCTCAGGCCAGTCGGTATCCGATGAATCCCAGGGCTCCAAGCCATCTGTCAAGCCAGCCAACCTGACGGAAGGGATGCTTAAGTTCTCTCTGGACATACTCAGGTTTACAGGGGGCAAAGAACTGAAAAACAACGTTCTCCTTTCACCGTATTCCATTGCAGCAGCCTTCTCCATGCTTTACGGAGGAGCAAAGAGCAATACAGCCTCTCAGATTGCCAGGGTCATGGGATTCGGGCCGAATCCAACGCATCATGAACAGTTTCACGCCCTTGAAAAAGCCCTGATTCCAAGTGCTGGCGGTCCAACGCTGGAACTGGCCTACGGTATATGGGTCATGAATGGCTTCTCCCTGCAGCCGGCATATGAAAAACTGATCAGTGCCCACTACTCGGCAGCCCTCGGAACCCTGGATTTCTCACGTAGAGTCATGGCTGCAAGACGAATAAACTCCTGGGTGGAGAACAAAACCCACAAAATGATCTCTGATCTGGTCCTCCCTTCGGCTCTCGGGGCCCTCACCAGGCTGGTACTGGTGAACGCACTGTACTTCAAAGGCGTATGGAAGACGAGATTCGACAGGCTCAAGACATCAGTGAAGCCGTTCACATCAGTAAACGGTCAGACCATCAGGGTAAACATGATGCACCGCACCGGCACCATGCCTTTCTACAAAGGAAACATCGGCGGCAAACCTGGAACCGAATATCGTGTGGTGCGCCTCGCATACGAAGGCTACGGCTGGTCCATGGTGGTCATGCTTCCTGATTCCCGGGATCCTGCTGCACTGATCAAAATCCTTGACGGGCTCACCATCCGCGACATACAGACCTGGATAGGGCACCTGGACAGGGCAAAGGTCGCCCTTGGACTGCCGAGGTTCAGCATCTCTGGAACATATTCGCTCTCGAAAGTGCTCGCCTCCATGGGTATGCCGGAAGTATTCACGGAACACGCGGATTTGAGCGGACTCATCACAGGACGCGAGCAGCTTTATGTTTCCGCCGTATTCCACAAGACACGTATGGACGTGGACGAGGCAGGTACCAAGGCAGCGGCTGCGACAGCCGTCATCGTAAAGACGCGCGCCATGATACGCCCGGTAAAACCAATTCCATTCATATGCGACCACCCGTTCATGGTATTACTGGTCCACGAACCCACACAAACCGTACTGTTCACCGGCATCGTGACAAAACCCGACAAAAGCAAGGGTCTCCGATGATGCCATATCTTACGGTATGGTGTGAATGACGTAACCAGCCGGCCAACTTTCTTACAATCACTTGCCATATACTATACCCGTGTTAAAAAATAATAAATGGAGGTTGAAGCCATGTTCATCCGCAAAACAATATTATTCTATCTGTTCACAGTAGTATTTTTTTCTAGGGACCTCGGGGTGCGGAAACAGTTCTCCTGCCACCGATGCAGGATCAATAGAACAGAACTTCCTTAACCTCGCACACTCCAAAGCCATCTACTCGGACGATCAAAAGTCCATGATCGTAGAAGCAAAACTTCTCATAACCGACAGTAATGACGATCCTGTTCCGGATTTGCCCCTCATGCTCACGGTCGAAGACGCTACATTTATCAATACCCCACCTGCTACGACTGACAGCGACGGATATCTCAAGGTGAAATTCTCCACTACCGCCCTGGGAGAATATACTCTGAAAGTCCTGACTCCCGAGGGAGAACTCCTCGGAACCGTGATTATTCCGGTATCCGTTGGGCTTACGGTCAAAAACTCTTCTGCTCCACAGCCAATCGATATCAGCAAATTCAGTTATTCAGTGGAGGCCTGCCTCACAGATGACGGCGGCCCCGTATCCGGAAAAGTGGACGTCTCCCTTCCTACTGAGTCGCAGGCTCAACTGGCCTCTTCCTCTCCCGCCACACTAGACAATAAGGGCTGCACCAATATACAGATCGAGACCACTAAAGATGCTCCCCTAACCATCAGTGTGATTCCATCAGGTCTATCCAGTCAACTTACGGCTCTGGTCTCACCTCCACACAATCCTTTGCATGCCGAAATCTTCGACGATATGTCCCCGGAAGTCATCTACACCATATGGAATCCAAGAATTGGACTGTTTGCCATCAATCCTAATAATTTCTTCAACTATACCTTACCCATGTCTCAAATCATCATGGGTGAGGTATCCTCTGCTGCACTGCCCAACCCCATTGGACACTCCAAAGTCATGCTGGATCTGCCCAACCTCGTAGACCAACAAACCATTTACAACATTCAGAACATTGGAAATATGGCACTTCACTTTCTTATCGCATATGACGATCTGGACATGAACGGCACCTGGGATCCTGATTCAGAACCACTGCTCGGAGTACAAGGCACAGACATGTTCCTGTTTACTAAGGACGGCTGGAGCGTACTCGAATACACGGAAAACGATACCAACGGTGGCGGACAGTATATATCTCCTGACATCATCACCTCATCGTTCACTGTGCTAATAAGGAATGCCCATGTAAATGAGGCCACGTTTCACGTGATACTCGACAAAAACGATCTGAACGACGTACTGCCCTCATCTGAACTGCATAACGGTAAAACAGGTATAAAACTGTATCTTGTCCCTCCATACGTGCTAATAAATAGCGAACTCGACGTAGACAGCAACGATACGCAGCTCAGCACCATAATCGATACCATCTTGAACGATGGTATATTGGTAGGAGATGCAACACTGGAAATTGTGGACGGCAACGATACGTGTTTTGCCTTTGTTCCTCTGACAAACACATATGAGCTCCAAAACAACAACGAGATAGACTCTTTTCTGATGAGTACCGAGAGCGATGTGACATTCAACGTGGCCGTGGGCATGGCCTTCCTGTACCACGAGGACTCCAACGGCAATCTCGACCACTGGCTTCTCATGGATCAACATATAGGACGCTCCCTCATACCATTTGTTTATGTCCACGAGGTAGATCCGGTATTCCCGACATTCATAACTATGAATTACATGCAAAAAGGCATTGCCGGAGAACAACCTGATCCCTCCCCCCACACCTATCTGCATACAGGCTGGACCGCCACGGACATCGCCATAGAGAGACAGGTAAACGATGTTCACATCTACAATAAGTTACTGGAACTGGACAAGGCCATCTCGTGTGGCACCAGTCCCGATGCTGGTGCCTGGTTTGGCATGGAAATCGATCCAAATACCAGGATCTACGGTAAGGTATCCTGCCCCGACAGCAGCGACATAGACTGGAGCAAGCACAACTCGGCCACCCTTCTGAACTACCGTGTAATCGAATGCTGGCATAAGGACAGCTCAGACAAATGGGTCCTGGATGCTACGTCAAATTCTAACTGTCAACCCACACAAAATGCTTCCATCAAAATTTTCGATTTCCATCCCATGGATAAATTCATGATGTTCTTCAAGTGGGACAACCAGATGTTCGAGGCATGGCCTGTGTCCCAATACACCGTAGGTACCGTGATTAACTGATGTAATTTTATTATTTGGTTGAAAATGAAGTCTCAGGTCAGGTAGGATAATGAACATGTCGGAACAGATTATGTCCCAGGAGCATTCCTATACCATACTGGTCATAGATGATGATCCTGCATTCCAACGGAGCATGAAAAGGCTTCTCAAGGGATACAGGGTACTTCAGGCGCTTTCATTCAGGCATGGACTCGAACACTTCGAACGGGAACGGCCGGATGTGGTTCTCGTCGACATCAACCTTCCTGATGGAGACGGCCTGGTGCTCATGGAACTCCTAAGAAACATCGATTCTTCCGTACCAGTAATCGTCATATCCGGACGCTACGATGTCGACACTACGACAAGGGCCCTCAAAGGCGGAGCGTACGACTTTTTGCCCAAACCACTGGACAAGGAACGTTTCGAGAGCACCCTGAAAAAAGCACTCGAGGCCGTCAGCATGAACTTTTCCCTAGAAGGATGGCGGCTTGAATCGGCTTTGGGCGAACAGCTTGGAGACCCCAACTTCGTGGTGAAAAGCACGGCCATGAAAAAAGTGATCTCCAAGGCACGCAAGGCAGCCGAATCAGACGCTCCCGTCTTGCTCCTGGGACCTACGGGTGTGGGCAAAACATACCTTGCACGTCTCATTCACAAATGGTCCAGAAGGGCATCTAACCCATTTGTGGCTCTCAATGTCTCGGCCATTCCAGAGGCGCTGCTGGAAAGTGAATTGTTCGGATACGTAAAGGGGGCATTCACCGGAGCCGACACCGACAAAAAAGGTCTGTTCGATTCTGCTGACGGAGGCACCATACTACTGGATGAAATTGGTGACCTCCCCAAACATCTTCAGGTCAAACTTCTCCAGGTCATTCAGGAGGGCAAGTTCTTCCCCGTGGGCAGTACCATACAAAAAACCGTAAACGTACGTATAATCGCTGCCACTGTTCAGGATTTGCCCACACTCGTGGAAACCGGGGAATTTCGGGAAGACCTGTTCTTCCGTCTTTACGTGTATCCCATAATGATTCCGCCTCTCGTGCAGCGCAGAGAGGACATCCCTCCCCTGTCCGCCATGTTCCTCAAGCATGCACAGCGGGAACACGGCGGTCCCCCAAAAAGAATAACTCCTGAACTCATCGAATACCTCATGGAGCTCCAGTGGAGGGGCAATGTGCGGGAGCTCAGATCAGCTATCTACTATGCCTATGCACATGCTTCGGCCAGTGAGGAACTCCGTCCCGAGCATCTCGCAGAATTCAGACCTCGCGCCATGGACAGCGGCAGAACTGACATGGATCACGAACAGGAGCACATAATGCAGCTTCTGGCATCCGAAGACTTCTCCCTGGACAAATACGTCGACGAGACCACGAGCAAAATCATAGATGTGGCCCTGGAGCGCTCAGGACACAACCTCACCAGAGCTGCGGATCTGCTGGGCATAACCAGACGCAGGCTAGGCATCCTCATCAAGAAATTGGGTGTAGAATTCCACGGTACCAGAGGCAGACCGCGCAAGAACTGACCGACCATACGACATATTCATAGCCTGCCAGACTGCGGAACTCAGCACTATTAGGTATTTCACGACCATCGGTTGCAACACATCCCTTCATGGGGTAACGATCTTCTGACAGGTGGAGAAGAGCATGGAGTTCATAAAGATACACGGACTGGGTAACGATTTCATTCTCGTGGACATGGACAAAACCGGAGTAAAGGAACTACCACCCGAGACTGTCAGGCACCTGTGTACGCGAAAATGGGGAGTCGGAGCCGACGGAATTCTTCTGGTGGGCAGGCAGGGTGACCAATACCGTATGCTCATCTACAATCCTGATGGCACCAAAGCCGAGATGTGTGGCAACGGATTGCGATGTGCAGTAAAATACATTAATGATATCAATAAGTTAGAGCCTTCAACCTGGATCGAAGTCATGACGGATGCCGGTCTTTTGGGAGGCAAGGTGACCACTATGAAGGGCAGCTCAGCTACCGTGGAGGTATGCATAGGAAAGCCTGAAATCGTAAAACCCTCCCTGGAAATAGGCGGGCTGGACTTTACCATGGTGGACGTGGGCAACCCACATATCGTCCACTTCGTGTCCGAACAGACAGACCCCCTCGATATGGCGCTAAACCAAGGACCTGAACTCGAACCCCATGGCGGAGGCATAAACGTGGGATTCGCCCGGCTGGAAGACGACGGAAACATATTCCTCGCCGTATGGGAACGGGGAGCAGGATTTACCGGAGCATGCGGCACTGGAGCCACAGCAGCAGCCACGGCGGCCAGAAACAGGGGTCTCATCTCCAACCACATAACGGTGAAGCAGAAAGGTGGCACACTAGCTCTGCGGTTCGAACCGGATGGGACAGCGTATCTCACAGGGCCGGCCGAAACTGTCTATCATGGCGAACTCTACAATGTCTAAACTGCATAACCTATTTATCTTACTGACATTTTTGCTGTCACTCTCACTTATGCACTCCTGTGTGTCCCCGTCACACGACGGAGATTCCCAGTGTGGCAACTGGACCGTGGAACCAGGAGAAGAATGTGACAATGGCCCCGACAATAGTGACGTACGCCCTGATACATGTCGCACCGACTGTACCCTGCCATCATGCGGAGACAACGTGGCTGATTCGGGTGAGGAATGCGACGGAGTGGATCTGGGAGGCATGAACTGCCAGCTTCTGGGCTATACCGGAGGTACTCTGGACTGTCTGTCTGACTGCCACTGGGACGTATCGGCCTGCCACAAGTGTGGTAACGGAGTCGTGGAGGAAGGCGAGCAGTGCGACGGCCAGGACACGTATTCAATGTCTTGCCAAGATCTCGGATTCGACGGCGGCTCACTCGCCTGCTCGGACTCTTGTACATGGGACACCTCCCGTTGCACAGGTGGATGCGGCAACGGAATCGTGGAGGAAGGCGAGCAGTGCGACGGCCAGGACACGCATTCAATGTCTTGCCAAGACCTCGGATTCAACGGCGGCTCACTCGCCTGCTCGGACTCTTGTACATGGGACACCTCCCGTTGCACAGGTGGATGCGGCAACGGAATCGTGGAAGAAGGCGAATCCTGCGATCTATCGCTGTCATCTTCTGGATATACGGGTTGTATAGACTGTCACGACGGTGACGGCTCTTTTGGTGTGCTCAATGAAATCACCGTAGAGCCAATTCCCATGGATGCTGCTCCCATGCCTGCCAGTGACGGTACCATGCCTCATATTCTGGTGGCCACGGCCGATGCATCTCTCACGTCCGGAGCCCTTTTGGACATCTCCCCGGACTGGCAGGCCACCATTTTGAGAGATGATGCGGCATACATCCTCGTGGAACCCTGTGGCGATATCATCTGGGCAGCAGGCATGACGCTGGATGGAAGCGCCATTTACGTCAGAATCACAGCATCTTCAGACGCTGATAGCTTCACCGGCACAGACCGTCCCTTATCCATGCACTGCGATGCTTCAGGACACCTATGGATTTTGGGAGCCGCCACCAAGACTATCTACCGCATGGACGGCACCACCATGACGGCCATAATGCCCATTGGAGGTCAGCCATCCGACTTCGCCACCGGAGACATGAATGGTGACGGCATCGATGATCTCGCCGTGGCACGATCTGGAGCAGGCCTGCTAGGCATCTACTTGGGACGCAGTGACGGAGCATACGACTACGTGACGGCTCGCTACGTGGGAACTGGCGTGATGGGTATTGCCCTGGGCGACATGGACTCAGACGGGGACAGGGACATCATGCTTACCTATCGTGCGGCAGGACGCCTTGGAGTCATTCTCAACCAGGATAGTGGCCAGAATTTTTCGTCGCTGCTGGCCATGGACCTGGCAGTTCCGGCATCCGCAGTCATCGTGCTTCACCTAGATGGTGACGGCAACCGGGATCTTGCACTCCTGCATCCATCTGTGGGGCTGGGCACATATCTGGGCAACGGTACCTGGTCTTTCTCTGCTGCTGACGAGATCCCGTGTCTTGGCATCCGGAGGGCTCATCTTGGCTCAGATCTCAACGGAGACGGGATTCATGACGGGGTCTTGACCTGTGTGGATGATGGAGTAATAAAAGTCGTGGAGGCCAAAACAAGGTGAAGAAAAACTTTGCTATCATACTGATTTTATTAAACTTTTTCTCATGCTCCCGGTGCGAGACCATTGATGAGGTCACGCAGTCCATACCTGCCCGAACAATGCGCAGGGCTGCACTGGCCGAACCGTACATTCCCCTGACTCCTTCTGAAAACCTGGATCCCCTCATGATAAAAAAAACCCCGCTGCCGGTGGTATGGCCATATCATGACATTGAGATAACCTCACCCTATGGATTCCGCAAACATCCCGTTGTTGGCTCTGTACTGTATCACCGCGGTGTGGACATCATGCACAGACTTGGAACCCCTGTCAGGGCAGCAGCCTCGGGAGTGGTATGGAGGGCTGCCTACAACTCAGTCATGGGCAATCACGTAATCATAAAACACATCGGCGGTATGATGACCATTTATGCCCATCTGTCCGACATCCTCGTAGCCACGGGAGATGAGGTCAGCGAAGGTACTCTGGTGGGACTCACGGGTTCCACGGGACGTTCCACGGGCCCCCATCTGCACCTTGGAGTCATCGCAGGAGGACACACAGTAAACCCCCTGTATATCCTGGGTAGGACCTGGCTCAAGGAAGACCTCCGTAAAGATCGCGTTCCCTGGGTATTCGGTTGGGAAGGTGAAGTGAGATTCTTCTGAACAACACACTGGGTGGTTATTCCCCAGGCCCCACGAATATCTTCTGATTTTGCTTCGATATCGATAGGTTACACAGAAAATCTGAAATCTTGAGACTACCTGCAATCAGCGATCTTTCTTTAGATCTGCCAGAAAGTCACCAAGGGTCGCAAGTTTGTCTTCCTTCTTTGGAGCAAACTTACGGTAATCCTGATCATCCATGAGATCCTTCTTGTCTGCCGTAGTGAGGGAAATTCGGCCGTTTTCCTCGTCCACGGACATGACGAGCACGCGAATCGGCTGTCCCTCCTTGAAGGCATTCGCCGGATTCACGGCCCCACGTTCACGCTTCGGAAGCAGGCCGACCTTACCGCCAGGCAGTGTCACCAGCAGACCAAAGGACTTTACCTCATTTACGATGCCGTCCACCTGTGCGCCCTCGGCAATTTCGCCCTCTGGAGCACCCTGAACCTCACGCAAGGATAGAGAGATACGCTTGGAATCAGGATCAGCCGAAAGCACCTTGACCTTTACCCTGTCACCCACGGAAAGAAGATCCTCGACACGAGATACGCGATGCCATGCCATCTCAGATATGTGGAGCAGTCCTTCGACCCCTGGGGCAAGCCGTATGAATGCCCCAAAGGGCTTGATGCGCATTACCTCGCCCTCCAGAATCGCACCCTCCTCGAGCTCCCCAAAGGTCTCCCAGGGATCCTTCTCGAGAACCTTCATGGACAGGGATATACGCAGCGTATCCCCCCGGTGCTCCATGTCAGTGACCTTGACTCGGACTTTCTGTCCTTCCTCGAGAACCTCATGGGGATTGACCTGATCCCAAGAAATCTGGGATACGTGCAAGAGTCCCTCTATGCCTCCGATGTCCACGAAAGCGCCATAGTCCATGATTCTGGATACCGTACCTTCCAGGACCTGACCGGGCTGAAGGGTCTTGAGAAGTTCTTCCTTCTTCTTCTCCTTCTCATCCCTGAGATAGGCCCTCCTAGAAACCACGATATCGCCGGTATCGGAAAATTCGAGTATCTTGAACCAGTATGTCTTGTCCATATGGACCAGAGGATCGGACGTGAACTGGTCATCAATCTGACTTATGGGGCAAAAAGCCCTAATCTTTGGTCCGAGCTCCACGGAATATCCGCCCTTCCGGGATTCCAGAACCCTGCCCTGCACAGGCATACCCGATTCATAAGCCATGCGTATAGCGGATTTGTCCACCGACTGACGAGAAATGCGTCCTGCCAGGTATATGGTACCGTCCGGAGAAATCCGCCTGACCCTCACCCGTACGACACTGCCCGTTGCCGTGCCTTCCTCGGCCTCGTCCTTGGGCAGCAGAGCTTCCGACTTTCCTCCGTAATCCACGAAAAAGTCTTCTGCACTCTCGCCCACTACGCGGCCGGTGAGTTCATCCCCCGGGTTGAGCTGTCTGTTTCGCATCTCTACGCTCTTTTCGAGCATGCTGGAGAATTCCTTGTCGTCCATTTCTTCGTTTACCCCCGAATTTCCGTAAGAACGGATTGAGTCATCGATAATTTCCAGGAATCAGAGTCCGCAGAGGGGATCGCTGGGATCACATTTGGGACCGGAATGCTTCTTCTTGCCACCACGACGCACGGGACGGCGGCGCCTGCCATGCCTCTTCGAAGCAGACTTCTTCGCCCCGGAAGAGCTCTCTGCAGACGAGGCATTCGATGCTGCCGATGCCAGCTGCTTCTCGAGATCCTTCTTTTCTTTGGCGAGATCGTCGCGTTCAGACTCGAGAGCCTTGTATTTGCTCTTGAGATCATTGATCTGAGTGGTGAGATCTGAGATTTTGCCTTCTTTCTCCTGCAACTGAGCCTTGGTCTCACGCTGCAGTTTGGCATATTTGGCTGCCCAGTCCTTGTCCACTCCTGATGCATGCATAAAACCATAAATGGTGGTTATCAAGAAGAGTACGGTAGCAGCACCAAGAGCTATTACCATTCCCTTGGAAGGAGCCTTTTGTCTCTCGGCCTCCTGCTCCAGGGCAATCTCGTTCTTTATGACGTCCTTCAGGCGTTCTTTTTCTGTCGCCAACTGACGCTGAAATTCCTCCTGGAGACGCTGACGCTCTGCAGCCATCATGGACTCGTACTGCTGCTTCACCTGCTCCAGCTGGGACTGAACCTCAGCCTGTTTGCGGGCCTCTTCCTCACGGCGCTGGCGCTCTTCTTCCTCGCGACGTCGACGTTCTTCTTCCTCGCGACGCCGGCGCTCTTCCTCCTCGAGGCGCTGTTTTTCTGCTACTTCCTGCTCCTTGATGCGTTCTTCTTCTATTTTGCGGAGCTCTTTCAGTGAGAAAAGTACTGAATTCTCTTTTCTGTCCTCGGACATTGCACCACCTTACGTCCCACAACGGGGCGAGACCGCATTATATTGAGATGCTCGCACTTTTCAACATTCTTGTTTCATATCGCAGGTACCTGTCTGTATTCCAGTACCTCCCAAATCTCGCCAAATATTCATCAGAGTGATCTTTAACTTCTCGACATGACTTCCGTTATTGGGTTCATGCCAGCAAGGCTTTCAAAAAGATCTTTTATTACAATAAGTTATCATGATTATTGCAAAGTGTACGATACATGACATATTTTTTTTCAGATATAGCATTACTGGAGGTAACAGATGAAATCCAAAATTATCATGGCAGTACTGGTGTCTGCATCACTAGCTTTCTTAGTGCAGGCATGTGACGACAGTTCCTCCTCAGGAGGAACGGATCCGGTATGCGGCAATGGTATCATTGAACGGGGAGAAGAGTGCGATGCTGCATCACTGGACGACAAGGACTGCACCTACTTTGGCTATGCCGGCGGTGTCCTCAGATGCAGCAATACGTGTATTTTCGACTTCGCCTCATGCGATAGCAACGTAGGACTCGAATGTAATGATGAAGGGGCAAGTAGCTGTGAAGGAAATACCCTCCTGGAATGCAGCAACGAAAATGGCCGCTTGATCTGGACTGCCAAGCGCGACTGCTCCATCGACGGTCTCATATGCTCCAACAGGTCCGGCGATGCAACCTGCACGCAAGACACTGCTGACAACAACAACAGTAGCTGCAGCAATGAATGCCCTGCAGTAGGCAAACTTCGCTGTTCTGAAGATCTGTCCTCAGTCATGGAGTGTTCCAGGAATGCCGACGGCTGCCTTGGCTGGACCGTATCCGAACAGTGCTCCGGTCAGTGCGTAGAAGACGCCAGCGGCATAGCCCAGTGCTCCGTGTGCCAGGTCATGGACGTAGAAGATAACGCACTGGATGCGACTCCCCAGTCCGTAGCCCCGGATACCAACTGGTGTTTCGATCTCGCTGCCAACGATCTGGAGGACTGCATCACCTTCGAGGCAACCGGAGACATGTCACTGGGAATCACCCTGTCCTCCCTGGACGGCAGCTCTTGTCCTTCTGTCACAGTGGCCGTCTATGCGAACGGAGTCAACCGCATCAAGGAATTGGAGTTGAACTGCAACGACAATTCAGTAACGCCATCTCCCGGGGATGCTCTCTTCAGAATGTCTCCTGGTTCATACCAGATATGCGTATCATCCAATGACGAAGTGCACGGAGCGTACCTGACCTACACTATGCTGCCCCCACCCAGGCAGCCACAGCCAGGAGATATCATGATCTCGGAGGTCTTCCATGATCTCAGAGGTGGAAACGAATGGGTGGAAGTGCTCAATCTCTCGGACTCTTATCTCGATCTCTCGGACTGCACACTGGAAAGCAGTAACCGTTCAGAAATAAATGCTGGTGCATACCTGGCCCCCAGGCAGTACGGAGTCCTGGCATATCAAAACACCCCGTCTGTATCATCCTTCGGGACATACACTTCAGAAGTCATGCAAGTCGGTGAGGATCAGTCCCTCGAGATTGTATGCCAGGCATCCCAGGTAGGTGCGTCCCAGACCGTGGAAGGTATCTCCTTCACCATATATTCCGATCTTCCGCTCCGCTCGTTCCAGGTGGACTCCCAGTATGTGGGGAGCCCCTCACAAAATGATGACGTAGCCCATGGTTGCGCCTCTGTGTATCCCTATGCAAACGAGACCGTCACCTCTATAAGTCATCCCGACATTATCGTGCGTATGAAGGGCACCCCAGGATTCGAAAATCACTCATGCACCTTCCAGGAACAGTATCGCCAAGACTTCAACACTAACTCCATCCCTTCCGACTGGTCGGTTCAGAACAACGACGCCGATCTACGCATAGAAAACGGTCAACTGAGGATAGAGGCTAACGAAGGCGATGAGGTCATTATTTACAGTCCTGCCTTCGATATGAGTACACACCAGAAAGTGGTCTTTTCCTCCAACATAACCATCATTCCCCCAACAGAGAACATCCACATAGACGATCCGGCTGTCGAGATAGGCATATCCATCTCAGGAACGGAATACCCTCTGTTCTATATCAATACTAAGGGCCCATCTGAGCGTAGGGTCACTCTGACCAGAGAATTCGCCTATCTGGACGGTGTTTCTTCCGGCAAAGTCTACTATCACATAATATATGGTAACGGAACGTTCATGATAACTCCTCTCGTCGTGAAAATAGATAATTTCCTCCTCGAAGCTCAGTGAGCCTGGCTCGCCTCCCCTGTGTCCTCCAACCCCTATACGCTTTAACTATATGAAATTATTCAGAAATTCGCAAAGACACATCAGGATATGGTGGAGCCTGGTTTCATGGATGAATCGTCTGGTACTACCATGGTGAGGTTACCGTCTGGATCCTCGGCAGCCAGGAGCATGGCCTCGCTCACGCCAAAGCGCATCTTGCGGGGTGCCAGATTGGCCACCACCACTACTGACTTGCCCTGAAGTTCCTCGGGCCTGAAGTACTTCTTGAGACCGGCGAATACCTGGCGTTTTTCGCGACCGAGATCAACCACCAGTCTGTACAGTTTGCGGGCCTCGGGCACCTCCTCGACACTCAGGATACGTCCTACGCGCAGATCGACCTTCGCAAAGTCGTCAAAGGTTATGGTGTCACGGAAGGACTCTATGGACTCGTCGGGCTGCCATTCGTCAGCTGGCGCCTCACCCTCGGCAAAAATGTCTTTCGTCTCGTCTATCATGGCCTGTACTGCCTCCTCCTCCATGCGTTCAACAAGTCGTTCAAACTCACCCAACTGCCCGGAATCAGGCATGAAATCCAAATCTTTCCATGTCCAGGAGCGCTCCGCTCCAAAGGCTCGCTCTATCTTCTCCTTGAAACCGGGGAGAACCGGCCCCAGAAGGATGGCAATGCCCTTGATGGCGCCTACAGCACCGGACAAAATGGCCCTCGCCTCGTCTGGATCACTTTTGGCCAGCCTGAAGGGCTCCGTGTCCTGGATGTACTTGTTGGCTATTTCGGCTATACGAGCTATTTCGCGTATGGCGCGCCCGAATTCAAAGGCCTCATAATGGGCCGTGGCCTTTTCGGCGGCCTTCAGCATCTCCTGGCGCAGGGGCTCGAAATCCTGGCGTGGCGAGGTCATCCTGCCCTCCAGCCTCTTGCGCAGAAGTCCGTGGGTACGCGAGGCAAGGTTGGCTATTTTGTTTACCAGCTCGGCATTGACACGTTCGCGGAACTCAACCAGGTTCAGATCTAAATCATCCAGGCCCGGCGTGAGTTTATAGGCGTAGTAAAACCGCAGATACTGCGGGTCGAGGTGTTTGAGATAGGTCTCGGCCTTCACGGATGTGCCGCGGGATTTGCTCATTTTCTCGCCGTTGACCGTTAGGAACCCGTGTATCTGCACCCGGTCGGGCATCCTGAAACCGCCGTAGTGTAGCATGGCAGGCCAGAACAGCGTGTGGAAGTAGACAATGTCCTTACCTATGAAGTGGATGATGCGGGAATCGGCCTCAGGGCTCCAGTAATCGCGCAGGTAGTCCAGGCCGTTGTCACGGCACCATTTTTCCGTGGAGCCTATGTAACCCACTGGGGCATCCAGCCAAACGTAGAAGAACTTGTCTTCCTCACCGGGGATACGGAATCCGAAATACGGGGCATCACGGGACACGTCCCAGTCATGAAGGGTCTCCTTGAGGAAGTTGGACTTCAGCCAGTCGCGTACGTCAGGATGTAGATGACCCTCGGCTTCAACCCACTTCTCGATGGCATCACGGGCTTTCTCCAGGATTACGAAGTAGTGGGTGGAATGCCTGAGTTCAGGGGTGGTTCCACAAAGGGCACATTTCGGTTCTATGAGCTCTGTAGGCTCGTACGTGGCGCCACATACCTCGCATGCATCGCCGTACTGGTCCGTAGCTCCGCATTTTGGGCAGGTGCCGCGCACGAAACGGTCGGGCAGGAAACGCTCGTCGTTGGGACAGTAAAGTTGGTCTATGCCGCGCTTATCGATGAGTCCGCCATCGCGCAGTCCCTCGAATATGCGGTATGCGTTGTGACGAGTCTCCTCGGAATGAGTGGTGTAGAACACGTCGAAAGAGATATCAAAGCCATCGAAGTCACGCTTCTGGCGTTCATGGAACATGGCCACCATCTCCTCGGGCGTCATGCCTTTCTTGCGGGCATTGACCTCGATGGGTGTCCCGTGAGTATCGCTGGCACACACGTAAATGACGTCTTCACCACGCATGCGCAGGAAACGGACGTATATGTCCGTCTGGATGTATTCCACCAAATGTCCAATATGTATGTCTCCATTGGCATACGGCAGTGCACTGGTAACTAGCGTTTTGGTCATGCTAACCTCCGCAGGGGCCACATTTTACACTCAGAAGTGTAAAAATACACATGAAAATGACGGGGGCAGCAGTACCATCCGTCCAATGCATATGGCCCAAGTTGCAGACGATCTCGAAATACCCTACGCATTCAGTGAGTGTCCGTGCTGGCGGTAACCAACTGAACCTCTTTAGCCCAACCCGTATCGAACTCCGTAGACCAAAACATCAATCCGAAGGTTTTCCAGCCCGCTCCAGAAGCGAATCTCCAAGATACTTAGTGCCATTCAAAATAATGTTCTTGCCCAGTTGCCGTCCTGTGAAGTGCTTGCGTACGACATACTTGCCAAGAGCTTTACCACTTGCCACACCAGCCCGAACGCGGCCCAGCACTTTGCCTCCCTTCAGCACTGCATTGGCCTCACCTAGACCTGGAATGAGCATGCTACCCACCGTACCTGCTACGTTTCCGGCAGTGTATACTCTCCCGCAGGAACGAGCCACCTGGCCTCCGGAGACTACGTTTATGATATTCACAGGCAGCGTCAGAGCTCCATCCACAATACCTGCGCCAAAACATGCCATGTCCTTGGCCACATCTCCAAGAGTCTGACTGTTTTCAGAAGGCAGGGGCATATGTGCCAATTCCTCCACGTTTCCGTATCCCGTCTTGTCCTGAGTTTGGGATTCTTCAGGTAGTGTGTCCTGAATAGTCACGACTCCACCCGTTCCATTGGTTCCAACACCATTTACGTCTGCCATACTCCATCACCTCACTGACCATCATTGTCGGCACGACAGGTACTGAAGTTGACTTCCTTTTTCACAGTTTTTTTCGGTTTATCTCAGGAGACGGGCCTCAACCACCCGCCAGGGTGAGCACATAGAAGAAGAAATCCCGCAGCACGGACCCTATATACGGCCCCATTGCAAGAAGAAGCAGCCCCACTGCAATACTTTTCGGCAGAAATGTCAGACTAGGCTCTCCAACCTGAAAGATGGACTGAATCAGGGATACCACCAGACCCACCACCGCTGCCACCAGCACCACTGGAGCAGCGAGCCGGACAGCGAGCATGAGAGCAGCCGAAACACCTGTATATACCGTATCAGGTCCCATTTTGTGTATCTGCAGGCGGGTAATATCAGGCGAAATAGATCTCTACGTCATGAGAACGTAACCTGCTTTTTCGCCGGACACTTCTTCAATCGTGTGTCAAACCCTCATGAAGAGAAGGAAGGAGAAGACCAGGGAGAGAACCGCATAAAACTCCGGCAGAGCCGCCAGAACGAAGGCATATCCCGCACCCATCTTGTCCTGGTTGATGGACTTGATACCAGCCGCGCACACGACCCCCTGATACCATCCGGAGATCAGACATGCTATACCAGTCATCGTACCAGCCGCGAACACGTAGGGAAGTGCATCGGGATTGGCAAGCTTGTCGAGTGCCAGGAAGCCCACGACGAATGAATACAGGCCCTGGGTTCCGGGAAGAGCCGCCACTGCCAGGGCAACGCCGCGCTTCTCGTCCTTGACACCAGTCACGGCACTGCCTGCGATGGACAGTCCAATGGCAGAACCGGCCAGCCCCAGTCCCAGAAGGCCGATTCCCATGAAGGCCAGAAACTGGTTCCAGTTGAATCCATTGATGACGAATCCCTCTGCGGCCCTGGCTGCTGCCTGGGGTGCTGCTGCCACCATATTGGTGACTACCTGATTCGCCACATCTACTATCGAAGTGAACTCGATGATGCTCAGCACGGCTATCTCTCCTTTCTAAATGATACCTTTAGTTGGTTTCCTTCTTTTCCTTGAGTTTACGGCCGAACGGTGAATACGGCTTTCCTCCACCCTCGAAGAACTGCTTGTAGAACTCGAGGAACTGAAGTCGCCCTGAATGCACCATCGAACCGATTATTGCCATTATGAAGTTGAATGTATGTCCGAAGACCAAAATTATGCCACCGAATACGATGCCGGTGACCGAACCGTCGCCGTACACCGTCGTGGCAAGCTGATTTATGACTGCTGCCAGCACTGCGGAGCTCATGCCCAGTCCGAATATTCGGGCATAACTCATCACATCGCCGAAGAGCCCCGAAACGTTGTACAGCGAATAAAGACCGCCGCCAAACCACCTGAGCAGAGCCATGACAAAGGCGCCTGCGCCCGAACCCTTGATCTCGAATGGTGTGGAGAACACGAAAATCATGGCAGCGGCCACCAAAAATCCCCACCACTGGTGGGTGTAGTAGTACTGCACACCTGCGGCAAAGAGCCCGGCCCATCCTAATGTGGCAAGAGCCTCACGTACGCGGCCTCTCACAAGGGAAATCACGACCTTGGTAAAAAGCCCCACCGAAAGTTGGATCACGCCGAAGATGAGCGACACATAGAAGAAGAAGAGGGGATCCGAGGCAAAACGCCCCAAGAACAGGTATTGCCTGATGCTCTGGGCCCACGGCGCACTGACCACCTGGTATCCGAAGACCTGACCCATACCAAGACCAATGATAGCGGAAGAGGCCCCCAGCACCTGAAGCAGGCGCATTCCAGTGAGAACGGCGGGATTCGACTTGAATTTCGATGCCAGCCACGTGCCCACGCCAAACAGGAGCAGACCATAGGCACCATCGCCAAGACAGAATCCAAAGAAAACGGCCATGAACGGGGCCACCAGAGGCGTAGGATCCACCTCCCAGTAGGACGGAAGGCTGAACATACGTATGAGTGGCTCGAAATACCTAACCAGCCAGGTGTTGCGGAACTCAATGGGGACGTCCATGTCCTTGTCGGGTTCCGGTTCCTGCACCAAAGTGAGAACAGGCGTGTTCTCAAAGGCATCCACCACCTTTTGAGCATCGGATGCCGGCACATAGCCACTTATTGCCACAACAGGCCCGTCTTCCAGAGCCGAGGCATACACCATGGCACGTTCCATGCGCCTTTCTATGTCAGCGAGTCTGTCGCGTAAAAGGCCTACACATGGGGCAAGCTTTTGAAATTCGTCATCTAACCCATTGATTTTACTAATGATTTCTTGACGCGCCCTTTCAATAACCGCCATGGAACGGTTGGGGATGTGATATTCCTCCAGACCCAAATCCACGGAATCGCCTTTCCATATGACAGCCAGACCCACGGGCTTCGAGCCCTTCAGGGACGTCCAGCCATACCACACTGCCCCGTCCAAAACAGACGTATCGAATGTCTGACGCTCTTTCTTGGAAAGTTGATAGAACCTGTCTTTCTGTTTTCTGGCAGCTAGTTCACCGAGATCTTCGACAGGTACATCACCCCATGGAGCAAGCTGGCCAATGTCCTTGTCCGTGGAGGCCAGCTCCTGCTCCAGCCTGCTACGTGCCGAGACGAGGTCGTCGTACTTCTGGAGTACGGAATCAGCATCATCGAAAGGACATCCACCCCGCCTCTCCAGGCCTGAAAGGTGCTTTATGACCCTCTGAAGCCTGGAATGCTCTGCCGAAAGTTCCGGGGGCATCTCCACGTCACTGTCCAAAGTCACGTGGACAGCTCCAAGCTGTTCAAGACGGTCTATGATCTCGTCCCTGCGACCCACAGGTCCCACGACGAAAAGTTTTTTCATGCGGACCAGCGCCATGGATCAGTCCTCCTCCTCGGCGACCTGCTGCTCGGCCTTGGCCACCAGTTTGGCCTTGGCAATCTTGGCACGAGCCACTGCAGCAATCTGCTGGTCTCCCAGGTAAATCTTTATCTTGCGGATGTTTTCCTTCGTCTGCGGAATAAGGACTTTCTCGTAGAGGTTGATGCGCTGAGTGGTCTTGGTGAGTTCTCTGTCGAGAAGTTCGAACTTCTCACGCAGGACGTCCACCTTCTTACGGGCAGATATCATGCGGCGCAGAAAATCCATGGCCGCATCGATGAGCCAGGGAGTACCGAGGATGGAATATGGCCGTCGCTCGAATACGACTTCCTCGAACTGTGGGACCCTGACGCCAGCCACGTTGACGTGCCTGACCTTTACCTCACTGACAACCAGAAGCTGCCTGAGGAGCTCCATGTGGGGAGCCATGGCGGAAACCCAGTCTCCAGAACTGCTGAGCATCTCCTGCAGTTCCTTCTCTGCGGCCCTGATCTCGTGCTGGGCCTCCCTCACCTCCATCTGAAGCTGCTGCTTTCGCAGTTCCAGTGTGGGAAGAAACTCCTGAAACAGCTTCAGGGACTGAGTCTGCTCCCTCAGGGAGTTCTTGTTCAGTTTGACCTTCTCAGCCATGGTGCATCAACTCCCGCTTTTGGGCCAGTACTTCTCGAGAATCTCGCGCTTGATACCGACTTCCTGGCGTGTGAAGCACTCCGCCATGGTCTTCCAGCCCAAATCAAGGGCATCGTTCAGGGGAATGTCCACTGCCAGGTCCATGAAACGCTGTTCGAAGAGATCCGCGTAGGTGAGGTATTTCTCGTCCGTCTCGGTCTTCTCGAAGCCCATGGAGATCTTCTTCTTGGTCTCCAAGGCCTTGGCGTACAGACGGATCATGGCGTTCATCACATGACCGTGGTCCTCACGTGTGACCTTGCCGATAACGAGCTGTTTCAGACGGCTCAGGGATCCGAAGGGATTGATGACTCCGTTGGCAAGATAATACTGTCCCTCGGTGATGTAACCGGTGTTGTCTGGCACAGGATGGGTAACGTCACCGCCTGGCATAGTGGTGACGGCCAAAACCGTGATGGAACCCGCACCCTTGAAGTCGACCGCCTTCTCGTAGCGGGATGCCAGCTCTGAATAAAGCGAGCCAGGATACCCGAGGTTGGAAGGCACCTGCTCCATGGCCACCGAGATCTCCTTGAGGGCATCGGCAAATGCGGTCATGTCGGTGAGAAGGACCAGGACGCGCTTGCCGTCGATGCCGAACTGCTCTGCAGCCGCAAGAGCCATGTCCGGCACCAAGAGCCTCTCCACCACCGGATCCGCGGCCGTGTGGATGAACATGACGGTGCGGTCCATGACGCCGCCTTCTTCGAATTTGCGACGGAAGGCGATGAACTCGTCAAACTTCAGACCAATACCGCCAAGGATGATGATGTCGGCCTCGGCCTGAAGGGCAATACGGCCCAGAAGCTCGTTGTATGGCTCACCCGCCGTGGAAAAAATAGGAAGCTTCTGACTCTCCACGAGGGGATTGAATATGTCGATCATTGGGATGCGCGTCTCGATGAAGTTACGAGGAACGACGCGCTTGACGGGATTGACCGAAGGACCGGCGATCTCCACCTCTGGTGCCGACTCTAGAGGCGGTTTACCGTCGATGGGCTCCCCGGAACCGTTGAAGATGCGACCTAAGAGCTGGTCCGAGTACTTGACGCGCATCGGATGGCCCAAGAACCTGACCCTAGCCCTGTTGGAAAGGCCGCGGGCACCGGCAAAGACCTGGAGCGATACCCGGTCGCGATCTATCTTGATTACCTGCCCCAGCGATGTCTCACCATTGGCATTTCTTATAACCGCCAGCTCACGGTAACGGACACCCTCGGCCTTCAGCTCGATGATGTCACCTACGATATTGGTGATCCTTGTATATTCCTTGAACACGGCACTCACCTCCCACCGGTTTCGAGGAGTTCCTCGATTTCCCTGGTGAGCCTGTCATATTCCTCACTGTTTTCAGGCGTATAATTCTTCTGATAGAAGCGGTCCTGGAGTTTCGTGAAGAACTCACGCGCCTCTTTCTTGCCGGTAAAACTAAATTCCTTGGACAGAGCTCTGTACAGGAGTGAGAAGTCCCGCACCTGACGCTCCATCGAGGCTGCGCAGTCCACATCGTCGAAGGCGTTTTGCTGCAGATACGTGAAGTCCAGCATTTCGCTCTTGAGATAGAGCACCAGATCGTCCACGGAGATTCCTTCTTCGCCAACGACCGTCATCATCTTGCCGACCTCATTGCCTCTGTGAAGGATTTCCCTGGCATGTTTTATCATGCGTACCCAGTCGATGCCGTAGTGG
>JALWFW010000118.1 GCA_027013865.1 Polyangiaceae bacterium | reverse complement strand
GTCCTGTACAGTTCCAATTGCCGCCGCCAGTATCGGTACCCCCTGTATATCCGGCCGGATAGCAGGTTTGAGTCAGTCCGTCATCCACTGCACCGTTACAATCGTCATCCTGGTTGTTGCAGGTTTCCTGAATAGGTCCTTGCACGGGCACACATGAGCCGTAAGGATTGCCGTCATTACGGCAGCATGTGAGGGAACCACCGGAGCATTTCAGAATACCGGTCTCGCATATTCCCACGTTGCTTCCGCAGGCATTGCCAAGAGCCGGATCGTCTTCACCCTCCACCCCGTCACTGTCATCGTCATTCCCGTCGCAGTAATCCTTCAAATCACACTGAAGTCCTTCATCCACTAGCCCGTCGCAGTCGTTGTCCGTGCCGTCACATACTTCTGAGGTCGATAGGCCGGCAGGTGCGTTACACTCCACACCAAGACCGTCGGATGTGCATACATAGTATCCCGTACGGTAACACGCTCCGAGCTCGCCGTTATCGCACCGCTGTCCTTTCTCGGAGAAGTCCTCGTCAATGAGGCCGTCGCAGTCGTCGTCACGGCCATTGCAGTACTCGGGCTTTATGGACGCGGCAATGATGCCCGCCATGGCTGAGACCAACTCGTCCTCGTTGGAGGCCGGAATGGATGATCCTGTGCCGCCTGCCGCTGCTATCTGGTCCGCCTGGGAAGTATTACTGAGGGCAAAGGCTATGACATAAGTCTTCACCTGGTACTCACAGTGCCCTGAAGTACAGCGGTTACCGGACCCGCAGTCCGAATCCTGGTTGCATGTGTCCGAATTGACCGCAATCCACCGCAGGTTGGCTGCGGCATTGGCAGGATCACCATTACAGGACTCCATTCCGTCGGTAAGGAGAATCACTGAATACGGCCTGCACTTTCTACGGGAGTCATTGGCGATATCACTCTCGAGCTGGCTACGTATGGAATCCAGGGAAGCAGCAAGAGGAGTACCGCCAATAGCTCTCAGTTCCGGATCCGTGCCACCTCCACCAGAAGCAACCGGAGGATCGTATTCATGGTGGTTTATCCACTTGTCTATCACAGAAAGATTAGAGCCAAGAGAGGCTAGTATGTCGGCTCCATCACATGTTCCCATGTAGTAGTAACACACATCATCTATCTGGTCGGGCAGGTCAGGTGCCCACCAGTAGCCATACAGGGTAGCCCCCGAGGGATCATGAGGTCCAAGCTGCCTTTGTCCGGGAGGGCTGTCTGGATATACCAGACAGATCATATCGTTATAGGTGTACTCTTCCTGATGAAACCTGGCAAAACCCCACATCACTTCGGGATATGAATAAATAACCGTGTGTATGGCCTGCTTGGCCTGATAGATGCGGCTCAATTTGCCAGTATCATGGGGATGCTCCACAGAGCCGTCACCAAAAGCACAGGTATCGGTGCCATCACTGCAGTCACCGTAACTGGTGGAGAGCATGGAGCCCGAAGTATCTAGAATAATGTATATTCCTGGCTGAACTTCGCTGGCTGATGTCGGGAATGAAAAACTCAATAGTGCGGTTAGAAGGAAGGAGACGGAAAGAATTCTGAACAGGCGTACTGAAGTACTTACCATGACGGCACCTCATTTATGGCGGTGACACTAATTATAGCCGAATACTACCTGATTTTCCATAAGATAGCGTACCCAGACGCCGTTCGGATAGTCCCTACGGACGGGAAGATGGCACTACGGGCGGGAAAAACGGAGGGTGAGACCTTGGTACAGCGGACGGGAACGGTTGTAGGAGTAGCGCAGATAATATCCATCGTAGGAGTCTGAGCTTCCCTGCTGTCCGATGGTGGCTGACTGACCCTCGTCGTAGTCGGAATCTCCGAAGTCGACGTCATAGTATCGGTACTCGAAGTCACCGCCCTCGTGGAGGATGAGCTCGAACATCACGGAATTGCCGTCAGGACCGTGCCGGTTGTCCACCCGCCACTGCACGACCGTATATCTGTTCGGAGAGGATCCGAAATTACGGTACCATACACCCTCCGACGAGTTGCCTATCTCGAGATCGTCCCAGAACGGGAAGAAGACATGGTTACCGCCATCACTGGGTATGGGCTCGTTGGTGTAGGTATTCTGTGTACTGGTGTTCCAGTCGAACCATGCCATACCGTTGATACTTACCCTTATGGTGGAATATGAACTGCCGTAATGGGGGAAGTGAAACGGCAGAGTAAGGCTGGTGTATCCATCATCATTGCTGCCAAAACTCAGTTTGGTTCCGGATGAGCGTACGTCGATGAAGCTCTCCTGAGTCTCGCACAGTGAGTATCCAAAGTCGTCCGATGCAAGGTACATACACTCCTTCATGCACGCCTGGCCGCAGCCATCCCCTGCCACCCGGTTGCCGTCGTCGCACTCCTCAGTGCCCTCCACGGTGCCATTACCGCAGGTCTGTCCAGTCTCCCGGGCACACAGGTGGTCACATCCGTCACCGTCGGTGCGGCCTCCATCATCACACTGTTCCCACGGTTCCACGGTGCCATTACCACAGGTGGTGCAGCACCTGAATCCAATGAACTGGTCAAAGGCATCCTCAGGATATGCCGACGAGTCGATGTCGCAGGTGAGTCCTGTTTCGGGATCGTCGTAGGAGCCGCCACGAAGCTCGAACACCCGCTCCAGTGATCCGTCAGTGAGGCGTCCCTTGTAACCCATGGTCCACTCACGTAGGTTTCCGCTGGTGTCGTAAACTCCGGTGGAACCGTTGTAACAGCTGGACTTGGAGCCTGCGGGGACAGAGGTCCCTGCTCCATTGTCAGCCCCGTTGCATCTGGAACCGATATAGGTATTGCCATAGGGATACGTAAGCCCAGAGGACCCCGCGCAGGCCATCTGCCACTCTCCAGGCCTACACAGACGCATACCTGCTTTGGTACAGGCCTCCTGGGCCTGGGTGTAAGTGACGCGGTTCCAGGGCAGTACTCCGTCGCGGGAACACGCTCTCACGCTCGTGCCCACACCTGGTGAACTTCCTGAGGCTGTAGGCTTGGACGCCTCGTATGTATAGACATAGACTGTGTGACCATCCACTGTCATGGACTCTACATCATCCACGACGTAATCCTGTACATTGGCCGTGGTATGGGCCGTATCCCACTGAGTCTCGTCCACCAGTCCGTCGCAGTCGTTGTCAACTCCGTCGCACACCTCGTCAGAGGCAGTTCCCTTGGTGGTGATGTGGCACTCTGTCCCGCTGCGGTCTGCCTTGCACACGTAGGTACCGTAGCCGCGGCACTGTCCGAGGTCGGAATCCTCGCAGGACGTACCCTTGACAGGATAGAAATCCTCGTCCGTCTGACCGTCGCAGTCGTTGTCGACTCCGTCACACAGGGACTCCTTGTATGCTACACCATTCGGAGAACCAGGAAGTCTCTCCACACCCGCTGGGTAGTTGCACACCCACGTAGTGGACGTATTCCCAGAGGAATCCGTGAACTGGCTGCATGACAGTGTAACTCCGGAACATCCGCCAGTGGTACGGCAGTACGATGACAGTGACGGGGCCACCAGATCCACTGACTCGTCCACCAGCCCGTCGCAGTCGTCATCCTCACCGTTACAGTCCTCTTGGCCTGGTGGCAGTGTGGGAGAACACGCGTACTCGCATCCGTCTCCAGCAGGATCATCGATATCGCCGTTGAGATCGTAGTATCCCGGCAAACATACAAAGGTGCACTGCCCTGTCGTACAGCCCGTGGATACTGCATGTGACGGTGTCTGAGTCACACACACATTACCGCACATACCACAGTTGAGGGGATCGTTCTGAAAATCGAAATCCTCGTCTGTCGCCCCGTCGCAGTCATCGTCTATACCATTGCACTGCTCTGTTTGGGGAGTGATTTCGCCGAAACACACTCCATTCCAACCACCCGAGACACAGGTCTCCTCTCCACCGTGGCATATGCCCACACCTTCGGTTCCTGCAGGACCTGTGTAACACGAGCGGGACAACAGATTTCCCTGGGAATCCTCGTCTGTCTGACCGTCACAGTCGTTGTCGGCTCCATCACACTGTTCTACGCCGCCATTCGTGGGAGTGCACTCATACTCACATCCCGTCAGTTGCACACCGTCCAGATCCATGAACCCATCCTCGCACTCGTACTGACAGGTTCCGTTTGTGCAGCCGGTCGCCATCATGTGTGCAGGGGCGTTGTCCGTACAGGAGGAACCACACCGACCGCAGTTATCCGTGTCTGTGGAGAGATCGAATCCCTCGTCTGTCTCGCCGTCGCAATCGTTGTCCACCGCGTCGCACGCCTCCACCCCGCCATTGGTGGGAACACAGCTCGTCTCACATCCATCCGACGGGTCGCCGTTGAAATCGTACCAGTTGCGGTCGCACTGCCCCATGACGCACGTGCCGTCCTCGCACAGCGCCTCTGCGTGAAAAAAAGTGCATACATTACCGCACCCGCCGCAGTTGAAGGGATCGGACGATGTATCGAAATCCTCGTCGATCTGCCCGTCACAGTCGTTATCCGTGCCGTCCCACGCTTCCTCACCGCCGTTGGTGGCAACACACGTGGCG
>JALWFW010000117.1 GCA_027013865.1 Polyangiaceae bacterium | reverse complement strand
GTCAGTAGGAGAGCAGGAGATCTATTTGAAATAGTGCTGTGATTACAAGTAGTTACGCATGTGTCTAATCTTGGCACGCAGTGTGCATGAAGGGCAAGGACAAAGGAAGTGAGCAGGGGGAATTAGGCTGTGTACGTGGCCTGTGCAGCACAAAGGGGCTCGTGGAAGATGCCATGTGAGTCACACAGTACGCGTCATCAGATGTGAGGCTCATAGGTATCTTATGAAGGGCTTTTGGGGTGTAGGGCACCACTTTGGGTCAGGGATTAACTGGCCACTAAATTGGTTGTGGTAAGACTGCCTTATCAGGACCTTGGGTGTGGAGTCTATCCAGTTGAGCTGCACTGGTTGATGAGTGGGCATACTCTAGGACGTGGAGTGCCTGGTTGTGGGCGGGCGGTGCGCCTGCGTGTCGTGTGATTAGGTATGAATGGTGCAGTGTACGGCAGTGGGGGAAGGGTTACGTAAAGGGGAGAAGGTACTAGAGATACGGAAGGGTGGGTAAGTGGGAGGATGTGGAAGGTGGAGAAACTGAATAAAAGTGGGAGGTGAAAGAGTGGGATAGTGCGGGGATATGTAGTAAGTGGGAGAGGAGAGAGGGGAAAGCGGGAGGGTGTGTAAGAGTGAGAGTGTTATGAAGGCGGGAGGAAGTGGAAGCGGGAAAAGGGAGGACGACAGAGGGGGATGGAGGAGCAAAGTGGGAGAGAGACTGTAGATTACCGGACATGTGAAGTAGCGTGCTATCCGTCTGTCAACCGGCTGACAAGGACAAGGGGTACGGTGTTGCTCAGCTTAGAGATGCGGCAGCTTAGGGCTTAAAGTGATATTGGGAGTGCGGAACCGTCTGTCTTGTGTAATTGCTGTGGGGAAGTATTCCTGTGGAAGGTTGGATGCTCAGAGCCTAACGTAAGATCGGCGGTGGAAAAACCTACGCTCGAGGCGGAAGTCCTGGCAAATGGTTCTGGGTTTCTAAGCCTTGATCTGTGTCGAAAAAGCATTTGTTCAAACTAAATGAGTGGGCGGAGTTTGGCTTGTAGGGTCCGAAGGTGAATTCGGCCGCGGAAGATAGTTTGGGTGGCAAATGTCCTTTATCTCTGGTCGATAACTCAGTAGGGGTCAAGGATTCGGGCCTGGCCTATGAGCCACAACGGGTTGACACTTATGTAATACGGTTATAAACGGGCGCAGGAGGTTTGGAGATGTCAAACAAGGCAATAGTTCTCCTGTCTGGTGGACTGGATTCCACCACCGTTCTGGCTAAAGCCAAAAGTGACGGATTCGACGTGTATGCCATGAGTTTCGTGTATGGGCAACGCCATGAGCAGGAACTCAAGGCCGCCCGTAGAGTGGCTTCCTCAATGGGTGTACAGGAACACCTTATCCTGGAACTGCCCTTGTGGAGGATAGGCGGATCCGCGCTGACAGACGACATTGAAGTTCCGAAAGACCGTGAGGAAATCGGAGACGGCATTCCTCTGACATACGTTCCTGCCCGCAACACACTGTTTCTGTCCTATGCCCTTGCATGGGCAGAGGTACTGCCGTCCCAGGACATATATATTGGTGTAAGTGCCGTTGATTATTCAGGATATCCAGACTGCAGACCAGAGTTTATCAGCGCTTTCGAAAACATGGCAAACCTGGCCACCCGTCTTGGAGTGGAGGGGCACAAAATAAAGATACATACCCCCATAATAAATTTGAACAAAGCTGAGACCGTGAAGCTGGGAATCTCTCTCGGTGTAGATTATTCTCTGACGCATACCTGCTATGATCCTCTGCCCGATGGGCGTTCTTGTGGACGCTGTGATTCCTGTCGTCTTAGGCTCAAGGGTTTTTACGAGGCTGGGATCCCGGATCCCATCGAATATGCATATATTCCTCCCGAATACAGACTTTAGTACGCTCTGTATTCATATGGTAATCTCCCATTGTCATTTCTCCCCCGTTGAATCTTAATTATTCATTAAGCTGCAGATACTGACGAGATAAAGGGAACTGTTACCAGGACAATATAGTTACGCCGCCCTGTCCAGTGGAGCCATCGGCTGGAGGCTGTATGCTATCTGGGGTTACGGAACCGTTTCCTGAATGATGATTCATACTGCTGCTGGCAGCTATACCTCCCACTAGTACCAGCGTAGCAGCGAGTCCTATAACCACATATGGTCCATACTGTCCCCACCATGAAACCTCTTCCGTTGGCGTTCCATTGTTTTGCGGAGGATATGGGGTACCGCCACGAGTCCTACCGGCTCCGGGACCTTCAGCAGGGGTATGGCCTCTGGTAGAAGCACTACCAGCCCTAGCAGAAGATGACGCAACCTGATCCGGAGACATTACATCCTCTTCAATTACTCCACCTGACTGATTGTCCGCTGCTCCCGTATTCTCGGATGTATCATGGGGCAGCGAAGATGCAGCCATCTCCTGCTGAAGCTTTTCTATTTTGGCTCTTACCTCCGCCTTGGCCGGTCCCTTGGGAGGAATCTGCTTGGCTCCGAGATATATCTTGTAATGCTTGATGGCATTCTCGAAGTCTCCCTCTCCCTCGTAGCACTGAGCTATGCGGTAGTCTATCATTTCAGAATAGGCCCCAGCGCTTTTGGCCATTTCTTTGACCTTCAGAAACAGAACCCTTGCCTCCGTATACTTACCCTGCTTCTGAAGTTCCTTGGCATCATCATAAAAACGCTTGAGGGTTTTGAGATCCACATCCTGCGTATCAGACTCATCTCCCGAACTGGTGTTCTGGGCTGATGAAACTACCGGAATTACCATGAGAAACATAATTGTAATGAGATAAGTCAGTCTAAACATGGTTACACCTTCAGTCCCAGAGAGAATTGGGGTTTGGTTTCATTGGTTTGGGTTTCATGACTGGCGGTTTGGGCTTCATGACTGGCGGCTTGGGCTTCATGACTGGCGGCTTGGGCTTCATAGCTGGCGGCTTGGGCTTCATAGCTGGCGGAGTTGCCGGAGGAAGTTTAGGAGGCTGCTGTGATGGAAGGGATGGTGGAGCCGTCATTGCATGAGATGAATTCGGGAATTTTTTATGGTAGGAGGAACCACCCTTCCGGGGAAGCTGCTTCATGTGAATACGCAGGTTTCTGCTGGTTCTCGCAGCAAATTTGCGTCTGATCGTTCTGTATCCTTCTCTCTCCACCACGATTTCCACCTTTTGGTTTGGTCTGATACGAATGACACGGGGAGATTCTCCCTCGTATTCTCCATTTACCGTGATTTTGGGGGGTGGAGTGACCTTGCCGTCCAGATTGGTGGAGACACGTATGACAACAGTTTTTTCGTTCTTGGAGTTTTGGGTAGCCAACTTGCGGTTACTGTCAGCAGATTCGGTGGCATTCGCTGTTTTGGTGGCCTCTGCTGACATTGCATCAGGTTTGGTGTCCGGCGGTTCAGGCGTTTTTTTCGGTGTCTCCGTATTGGTCACTGTCTGAACGTCACCTGAACCAGAGGTATTACCATCATCTTTGATCGGTGATTCCACTGATGAACCATTTTCAGAGAAAAACAGCATATAGATTCCGCCGCCTGCCAGTCCCAGTAACAAAAAGGCGCCCACTATACTGCCTGCAATAACGGCCATACCTGGAGAGTGTTTCTTCTTTTTGTGGCGTTTTCCGGAATCTGACCGGGTACTTCCTGGAGACACTGTTTTGGCCGTACCACCAAGGTAGCCCGACGCGTTTCCCCCCAAGGCCACACGGGCATTTTCCAGTGCTTCGATAAATTCCTCCATGGACTGAAAGCGATTTTCAGGCTCCTTGGCAATAGCCCTGAGTATGATCTCTTCTATGACAGGGGGGATATCGGATCGTATCTGAGAAGGCGGAGGCGGAGCTGAAGTTATGTGCTGAGTAAGGACACCCATGAAGGACTCACCCTTGAAGGGTACGGTTCCGGTGAAGAGTTCATACATTATCACTCCAACGGAGTAGATATCTGAGCGCTGATCAAGGGGTTCTCCCTTTGCCTGTTCGGGTGACATGTAATGTGGGGTTCCGAAGATAGCCCCTGTTTTGGTAAGATGCTGATCAGATTCATTGTCTGTGACCTTGGCTATGCCGAAGTCCAGAATTTTGACACGTTCACGTCCGTGACTGTCATGCACCAGGAAGACGTTTTCGGGCTTCATGTCACGGTGTATGATCCCGCTACGATGTGCGGCAGCAAGGCCATCGCACATCTGAATCATGATATCGAGGCCCCTGAGAGGGTCCACCGGCCCCTGCACGGTGATATCCGAAAGAGGAGTGCCTTCCAGATACTCCATTACAAGGTAATTCGTGCCGTCATCAAGTTTTCCGAAGTCCAGAATCTCTACGATACAGTCGTGGCCAATGTTGGAAGCAGCCTGGGCTTCTCTGTGAAAACGCTGAACAGCTTCAGGATTTGCCGTAAGTTCGGGACGTAGCAGTTTTACCGCTACTTTGCGTCCGAGATATACGTGCTGGGCTTCGTATACCTCGCCCATGCCTCCTGTTCCAAGAAGTCCAACAAGACGATATTTATCGTCTATGACCTCTCCCACGCGGGTTTTGGGAAAGTTGCCCCTGCTTTGGGTAAGTCGAGCTCCGTCCTTGGGACAGAAGTCCATTTCATCGGGATATGTAGAATTGCATACAGGACAGACCTTCATCGGTCACCAGACAGTTTTTCAGGTAAAACCTTATGTGTCGTTGTTTACCCGCCCTTTGTTGTGAACTACCCTGGTCAGCATATCATGGGCTCTTGAATCCAGGTTGCGGAAATTTACTCCCGCTCCAGGAGGAGAACGGAAATGGCTGCTTTCTTCCGGCAGGACACGCCACACCACTTTGCCTGAAAGCTCCATCGGCTGTTGGGTAAAGTCTATACTCAGGTTTATCTCAGTGTTACGAGGCGGAGGATCTTCCATCTCCACAAAAGCACCATCTTCGGAAAGGTTGAATACGTGACCTTCCATCTCGCGGCCATCCACCCTTATTCTGCACGAAAATCCGCCGGGTACCCGCGGTTTGCGCCGTATGCCCGATGGCTTCGGATGTAGCAGATCGTTTACGAGCATGATCAGTTCTGGAAGTTTTGCATTGAAACCGCGAAGAAGATGTTCCGTAAGATCGATGAACCCCAGGAGCCCGCTGTCATTTCTGTCATATTCCAGTGTAACCACTTTGGTTGCAGGAGAGGCAAACTTGAAGAACGACTCTATCTCCCCATATGACTGATCAACAATTATTATGTCAGGTGGAGACTGGGACTGAGAGATATGTTCCTCACAGAGTTCGCCGAACTCTTCTACCTCATAGCCAATCCGGCGCAGCACCGAAGCGGCTGTCTGGCACATTGCAGAACCCTTATGACACAGAATGACCTTCTTGGACACACTCATGGGCATGAGATTGCCACATCAGGGCATTAATATAAACCCGAAATCCGGGATTGTGCACAATATGTTCCAACATACCCTGAAACGGATGCGAAGAAACATCCACCAGAACTGGTTTGTTTCATGATTATTATGTAACTATGCTTAATCTTTAAGGTTTTTGAAAAGATCCTCAAGTTTTGCCTTGGCTTTTTCAGGGTCCTCGTGGGCTGGCGGAGCATCCAGTTCCCTGAATCTGAAGGATGAACAGAAATTCGGCTCTTCAGGATTGCTCACGAATTCAGTTATGAGTTCCCTGCAGTTATTGGATCTGCCTGGATCATAAAACACGCAGTTTCTGCATACATGAAGATATGTGCCGCAGTGCTCACAGGTATCTAGCCTGCCCACCACGATTCCACCATGAACCGCAAACTCTATCTCGTGGCCACACTTGTAGCAGTAATAAGCCATGAACGTCCTCCTGAGGGGTTTCTGCTAGCAGGAATTTCCTAGAATTTCAAGGGGTTTTGAGCAGGGAAGGTCTAACGGTCCTCACGGTTGTCGTCAGCAGAAAGGCACTGCGGATCGTCGCCGTCGATCTGACCGTCACCGTCGTTGTCTTGGCCGTCGTTGCAGGCCCAGTGACCAAAGTAACGGTTATTTTCGGCAATAGGCTCTCCTGTGGAGTAGATACAGTCAGGATCATCACCGTCTATCCAGCCATCGCCATCGTTGTCCTGACCGTCACTACAGGTGTCGGAACCGGAGCCATTGGATTCGCTGTCACTGCCCGTGGTGCAGTCGGGATCATCGACGTCTATCCGGCCGTCGCCGTCGTTGTCCTGCCCGTCGTTGCACTCGAAGGCGCCCCACGCACTTCTATCCTCGTCAGGTCTGCCAATGGGGCCTGTGATCTGGCAGTCGGGATCGTCGCCATCTATCCAGCCGTCGCCGTCGTTGTCCTGCCCATCAATACAGGTGTTCACATTTGCGCTTTCGTTGGCATCGGCGGATCCGCATTCGGGATCTTCGGCATCTATGAAGCCGTCACCGTCGTTGTCGTGGCCGTCATTGCACTCGAAGAACGGCACATATCCGGATTCTGAGCCTGAGCCCTGCTGCCAGCAGTCAGGATCGTCACTGTCTACCCAGCCGTCACCGTCATTGTCCTGCCAGTCAGCACAGTTGTTCCCGGAAGATGATTCGTTTTGTGTGGCAAGTGCGCAGTCGGGATCCTGAACATCTATCCAGCCGTCGCCGTCGTTGTCTTGGCCGTCGTTGCATTCATAATAGGAAAAACCTATCTCGTTCAAACCGTTTATGCAGTCGGGATCGTCGCCATCTATCCAGCCGTCGCCGTCGTTGTCCTGCCCATCAATACAGGTTCCTTCAACGATGCCATCGGATTCATCGTCATCAAGAGCATTGTCACAGCCGGGATCCTCCGCATCCACCATGCCGTCGCCGTCGTTGTCCTGCCCGTCATTGCACTGGCTGCGTCCGTAGCCAGTCTCTTCGCCAGTCACGGCACACTCAGGATCATCAGAGTCAATCCAGCCGTCGCCGTCGTTATCCTGCCAGTCGCTGCATGGATCTAAGGGAGTGCCTGCCTCATCGGTGTCCATACCGTTGCTGCAGTCGGAATCCTGGGCATCGATGAGACCGTCGCCGTCATTGTCCAGACCGTCATTGCACTGGGTACCAGACAGACCCGACTCCTGGGTGCCGCCATTTTGACAGTCGGGATCGTCGGCATCGATCCAACCATCACCCTCGTTGTCCTGCCCGTCATTGCATTGGTCATTTGGATTGACACATTCGCCATCGTGACATTCCCATCCCTCGGTACAGGCAGGTCCGGTTCCGCACATACAGATACCGTTGTCGGGATCCACACAGGTCTCGCCCTCGCCGCAAGGCGGATCGCACACGTTCTCCATACATCTTCCAGCTTCACAGTGTTGGCCCAGGGAACAGGCAGGATCACATGGATCGCTCACACATTCGGTTCCCACACAGTGATAACCGGCTTCGCAAGGCGGATCGCAGGCCTGCTGCACGCATTCGCCATCCACGCAGATCTCGTCGTTTTCGCAAGGCGGATCGCAGGAATCGTCTTTCACGCATGCGTCATCTCTGCATACGTAACCTGCAGGGCATCCTTCGCCTGAGTCTCCGCACACGCACACGGAACCGCCGTCGAGAAGGCATGTTTCGTTCTCGCCGCATGCCGGATCGCACACGTTGGCAATACAGGTGCCGTCCTGACAGTGGTAGCCGGTGTCACATTCCACGCCTTCACAGCTGTTACCGTTGTTGCCATTGTTGCCGTTGTTGTTGTCAGGTACACATTCTCCCTGACCGTTTTCGGTGTAACCATCATTACATTGGCATAAGGGTGTACCGTCATTATCGACGCATACTGTTTTATGCTCTTCGGTACATGGATTGGGGTTACACGGGTCGGTCGCCGTGCCGGATGAAGAATCGTCACATGCCTGGATTGTCCAGGACAAGGCAGCAAGAGTAAGAACGACAAACCATTTTTTGTTCATGACTACACCTCCGCGGATGGAGACAGTTTACCATAGGATTGAAAACGGTGCAGAGTCGTTATGAAAAAAACAGATAACCGGCATCTGACGCAGGTGCGCTGTAACTACTTGTAATTATTGAATAAATATATGCTTTTCATTTTGATGTATAAAAAATAATCTTTGTGCCACCAAATAGGTGCTCTGTCGAGTGTATGACGACTACAATCTCCGTAAGTTACAGACTCTGAAGAGATCAGCCGCCTTTCAATAAAATGTCGATAATTCAGGATAGCGATGCTACCACCTGAAAATCCGTACCTGTCATATATGTCGTCCCCCCTAAACCCCCCCCCTGAATCGAAACTGCTGAACCTTTGAAATCAACTGCCCCGAAAGCAAAATACCCGCTGTGACTTGCATGGATTTTCATGCTAAAATCTGCACCTGTTAAGGAGGCAATGCATGAAACGGTGGCTGTATCCTCTATCAGTTGCACTACTAGCACTTCTTCCACTCAATGCCGCAGCCCACACCATAACCGTTGACGGCAGTGACAGTGATTGGTTGTCCTATACCCCGAACGCCACAGACGTGGGATGGATTTCAAGAGGCACTACCGGATGGGGGGAATATGTCTGGAAAGATTCCAGCAGAGACGAGCGTGGCGACCTGGGCCCCAATGGAGCTCTCGGACGTGATCCAGAAGTAGACCTTACCGAAGTCAGGGTCACTGGTGATGGCAGCAACCTGTATATCATGGCTAGATTTACTGATCTTACACAGTTGAGCGGCCAGGGAGTCGTACAGATTCAGATCGCCATCGACCTGGACAGGCAGGATGGATCCGGTGAAACGCGTTTTCTGGTGGGATCCGACAGCTTCAGTATGTCTAGGCCGGACTCTCTCATTTCCCCTGCCGCGGCATGGGAGTTTCTTGTCATAACGCAATTCGCAGATGGAGCCGTACAGGGGGATTCGTGTACAGCCCCACTGCGCATCTTTTGGCAGAACGGCCCACAGGAACCCACATCAGTTATCGAAGGCGAGGCGACTTTGAATATATCCAATGATATCATAGAGATATCGATTCCATGGAGTCAACTTCATCCTGTGACATCCGGACACATCCCCTCTTTGCCGATCCGTTTCACCTTGGGAGTGTTCCGTTCGGACACAAACAACGTAGCCATTGGGCTGTCAACATCCGGCGGTCCCATCTCTTCAGTTCTAGATGCTGTCACCAACTACACCACCGTTTCCGGTTATTATGATAGCTCCCACAAATACAACACCTGGGACGATGTTCAGGACAACGTGCTCGATTATTACTGGGATCTGTACTTTATTCCTGATACTGGAGTGCCTTATCCAGCACCCACGATGCCACCCGGAGAACCCCATCCTCAAGTTGTGGTGAGTGAGGTCATGTACGACTCCACGACTCCTCAGCCACAAAGTGAATGGATAGAAATCGCCAATCTGCTCACCAACGCCGTAAATCTCGAGGGATGGCACATAGGTGATGTCGATATGCGTGGAGACGGCGAAGGCTTGTATGGATTTCCGGCAGGGTCATCCATTTCCGGTCAAGCAGCCCAGATAGTCAGCAACGACGCCACGACCTTCAGGTCCATTTACGGTTTCATGCCCTCCTACACACTTGCCTCCGATCCTCCACAGGGAGTGCTGGCTCTGGAGAAGAACGCCCGCTGGTGGGGAGCCGGTTCGATAGCTCTGGCAAACAGTGCGGATCAGGTGCTGCTGTTCGATCCCAGCTTTACGATAGTCGACGCAGTGGTGTGGGGTTCTGGTAACTGGGGTAATGTCACCGGAGGGCTCAGAAATCTGGTGAAGGGCCATACCATTGCAAGATGTCCGTATTATCTGGACACGAATGACATGGTTTATGACTTCGTCGAAAATACACAGCCTTCTCCCGGAACCTTCGACACCTGTGACCGTGACGGAGATTCCCTACCGGATAAGTTTGACAACTGCCCGGATGCTACGAACACCGACCAGGCAGATACCGACCGTGACGGCGTTGGCGACGTATGCGACAACTGCCCCAACTCGGCCAACTCCAACCAGGCAGACTCTGACAGCGACGGCGTTGGCGACGTATGCGACGATTGCCCTGACGATCCCAACAAAGTAGAGGCCGGTGTCTGCGGGTGTGGCGTGCCAGATACAGATACCGACTCTGACGGTCTGTTTGACTGTGAAGACAACTGCCCGGATGCTACGAACACCGACCAGGCAGATACCGACGGCGATGGCGTAGGCGACGCCTGCGACAACTGCCCAGACTCGGCCAATCCCGACCAGGCCGACTCCGACGGCGATGGCGTAGGCAACGCCTGCGAAACTGAACCTGAGGATTCTGACAGCGACGGCGTCTTCGATGCCTCTGACAACTGCCCTAACTCGCCCAACCCTGACCAGGCCGATTCCGACGGTGATGGCGTAGGCGACGCCTGCGATAACTGCCCAGACTCGGCCAATCCCGACCAGGCCGATTCCGACGGTGATGGCGTAGGCGACGCCTGCGAAACTGAACCTGAGGATTCTGACAGCGACGGCGTCTTCGATGCCTCTGACAACTGCCCAGACTTGGCCAATCCCGACCAGGCCGATTCCGATGGTGACGGCGTAGGCGACGCCTGCGATAACTGCCCAGACTCGGCCAATCCCGACCAGGCCGACTCCGACGGCGACGGCGTCGGTAACGCATGCGAAATCATTTCTACCGGATCTGCTGATGCCGGATGTGGCTGCCGGACTCCCTCTAAAAACTCAGATATTCCTTCCGTAGCATGGATGCTTTTGGGTATCATGCTCTTGGTATTGAGGAACAGTCGTGCTTCAAAACACTAATTCTCCAGTAATTTCAGCAGGTTATGCACTCATAATCATGTTATCTGGTGCGCTGCTTACCTTATCGTGCAGCAAACCTGAAAACTCACACAAAGAACCCTGCGCAGAACTTGCTCGTGTTCATGATTCGCAGATTCCAACCCTCCAGAAGCCTACTCTTCTGCCATCTGATAGACGTCTGCATACCGATACTACTGTGTTGATGAACGCCCCTATGGCTTCTGACGCTTCCTGGTGGCTGGTGTGGGACCTCAAGGCGTCATCGAACTTCGTATCTTTCCTGGCCCAGCATGACAAAACGCTCTCCATGCTGACCATGGCCATGATGTTTTCCGGAATCGCTCCTGGAACAGTACTCCATGCGATCGTAGCTTCAGGACCGGCCACTTTGAACGGTTCCTGCACAGTCCTTTTGGGAGATATACCAACTGGATTCACGGACATTCTCAAAAAAGCCTATGCCCGTTACGGCTCTGCCCTGCCATATGTGAGTCTTACTGATATCTCCGGTGGGCTGAAAGTCTCCACGCCATGGGGTAATGCCACAATAAAACAGCACAAAGGCATGCTTACTGTCGAGACACTGGATACCAGGTGCTCCGTCGGTATACAGCCTGCCGAGGAATACAGATATATCGTAACCGGTCTTCCTGCAGGAACGGCTATTCGTTTTGCCATGAAAGGGGCTCCTCCTGTTCCGGAGGGCTACAGCAAAGTACTCTCCTCCGTCACCGCCATGGAATCCCTGACCGGATACATCTCTCCGGGAATGGAACTCAAAAAAGAAGCAAAAACGAGGCAATGGGCCGCTCAAATTCAGATCAGGGCCAGATTTAGGACGCGATCCGATACATTGGCCAGCCGTGAAGCCCTGCGTATGGGGCTGGGGATGCTGTCCACAGACATAGTTCCTTCTCTGAAATCATCTTTCCGCCTACAACACGGAGATCCTCATGGTACTGTGGTATCCAGAGGACGTTTCTTGCGTCTGAGTATGATGCTCAGTGAAAAACAGATTCTCGACTTGATGGGAACAATTGGGCGTGTACTGACATCACCCAACCTGCCGTAGTGGCACGCACTTACCTGCTCCAGTTCGAGTCTTCATCTAAAAATCCAGTAAAAACAGTTGGTTACATGAGCAGGCATGCTTTAAGGTATGCGGCCTGTGTAAGGTATCCTTTGGGGGTGCTCACGCAGGCCGGACAGTCACGCTGGAAGACTCTCACACAGATTGAGTGGTGGAAGATTTGAAGAAAGAAATCAGGGCATACCAAAAAGAAGCCTGGCCAAGAACAGACCGTCTGGAACAAACAAATTCCGGTCAGGGAGCCGGGCTGAAGGAAATCTCGTCTATGGCGACTCCGGCACCGTTACCGGACTGTATAGGATCTATCCGTACCTGGTGAATTTCACCCTCCCAGCCGGGCACACCGCGCATATCAATTTCATATGTGTGCATTCCGCCGTCATTGGGCACCTGCACACTGCTGCTCCAGGCCTCCCTGAATCCGCGGTCTCCGAAACGGTCCCAGTAAATTTTCAGCACTGATGCAGGATTGTTCACGTCGTTGGCCATGGTGATGCGTACGATGGGATGTGTCGCCGCCTCCATGTCGAGTTCAGGGCTCACGAGCATGGCAGCGGTTGCACCAACCTGGAATATCCACGAACCGTTTTGCGGTCCTGCTGTAATTTCCGTGCCATTGACGAGTGTCCAGCCCTCCCTGTCACCGTCTGTGTTGAATCCGAAGACCACCGGATTCTGAGGCTTCGTGACGTATCTCAGAGACAGATCGCTCACACGCATGCTGACGTCGTTGAGGCCGGTCACCTCCCAGCCGATGTTCATACCGCCTATGCGATAATCGGACAATACGTTGGAACCTGTAAGGAATCCGTGTTCCCATGCGCTCAAAAGGGCTTCCCGCATCATAGGAAGTAGATCACCCTCGAACAGCAGTCCTGTGCCTCCCGGCTGCAGTCCCTGATTCACGAACGGCGCAGCACCAACATTATAAATATAGCGTTCAGTGCCGCCGGCATCCTGAAGCGTGGACAGTCCAGGCACATCATAGCGGTCGTCATAAAGAGTTATGCCAAACCATACATATTCCGCACAGCATCCGGAATTATTGGGATTCAGGTTCTGCACGGTGAAGTAAATGAGAAACTGAGCAGCATGAATGTTGGAATCATAACCGGACCGTATGTTCGGATCGTCCTGAAGCAGCTGCGCATACACCCTGAAGTACAGATGATCCAGTGACGACATGTTCGGAGAACCGGAAGAATAGTTCCCAGGATATGAAAACTGCTGCTGAGCCAGATGGAATACCCAGCCCTGTTGTGGCTGCGGCTGGTAATAGACTCCATTGTACTGCTCATAACCGTTCACCGCCACCGTCAGATCGTGTTCCGGCAGGTCAGGTGTGGCAACCATCAGCATGGCATACGGATCCTGCCAGTAAACCGCACCGGACGCCGTGGTCTGTAGCGTCTGAGATTCGAGAGTCGACCGGCTGTTACCCTCTGCAAACTGCCACACAGGATCTTCTGCGCAGTAGCCGGTTCTCATGACAACTCTTGTCTGACCAGTAGCAGGCTCGATGTTAAGAAAACCTCTGGTGAAATGTCTATCTGCAATCAATTCTCCGGGAGCATCATAAAGCTGGCAGTAATCCGTGGAATCGCCAGTGCCGTTGTTGGCATTGTTGCCGTTGTTGTTACCGTTGTTGGTTCCGTTGTTACCGTTGTTGGCTCCGTTGTTGGCGTTATTGCCGTTGTTGGCCCCGTTGTTGTTACCGTTGTTGCCGTTATTGGCTCCGTTGTTACCGTTGTTGGCTCCGTTGTCATTACCTGAACCACTGCTACATCCTGCAAAAACAATAACAACAACCAGTAAAAAAAAATGCTGCAGCTCGTCTCATGTTTGTCTCCTTCCATGAAATATGGATTCCGCCGCGCATGATACAGTATGTCACATTTTATGTCGACAGCACATGAACAGGCCGTCAGGGCTGTCGAGTCCTACTGAACCGCGACAATGTATTCGCCCGGGTCGCTACAATCCAAGGTCCTTCATTCCGGTAAGGTCACTAGCCGCCTGCACACCTGCCTGACGCACGCTCCAAAAGTCGCCACCTACATCACCAGGCCATGTTCCACTGTAAGCCCTGACACCCTGACTTATCACCTTAAATTCGACACACAGCCATCAGGGCGCGCCACACCACCTACCACAGCCCCTGACGCACGCTCTGAAAGTTGCGCAGCGCTCTTTTAGGACACCAGATCTGATGCCCACTGCACAGGCCGGATACACCTCAAGGCGCCAAATTTGACGAGTCCCTCTAAAGGGTTCGACCTATGACATGAGCCCCTGCATCGCCCGATGCCGCCCCCTGACGTTTCTTTCGAAGGGCATGGTCTGTGACGTGAGTTCCTGGGTACCGCATCTGAATATCCTGCCACTTCGAGGCAGCACCCGTGACGTATCTTTCCAAAGGAAGCGTGCCAACGCCGTTTTCGAAAAGCCAGGGTGCAATCAAGACTTTGGCACTGACGTCTTCTTGGGCGGATGGCCAGCCTATGACGTGAGAGCAATGCTTTCTCCTTAAGGCGCAACCCCTGATGTTCCCACCGAAGGGCACACCAC
>JALWFW010000116.1 GCA_027013865.1 Polyangiaceae bacterium | reverse complement strand
TCGTAATCTCCTGTGCTTGCACCCCAGTAAGCATGAAGGAGATCAAAAGGCGGTTCCCATGAAACCCAGCCGGCATGGGCACCATGTGCAACCTCTTCCATGAAGGGAACCGACCGGGACTTTCTGTCCTGCACCACGGATGCAGCAAAGGGCCACAGTTCCTCGAATCGACTGCTTCCTTCCACCTCTCCTGAAAGCATACTCACCAGTGACCTGAACATGGGGCACGCCATGAGTTCAGGCATCTCCATGGCCTGCCATAAAAAAGCCTCCATGGCCCACAGTTTATCCAGGGAGACGAGATGCTGGAAAAGAGTCACATCAGCAGGGTCCGTATCCGGTGCGAACAAACCGGATGCATGAATGCAGCCCCCCTTTGACTTACACGGAAACTCCCCGGAAATCAGGGAATCTGCAAAACATCCCCCTGGCCCCCTGGCAAAGGATAGACACACGTCTGGCCTAGATGGCGGATAGAAACAGGTATCACGCCACTTGAGGGCGCGATCATATTTGTTTATCAGATCAGTCAGATGATCGAGGCTAAAGACCGGAATTTCATGGTATATGTCTTCACCCTCCTCCCTGAACACATATCCTTCCTCTGCAGAAAGCGCCGATACCACAGACTCGTAGTCCCTTGATTTGGACCATCCCACCCTCAGGATGAAAAGAGGCTGAGTGCTCTCGCCGAGGCGGGAGCCGCAGTTGGCACAAAACACACCCGTTACGGGTGACAGGCATGAATGACAGATCTGAAGCACTTCCCACCTCTTATGATCATCGTTTTTAACCAATCACGCATGAGGGTTCAAGGATACACACCCTGATGCCGGATCCGGCCTACTGGCAATAGCCGTTTACCCGATTTTAGCGAACAGTAAGGGACCTACGAGGCAAGTATAGAGAATAGATCAATGATTTCAGCAGGTTATAAGAATTACGCGCACATTGAAGCTATTTGTTGTCAGTAGCACTGCACGGCTCTTCATATGTGCAGACATCATTACATACCTCGGTGGAGCACTCATCATTGTTGAGGCAGGATTCTCCGACATCCTTGTTGGCAACACAGGTGTTGGACTGGGTATCGCACATGTAGCCTATCCAGCAGTAGTTAGTGCCCTGGACAGTCATGCACTGCTCTCCGTCTCCAGGGATATGCATACACATGGCCTGTTCCTCAGAAACGGAAGCACACACCAACTGATTGAGTGAATTGCAGACCTTCGTGCTGCCATTGCATACTGAACCGGCTGTATCGGACACACTCACTGCAGCACACTTACTGGTATCGGGATCACATGCATAACCGGACTTGCAGACCAGGCCAAGAGCAGGATTACAATCTTCGCCATCATCTGCCCATGCCATGCAGGTACCCTCTCTGGAATCGGTGGCATCCTTGACGCAGCTTAGTCCATACTGGCAGTCGCCTTCATACGTACATACCTCGCCACTGGCTGCCGGAGGCTGAGGCTGGCTGCACTGACCGGATTCGGCATTGCAAACGAGGCCAATCTGGCACTCCTCGTCACGGCTGCATGTCCCTCCCTGAGCCTTGCGCTGTGCACAGACTCCAGGGCATTCATTGGTAATATCACAGTAAAGTCCTGGCTGACACTCTGCCGTCGCCTGGCATGCATCGTCTTCGGCCAGGGTACCCTCTATGATGTTGGCGCACTCCTCCGGAGGCTCATCGGTGCTGAGGAGTCCATCGCACTGAGCGTTCTGGATGGAAGCTAGACATGAAGCCATGCCATCCTGATGATACACTGCATGGCCGGACACGAATGCGTAGTACTGATCGTCAAGTTCCATATGCCCCATGAAGGAATGCATAACCTGTTTGCAGTCGTCCACCGAGGAGAAGTTCATGTAAATGAACTCACTGCCCTGATCTCCGCTGCCGGGGCATTTCACCATTATCTCACATAAGGCATCCATCATACCGTCCCTGAAGGCCTTGAATCCTTCGAGACCTGTAGCGTTCCCCTGCTGCGTGCCGTTATTGGTGTCGGTGCCGTTGTTGGTGTCGGTGCCGTTGTTGGTGTCGGTACCGTTGTTGGTGTTGTTGACGTTGTTGGTGTTGTTGGTGTTGTTGGCATTGTTGGATGAACCACCGTCATCGTCACACGCCACTGCACTCACTGAGAGTGCAAACACTGCCATCAGCATGATAAGTTTCTTAAGCATCGTTCTACCTCCATAAGGTTAGTGGTTACAGCATTCCTTCCTCAGATACCATGATAACAGCTGCGGTCAAAAAAATATTCCACCTGCCGGTGATCTCGTATGGACACGAAGTCCACCAACCACCGGAGATCAATACCATATAATCCGGCATGTCTTGTCTTTTTCCACATGCTCAGTAAAAAAGTGCCCCATGGACGAGTACGAAGACAATCTCGAACCCGATACGGTATACATAGCTCTTGGTTCCAATCTCGGTGATCGCAATGACTGGCTGGACAGGGCCCTCGAGGCGCTCGAACTCCTTCCCGGCGTCACCGTGGCAGCCACTTCCCTCAGATATGAAACGCGTCCCATTGGACTTGGCACACGTAACTACCTGAACATGGCCGCCCGACTATACGTGATTGGCTGGGAGCCGGTCTTGTTCTTGCACCAGATTCACCGAATAGAAGCCAATCTGGGACGCACCAGGGACATATGGTGGGGAGACAGGACCATAGATATCGACATACTCATGTGGGACGACATAGTGACCGCCGGATCCGGAATAAAACTACCCCACCCCAGGATGCATGAACGCGACTTCGTCCTGCGTCCCCTTCTGGACGTCGTACCAGAGGACCTCGTCCACCCAACCACTGGAAAGACCATAAGGGAGCTCCACGATGCCCTTGACCCCGAAAATAGCACTATACTCCTTTGACCCGTTTCCCGGAGATCCCGAAGGCAACGCTTCGCGCATGGCACACGTCATGGAGGAGGCCCGCCGACGCTCAGTAGACCTCCTGGTATTCCCTGAGATGTCACTTCCCGGATACTGTATTGGGGATTTGCACCGTTCTTCATCCTTTGTCCGCAGACAGCATGATGCCCTGCACGATGTACTGATACCTGCCAGCCGCTCTCTTGCCGTCATAGTGGGTCTCACACTCGAAGAGGATGGCCGCCTGTACAACGGATTTGCTGTACTTCAAGACGGCAGACTCGTTCGCACTGGCAGGAAGACGCTTCTCATAAATGACGGCGTTCTCGAGGATTCGCGCTTCTTCAGACCGGGCAGTCCCGAGGAGATACGCCCTGTGGAACTTACTTTGGCCGGACGCACGGTATCCCTGGGAGTAATGGTATGCCAGGACATGTGGTCCGACGGCGAAGACGTCAACCCCTCTATGATTCTCCGGCAGCGTGGAGCCGAGGCGCTGATCGTCATCAATGCATCGCCCTTTTATGTGGGCAAAACACACGACCGTCATGAGGTCGCGAGCCGACGTGTAACCGAAACCGGACTCCCTTTGTATTATGTAAATGCCACTGGTCTCCAGGACATCGGCAAAAACCTGGTCATATTCGATGGAGAGGCCTTTGCCATCGCCCCCAAGGAATCGTTCTTCAAGGAACGATTTATTGAATCCTCTCTGGACCTTCCCCTGACCACGGCAGCCACTGTTGTCCGCTCTACACCCGAAGTCCCCGAACAGCCACGTGAACTATACAGCGCCCTGAGTCATGCCCTGTCATGGTTCTCGCAGCGTACCAGCGTTTTCGAAGGCGCAGTGATAGGACTTTCCGGTGGTATCGATTCCGCCGTGGATGCGGCTCTGGCAGCGAAGGCATTCGGTCCGGACAGGCTCCTGTGCGTGAACATGCCTTCCCGCTACAATTCCTCCACCACCCGGGACATCGCCCACCGTATAGCAGACGGCCTGGACTGTCGCTATGTGGTGCATCCCATACAGGAGATAGCAGATCTTCGGATATCCCTGCTGACCCATAGCCTGGGACACGAGCCAAAGCCTCTCACCCAGGAGAACATCCAGGCGAGAATCCGTGGATCCATACTCATGGAATATTCTCAGGAACTGGGCTACATGGTCATCGGAAATGGTAACAAGACCGAGTTCCAGCGGGGATACGCAACACTCTACGGTGACATTCTTGGCGCCATCATGCCCCTTGGCGACGTGGACAAGGTCTCGGTGTTCGAGCTGGCCCGATACATGATGAACGAGCTCGCCATCCCATTCCCGGAGGAACTGTTCACCCTACCTCCTTCTGCAGAACTATCAGAGGCACAGGACGTGGACCAGGGACGTGGAGATCCCTTCGACTACTATGTGGAAGCACCGGCAGGCCGGGAACTCGTGGAATACAGACGCACACCAGAAGAGATAGCCAGCATGTTTGAATCGATGTCCCTGAATCCCGAAATCTGGAAACCCGATCCCAGGGGACGGACGGTTTACGAAAAATTTTCCACAGAGACGTTCCATGAGTATATTGTCAAGGTTGCGGCTGCCATAAGACGCAGTTACTTCAAACGGGTTCAGGCTCCGCCGATTCCGGTGGTGACCAGACGGTCCTTTGGATTGGATCTCCGGGAGAGTCTGTTCCCCCATGACATGTACTGAAAAACTTTTCACACGGTCAGAGACCTGACCATCCGGGGTATATGGTTTCATGCTCCTGGAAAAGATACACTACCTCTCACGTCGTGATCTCGTGCTCGGAATCCGGGCCATGGGAATCGTCCCAAGAAGCAGACCAACCAAAAAAAATCTGGAGGAACTCTTCATCGCCTCCCTGGCGCAATTCCTCAACTGCGCCCCCATGGACCTCGAACGCTGTGTCACCCATGAGCTAGCCAGAATAATGGATATAAAACTGGGCGATGATCCTCAGCACTGGCCCATCGAAGTGCAAAACGCCATGGCTGCACGGATGTACACGGATTTCCTGCCCTTCATTCAGATGGCCGTGGCAGTGGCATGGTCTGATGGAGACTTCACCCAGCAGGAGGTGGAATATCTGGACTTGCTGTTCTCCGGGTTCAAGACCCTTCGACGCTACCGAAGACATATCGTGGAACTCGCAACCAGCCCGCTGTCCGTTCACGAGTTTGCCAAGACCATGGAATCCATCTCGCGGGACAAGGCCAAATGGCTGCTCGCCTTTGGCTGGGCAATGGCATGTGCGGACGGAAACATACACCCCAGGGAACGCTCCTTTCTGGACAGAGTTGGCGCCCACAGCAAACTGAGCCCTGCCGAACACGAGACCCTCAAGCAAGAGATCATACAAAAATGGACTGCAGCCCTCCAGGAGGACGCCGACCCCTTCGAAGCCGCCTTCAAGGCAGTGGACATGGAAAAGATTCTTAAAGAGCAGACGGGTATCAATCCCGTAGAGCTCCTTAGACCCAGGGCGTGGCAACGCAGGCGGCTGTTCAACCGTTCCCACAGCGCCATCCTGTCACTCACCATATTCTCCAAGGCTGGTCTCATAACCGGGAAACAGCTCACCCAGCGTGACAGGACCCTGCTCCTTCTGGCACTAGTACTGGTGGAGGCCTAAGACCTCCTGTTCCCGTCGTCCACGCACCGAATCCATAACCTTGCAGACCGTACCGAGTACGCCGTACACCGTAAGTTACTCTCTTGCCTTTGAACCCGGACCATGGCAATAGTGCCCCCGGAAGGGATGATGCCCTGCATACTTTGGAGGGAAGCAGGGCAAAACGATGTAACTTATTGATATAAAAGCATTTTTCCAGATCACGCATCTGGAGACGGAGGGAACATGAAACGATCGGAAGCCATAGCAGTCATAGACTTGGGTGGACAGTATGCCCATCTTATCGCCACCAAACTCAGGCGCCGGGGGTTTTATTCCGAGATACGGGATGCCTCGGATCCTCCGGAACTCCTGGCGCAGTACGCAGGCATAGTGCTGTCGGGATCTCCCAGTCTGTCATCCCATGACGAGGGAGGTGACAACGTCCACCTGTTTTTGGATCTCGACGTGCCTGTACTGGGTTTTTGCTTTGGACACCAGGAGATCGCCAAACACTACGGAGGTAGGGTCATACGGGGCAGACGGGAATACGGACCGGCTGTGTTCGAGATCACAACTGACTCTCCGCTGCTCGAGGGGATCCCGCGAAAGAGCACTGTGTGGATGAGTCACGGCGATTCAGTGTCCGAGCTACCCCCCGGTTTCACGGAGCTGGGTTTCTCGCATGCAGGCGACGGTCCGCACCACCGTTATGCAGCCATGGGGTCTGATGAACTCAAGCGATACGGATTTCAGTTCCATCCCGAGGTGGACGATACCGAATACGGCGAGGAGATGCTGGCCAACTTCGCGTCCCGTATCTGCGGCCTCGAGCCCACATGGAATCCCGGTGACCTGATACAGCAAAAAACAGAGGAGTTGCGCCAGTATGCAGGCAAAAAAATATGGCTGCTGGTTTCCGGCGGCGTGGACTCCACCGTGGTGGGTGAACTTCTGCTCAGGGCACTTCCGGCCGAAGATCTCACCTTCATCCACGTCGATACGGGCTTCATGCGGGAGGGAGAATCTGAGTCCGTGGCAGAGTACTTCAAGGCACGCATGGGAGAGAGGTTCAAACTCGTGGATGCCTCGGATCTCTTCCTCGAGAGACTCGCAGGGGTGACTGATCCAGAAACCAAGCGGAGGATCATCGGTGAAACATTCATACACGTCGTGGAGCAGGAGATGGGCAGCCTGGAGGGCGAGGCCTACCTGGCCCAGGGCACCATATACCCCGACACCGTGGAGACAGGCGGTCCCCGCAGGGCAAAGGTGATAAAGACCCACCACAACAGGGTTCCCCTCGTGGAAGAGCTCATCCGCCAGGGCCGGGTCATCGAACCCATATCCGATCTCTACAAGGTTGAAGTACGCCAGCTGGGGCGCGCCCTCGGAATTCCTGACCATCTCATAGAGCGTCACCCCTTCCCTGGCCCCGGACTGGCCGTGCGCGTGCTGGCCCACGACGGCTCGGTTCTCGAGGGATATACCATACAACCCATTGAAATCATTCAAGAATTTTTGCCGACCAACACGGATGCCGTGCTTCTTCCCATAAGAAGCGTTGGTGTCAAGGCAGATCTTCGCTCCTACGAGCTTCCGGTGATGCTCCAGGGCTGTTCCATAGAAGAGTCCATGGCACTGATGCCGCGGATAATCAAGGAGGCCGACGGCATAAACCGTGTGGTACACAACCTCTGCGCAAGGCTGGACGAGCCACGTCCCAGGGCAGCCGGCATGACCCGCAGCCGGGTAGAACTCCTGAGAAAATGTGACCATATCGTACACGAAACCCTTGCCACCCATGGCCTTACCAGTGAGGTTTGGCAGTTTCCGGTGGTACTGGTACCCCTAGATTTCGGTGAAAGAGGACAGGAGGTCGTCATACTACGCCCGGTCCGCTCCCAAAGAGCCATGACTGCCACGGTGCCCAGGCTGCCCGATGAATTCCTACAGGAGGTCACACGGGAGATCATGGCTCTTCCAGGCATTGCGGCAGTGCTCCTCGACGTCACGACCAAACCCCCTGGAACCATCGAATGGGAATGATAACCATGTAAACCGTCTGGATATCCAGACACCTAAACGCCGCACCACTTCCGACCGTCCACAAAAAAACAATGAAATCATGTGGTTACGCTAAAGGATGACGATCTTACTTTTTACGAGGATTTCACCCGGAAATGATTAAAGGGAAAGTGAAGGGAAGATGATGAACCGACCTGTCACAAGCGTGATAGAGCGAAAGAGGCTCAAGAATCAGACGAGACTCTCAGCGCACCTTGGGGTCATACACGCACCGGAAGCGATGAGAATAATGCGGATAGGACACATTACCTGAATTACTGTCGTAGTTCCACGTGTTGGTGCCGACTCCGCTCCATCTGTAAACAGCATAGCCGTAGTGACCGCTGTACCAGTACTTGGGCTCGTCCAGCCACAGCCAACCGTTGGTGCCGTTGCCCCATCCGGAGTGCATGAGCTGGATGACCTCACGCAAGGTGGGAAGGCGTCCGCCAGAGGCGCGGCACTCGTAGATGGCAGCGGCCGTCGTCACAGATACACGGTCGAAGGAGTCGGCAATGAGTCCTGTGCTCGTCTCGAAACATCCACTCTGACCGGGCTGACCGTAGCAGTTACGTGTGGCAAGCACATCGCTCTTGGTGGAGGGCCATATACATCTGTAATGGTAACTGCTGGTCTCGGCAGTGTAGGTGGTACTACCGTCGGATATGCGCACGATGGTACGGGAATTGTCTGAATAACCAGGAGCCATGGTCCAAAGATAATTAGTGGCCGTGGAACCCCCTACTCCTATGTTGGGAATGGAATTGCCCGAAGCCCTGACAGCCCATACCTCCGTGGCAGTGGGGAGACGGCCGCCAAGAGATTCGCACTGTGCCTTGGCATTTTCGAAGGTCGTGGCATCGCGCTCTTCGCCATCCCAGGCATTGCCCCACGGGTCAGTGACTTCACCACCATAGGAATTACCGCCTGATGTTCCGGCCGTTGCTGTCGCGCAAGTATAGGCATTTTGCGTAGCATCCCACTTGACCACTTCTGTGTCGGGATTGCAGGATGGAACCTGAGGTCTTTTAGAACGCCATACGCACCTGTATGGACGGTTGGTGTTGTACCCACTGCGCTCGCCGTAGCCACTGGTGTAACTCCATGCAGTGGCAAGGTCCGCATTCCTGATGATTGCATAGCCGTAACCGCCGCTATACCAGTAAAGAGGACTCACAGACCAGTTCCAGGTGGTGTCCACGTACAGACCGTCGTGGATGAGCTCAGTCCACTCACCCACGGTCAGCATCTCGCCACCGCGCCCCATGCACTCGTCGATGGCCTCGTGCATACGTCTGTCATCCGATGAGGCTACCTCCGTGACGATAGTGGAACGGCGGTCAGTCATGGTGAAGCAGTTGACCGTGCACTGCGGCCCTGACGGTGCCTGAATACTGGCAGCAGGATTCAGACCCACACACCTGAAGCGATATTCTCTTGTCACACCGGCCATGGAACCCGTGTCACTGTTATGATAGCTCCACGTCTTGGCGTTGGTCTGGCGCCACCTGATTACCGCATAGCCGTAACCGCCGTTGTACCAGTACATGGGATTGGCCGTCCACACCCACTGGTTCGTGGGATTGGGCAGTCCCTCCTGGATGAAGTTGGACCAGTCGGCCAGAACGGGTATGGAACCACCGTAAAAACGGCACTCGTTGACGGCCGTAGCATAGGTCACCGCAGGCCTGTCCATGGAGTCTACGTTCCACACGTCATGATTCCAGCACGTGCTTCCGGGCTCTCCGTAGCAGGCCACGTCATCGAAGCCGTTATGCTCCCTCTCTGGCCAGATGCACCTGAACGGACGCGTAGTGCTACCAGAGTAACTGACGTTACCGTCGGACAGACGGACTATGGCTGTAGCGCCATGGGAATGAGCCCCGATGAGTGTCCACAGATAATTGGTGTTGGCATTGGTTCCAAGAGCTCCTGAACCAGATGTCGCGTTATTCCTGTAGAGTTCCGTCACTGTGGGAAGACGGCCACCAAGGGACTCACATATGGCCTTGGCCTCATCGTAGGTCTTGGCTCCCCTTTCTATGCCGTCCCATGTAGCCTGCCAGGGATCCTTGACACCGTAGCCGTTGTAGTGACCACAAAGAAGCAGAAACCAGCAGTCGGAATCGTCGCAGTCGATGTCACCGTCACCATCGTCGTCCACTCCGTTGGAGCAGGTGGACGGAGTATCCTCGGACTGACCCTGGCAAAAATAGAAGCCCACGCAGTCGGAGTCGTCACAATCGACATATCCGTCCCTGTCGTTGTCCCGGCCGTCCTGGCACGCCCCGGCAGTGTCCTCCGTTGGCGGCTGGCAGAAGGAGAAACCTGAACAGTCAGGATCTTCGCAGTCTACGAAAGTGTCGCCATCGTTGTCCGAACCGTCGGTACAGGCAGTCGTGGTATTCTCCAGGGAAGGCTGGCAAAACACGAAGCCTGCGCATCCTGGATCATCGCAGTCCGTGGCACCGTCTCCGTCGTTGTCAGTGCCGTCCTGGCATGCCTCGGCAGTATCCTCCTCAGGAGGCTGACAGAACACGAAGCCTGCGCACCCGGAATCGTCGCAGTCCGTGGCACCGTCTCCGTCGTTGTCCGTACCATCCTGACACGCCTCAGCAGTATTCTCCGCAGGAGGCTGACAGAACACGAAGCCTGCACAGCCGGGATCCTCACAGTCTGTCTTTCCGTCGCCATCGTTGTCATGCGAGTCCTGGCAGACTTCGGCATTGTTCTCCGCCGGTGCCATGCAGAATACGAAACCCTGACACCCAGAATCATCGCAGTCCGTGGAACCGTCTCCGTCGTTGTCAGTGCCGTCCTGGCACATCTCCGGTGTATTCTCGACGACCGTGGTATTGGTATCTCCACCAGTGCCAGACGTTCCCGATGAGCTATCACCGCATCCGGACAGGGTGAAACCCAACAGTACTGCCACCGTAACTGCCAGTAGTGTCTTTCTGTACATGAATACCTCCTGTAAAATCAGCAAAAGGTTGAAGCAGGTTATGAACAATAGTCAATGTATTGGCATGCTTTCGAAAATTATTCTTTTATTTCAATAGGTTATAATGCGCAAAAAATACAAACCATACATTAACACACTCTGTTCGTGTCCAGCCTCCTGAACGGACTCTCACATCAAAAGAGGGAATGCATCCCATGTGTGCCACCAGACGGGGAAGAGCGAGACGGTTTCTTGTCACTTGCACGTTTCAGGAATTTCATGTCTTTCAAGAACCGTGACGGTCCCTTGGCCGTGACTCCACCCAAAATACGCCTCCTGGCCACATGACTGAGGAACAGTCTGTCCCGCGCCCTTGTCATGGCGACGTAAAGAAGGCGCCTCTCTTCACCCAGGCCGTCATCTTCGGGCGGTTCTCCACCATAGTAAAGAGGCAGGGTTCCTTCTTCCAGACCCACCACGAAGACCACAGGAAACTCCAATCCCTTGGAAGCATGAGCCGTCATGAGGGTGACCGCGTCTCCCGGATCCGCAGCAGGATCCGGTGTCAAAACGGCCTGAAGGAATGTCGGGGCATCACAGTAAAGGTGTGACAGGTTCTCCAGGTGTACGAGATCCATTGCCAAAGAATCGTCATCCCCAAAACGGGCCCTCACCTCAAAGAGCACGGCTGCGGAGGATTCCTGAAACATGGAAGGCGACTGACCCATCCTCACAAGAAAGTCCATTATACGCGCATCCACCATAGCACGGGGGAAGCGACGTACGGGAATACCGCGGCGAGCAAGCATCTCCTCGATGGAATCACCCACCTCCTCCACGCGGTACACCACGGCGATATCACCTGGAGAAGCCATACTTCCGGATCCCGAATGCACGGTTCCCGAATCCAGGGACCAAAAATCCACGCCTCCCAAAAGGCGCTCGATGGTACGGGACACGAAGACCCCTTCACTCCTCGGTGAAGGCAAAGCATGGAGCTCCACTGCAGGACCTGGGCCTCTTGGAGAGTTCGGAACCTGGCGCCCCATGAGTTCACACGCTGCCTTCACGATTGGTCTCAGGGATCTGTAATTGGATCCCAGAGTCAGGGTCTCGATGCCAGGAAACTCGTACATCCACCGGGATTCAGCTCCACGGAAGCCGTAGATGGCCTGATCCGGGTCACCTATGAGAAACCATTCCTTTGGAGCGAGTGCTCTCAGAAACAGGAACTGCGCCCTGTTCAAGTCCTGGGCCTCATCAACCAAAACCACCTGAAATCCCGAGGAGATCTCCTGAGCCTCAAGGATCTCGTAGGCCTTGGTGATAATGGAGTCCATGTCCGTAAGACCCCGGGCCCCAAGGGCTCTTTCGAACATACGCGTCTCGCTGGTGGACCGGCCATGCGCCATGGCCAGGGATATACGCGACAGCATGGACGGTGCGCTGCGTCCGAACATGGCACGGGCCACTTCCATTCGCTGGTCGTCGTCTGCCACCACAGGCATGGTGCCAGTATGACGGGACACCAGCCTGTAGGCCAAGGAGTGTATGGTACCCACGAACCCAGGGGTGATGCCCTCGAGCCGCTCACTCAGTTCCCGGGCTGCCCTGCGTGTGAAGGTCACGGCACATACGGACTGCGGATCAACGCCGCGCTCCTGCACGAGATGCCGTATCCTCTCCACGAGGGTGCGCGTCTTCCCCGAACCAGGGCCAGCGACCACAGCCAGAGAACCTTCCCTTCGCATTGCCTGCTCCTGCGTATCGTCCAGTCCGGCCGACCGTCTTACAGCGGATTCCTTTGATTTTGGAACGTCCGGTGACTTTTCGGTACCAGACGGGGCATCTGGCATATCATACCATCCACCAAACAAAGACGCTCCCGATGTGAGGCGGGCCAGCTCTCCGGGCTCGAACACGGAAATCACACCATAACGGCCGTCATAGCCGGGCTCGCGGTAGACCCTGCCCTCCCGGAGCCTGCCAAGTCCCGTGGCTAGTATCCTGCCGGCGGCATCCTCCACGGCATCGAGGGGTACAAAGGACAGGATGTCCAATTCAGACCCTAGGCGCATCACCAAATTCTCGTATTCGGCCATCACCTGCGGCGTGGGAGAGGACACCCCGGCAATCTCGGCAAGGATCTCTGGAAGGGGAATTACGGACATGTATGACGAGTCGGCTGGCCGGGAGCGGTCGGCCAGTTCGAGCACCCTGTGAAGCACGCCAATGGTGAGGGTACCCCCGCATACCGGGCATCTGCCGTCGGGCGGCAGGGTGTCTTTACGCGGATCGAAACGTATGCCGCACGAGCGGTGTCCGTCCAGGAAGTACTTACCCTCCTCAGGGAAGAACTCCACGGTACCGAGATAGCCACTCCGGGACCTCAGAGCTCCGAAGATGCCGTCCCATGACAGTTCGGTATCGAAAACCGTAGCCTCCCTGGCTAGGTTCTGGGGATTGTGGGCATCAGACGACGACACCAGAACGAAGGAATCCAGACCAGACAGGAGGCGGTTCATGGCCGGATCCGACGACAGACCCGTCTCCAGGGCGAATATCTCAGGCAGCAGATCACCGAAGGCATCCTCCAGGGAATCGAAACCGCTCTTAGATCCAAGGACAGAAAACCACGGTGTCCAGATGTGGGCGGGAATCATCACACCCGATGAAGCCAGGACCAGCTCCAGGACCTCCCGGGCATCGAGGCCTAGTATGGGACGGCCGTCAGAGGAGATATTGCCACGACGCGACAACTCCTCGGAGAAACGCAGAGCACTGTCCATGGAGGGCAGATACACCATGAGATGGACCTTGCGCACCCTGCCCTGTGCCTTGTAGATACACGAGATCTCGCCGCCAAGGACGAAGCGCACTGCTGAACTGCGTACGGATGCTGGCAGGGACTCGTCCACAGGCCCGGCAAACTCATCCTTCAGTCTGAACAGTCCGGTGTCCTCCTCCTCCAAACGGGAGCGAATCTCGGCCAGCCATCCCGGATGGGTGACGTCCCCGGTGACGACGACGGACAGCCCCTTGAGTTTGGCCCACCGGTAGATGTTGTCCAGTGTCAGGGCCGAGCTGGTGGCCCTCGAGTACCTGGAGTGCACGTGAAGATCTGCAAAGAATTGCATGATGAGCCGATTTACTCCGCGAAGCCGTATTTTTCAAGGATCCGTTCCTGGGCGCACGATTCTTTCGTGAAAAACACATTAAAAACCGTACAGATGCTTCCCGGCATAAATAATGCTGATACACTAATATATTCCAGGACATCCGAAGGAGGTGTGACAAGATGAAAAAACCGGTAGCGACCTTCATTCTCATCATCATGGCAACGGCTATATCCTTCAGTGCAGGCTGTGGAGACGATTCCTCGGGAACATCGGGAACCCAGTCAGCCACATGCGGTAACGGTGAGGTAGACGGCCTAGACGAATGTGACGGAGACAATCTCGACGGTTAATCCTGTGAAAGCCTGGGTTATTACGGGGGCACTCTGGCTTGCTCACATTCGTGCCAATTCGACGTATCCGACTGCCAGACACACGGCATGTGCGGTGACGGTATCGTGCAGGACACCCGCGGCGAGCAGTGTGACACCAACAACCTGGCAGGTAAGACGTGCCAGGACTTCGGATTCACCGGCGGTTCCCTGGATTGCAAAGACGACTGTACACTAGACACATCCGGTTGCACCGGACAGCCTACCTGCGGCAACGGTGTCATTGACAGCGGCGAGCAGTGCGATGGCAGCCAGCTCGGCAGTGACACATGCGAGAGCCTGGGTTATTACGGGGGCACACTGGCTTGCTCACATTCGTGCCAATTCGACGTATCCGACTGCCAGACACACGGCATGTGCGGTGACGGTATCGTGCAGGACACCCGCGGCGAGCAGTGTGACACCAACAACCTGGCAGGTAAGACGTGCCAGGACTTCGGATTCACCGGCGGTTCCCTGGATTGCAAAGACGACTGTACACTAGACACATCCGGTTGCACTGGACGGATCACCTG
>JALWFW010000115.1 GCA_027013865.1 Polyangiaceae bacterium | reverse complement strand
GATCCCTGTGTCTCCTACGGTCCAGTCATAAACCCACCCTATGCATGATGCATGCCAAAGCATCCAAGAGCGCTAGTGGCGCGCGTAACATGCTGATATCAAAGAACTTTAGCGCACCGGCTCACAACCACCCCATCATGCAAACTCGCACCTTTCATCTAAGTTGGACACCCCCGCAGAAGGGTGCAAAGCCGCTAACATGCTGAAATAAAAGGTGGAACATCTAAAAAACGGCTGGTTTTAGCCGTGGCCACCCGCGGACACCCAGACAACACGCCTGAAATTCGAAACTTGAATTACGGAAATTACATAAACGGATCGCACTGTATAAACAGCAGTTTAATCTTGACTTGCCAACAATGAACTGTATATAGTGCGTTCGCTTATAACGGGGCGTAGCGCAGCCTGGTAGCGCGTTCGGTTCGGGACCGAAAGGACGGAGGTTCGAATCCTCTCGCCCCGACCAAGGGGATATACATGCTCACCCTAACCAGGAGGCCGGGTCAGAGAATCCGGATTGGCGACGGAATAGTCATAGTTGTTAAAGACGTTAAAGGCAAGCAGGTGCGGCTGGGAATAGAAGCCCCGCCAGGAGTACCCATATACCGGGAGGAAATCTACCAGGAGATCGTCAGGGAGATGGGAGAAGCAGCCTCGATTGCTGAAAACGATCTCATTGATTCTATCCTTGGCCCTGCTGGTCTTGGCGGACAGGCAACAGTGACGACCCCAGGGTCTATTGTCCGCAAACCTGCTGACGGCACGCCCGAATCCACGAAGGAAAAGGAGGAGGGGGATGAAGATTGACACCACTCGCTTCGGCACCATCGAAGTTGACGATTCCGTGGTGCTCACCCTCAAGGGCGGGCTCCTGGGCTTTTCCGATGCTACCCAGTTCATTCTTATAGATCATGCTCCTGGCTCGCCATTCAGATGGCTCCAGTCCTGTCAGATCCCCGAACTCGCTTTCGTCGTCGTGGATCCCTTTGAGTCCATACCTGACTATCCCATGGATCCGCTCAGGGCCGCCCTGGCCGAAGCCGGAGTACACGACGAAGAAATAGCCGTGGCCGTAATAGTAACCTTCCGCAAGGGCGACCCCGGTACTACGGTCAATCTTCTGGCTCCCCTGGTGTTTGGCATCGAATCACACACAGGCGTTCAGACTGTCATTCACGGTACTGATTTCGGCACTCAGCACAAACTTGATGTGCTCAAGGTAAAACGCGAGGATGATACCATTATACACGTCATACGTATCGATCCCCACCCTATGAATCCGCTGGGTGAAACTCAGTAGTTCCAAGATTATATTCCATAACCTATTGTAATCATAGATAAATTTCTATTGTTTTCTATCTATTCTTTGTTATGCAAGCATTCATGAAGCTGTGAATTAAAACCCACATATGTTCTACGAATGGCGGGAAATACAAGACTCACACAACACGACTGCAACGTCTCACATGACTATGTAGTCATACTAAATGCAAAAAGTCAGGAGTCGGGTCAATTCTGGAAAATCTGGCTCCTGAATACGAAGGCTATCCGTCTGTATGAAGTATCCAGACCTGCAAATTCGAGGAACTCACGTGGAGAAAGCGTTGGTCCCTGGTGTACTCGCAGTATGAAATCCATTCGGCCATCTGCAGTGAGCTTCACGGACACCACCTCATCTTTGAGGCTGAATTCCACGGGTTTCTTACCTTCACGTTCACGGATGACTATACCTTCTTCCAATGTACCCAAAAGCCTGTCTATTTCAGAACTGCTCACCGGCTCGGTAGTTTCATGGAGTGCTGCCACGATATCTTCCTGAATATGAGTATCGGAAATCTGTACGTCAGTAAACACTATGCCCCTTGGTGCATGGCGGTTCAGACGGCTGATCAGTTCTGCCCTGCCTTCGGGGTCGGGAAATGCTCTCCAAGGCTCTTCAGTGACCCTTACCTCTACGATTTCCCCCTCTGATTCCACACCAAATGGAAGAGGAGGAGCAAACACCATTTTTGGCTTTGGGTTGAAGCCCTGGGAATATTTCAGATTCAGACCGGCGGCTCTCAGAATCCTGGGAATCAGGCCCAGGAGATCGCCGTGACCGAAGTATCTTCCATCCCCCCGTTTGGCAAATATCACCCGTAGTCTTATATCCTTGCTGATGTTTTCACTGGCCGTCCTATCCTGAGATTCCTCCGGCGACTTTGCCTTCGACATGTTTTTGTCAAAGAAATCAATAAAATCAAATACTTGCCTTCTTCTATCCTTCAGATCGCACTCTGCTCCACAAACATGGCACGGGATTATTCTTGGAGGCTGCAGCTGGAAACACGAAGGAGTAGTGATACCACCAAGGGTCTTTTGGTATTCAGCCAGTAGGAAGTCTCTGTCCACTCCGACTTTTATGTGATCCCATGGAGTGGGTGCCTGTGTATCCAAAGGTGCAAGATATTCCCGCATGTCGGTGCCCGTTCTGTGGAAAGCTTCCTCCCATATCGAATAGTCGAAAAGATCCTCCCAACCGTCAAAACGGGCGCCAAGCCGATAAGCCTCAAGTATTACGCGGCCAAGTCTTCTGTCACCGCGGGCGAAAACGGCTTCCAGCACTGATACTCTAGGATCATGGAACCTCAGACGAACTCGCTGCCCACTGGCCGCCTCCCTGACGACTTGCTGACGTGCTGTTATGTCATCCAGAGATAGCGCCGGCATCCACTGGAAGGGAGTATGGGGTTTAGGCACCAGGGAGGACATGGAGCATGTTATCTGGGGAGGCCTCATCCTCTTCTTGCCCTTCACCGCCTGTTTGCCAGCCAGCCATGCTCTGTGTCCCAGGGCTGGTATGGCCCTTAGATCCTCTTCTGTTTCCGTAGGCAGTCCTAGTATGAAATACAGTTTTACCCGCGACCAGCCAAGAGCGGCCACTTTGGCGACTGATTCCAGGAGATCCTCTTCTCGGACATTTTTGTTTATGGCATCCCTCAATCGCTGCGTTCCTGCCTCGGGAGCAAAGGTCAGACCTCCCCCGCGTCCCGTGCGCAGGAGATTCAGGAAGCGCTCACTCAGTCCGTATGCCCTCATGGAGGAAATGCCAACAGAACCCTTCACAGCCCTGACCTTCGCTGCCACCATCTCCAGGAGATCCTCAAAATTCGTATAATCGAGCGTGGACAACGCAGTCAGAGAGACCTCTTCCTCACCGGTGGCAATGGCTTCATCCACATCCTTCATTATCTGCCTGGGATGACGTTCGCGTAGGGGCCTGTAAATGAATCCTGCCTGACAGAATCTGCATCCCTGCGTACAGCCGCGAGCGATTTCTATCGAGGCACGGGCGAACACGGCCATGTACGGGCGCGGCCCACCTACCGTAGAAGGGACAGAATCGATGTCATCGACGACTGCAGGCACGATGTCGGCAGGCTCTTCGGAATCAAGCGACTTGCCAACGATAACGCGTCCTGACGGTTTGTGTACGAATGTCCTGCGCGTCGCTGGGGCATAAAGATGGGGACTATGCGCAAGCAGGCGGATCCGTTCATCACGGGGTACGCCCTCCTGTCTGAGCCGGTAATCGGTGAGCATCATCCACGGAAGTGTCACCTCACCATCACCTATGGCAAAAATGTCGATGAAGTCCACCATAGGCTCAGGATGAGTCACATTGGGTCCCCCAGCCACCACGATGGGATCCCCCTCCTGTCTTTCGGCACGCAGCAGGGGAATGCCTCCAAGATCCAACATCTGAAGAACTCCGGTATACGTGAGTTCAAACTGAAGTGAGAAGCCAACCACCGGAAATTTCCTAAGCGGTGTTCCGGTCTCCAGTGAGCGTAGGGGGGTGTTCGTACTCCTGAGAAGTTTCTCCATGTCAGGCCATGGTGCAAAGGCCCGCTCGAGACGCAGGCGAGGATCTGCATTGACCACCTGATAGAGCACTCTTGTGCCCAGATGGGACATGCCTATCTCATATACATCCGGGAAAGCGAGCACTGCAGAGGTCAATGCTTTGGTATTTATGAGTTCACCCGGTTCGCCGCCAAGATATCTGATTGGCTTGATTACTTCTGTGAGATCCAGATCGCTGTAAGGCCCCTTCATAGTGCGCTCAATTTAGAGCGATGGAGCAAGTTTGCAATATTACTATCGGTTTTGGGATGAAAACAGCAGCTGTATGAAGGAATGGAGAACGAAAACCAGGGTAGGACTATGTTCATAAAGTTGCTCAGTACTGTCCAGTCGGATTCAGCAGTTTCATTACTTTTTGTTTTGTCTGTTCTTGGTTCGTTCGTATGGTGATTATTTTGGACCAAAAAGCATGATGGGGCACCTGATGTATGATGAATGACATATTTTAGAGACATAAGCTTTTCTAGTACTCGATTTGGCCTTTGGTTTTGCCCGGCCTTCAGTCTGCCCGTCCGCCTTGAGCGCAAGCATACTTGAGCACAAGCATACTCGGCGCCGATCTTGCATTCGGCTCCAGTAGACCGACCAACCCTCTACAGTCCTAATTCCCCCTGCTCACTTCCTTTGTCCTTGCCCTTCATGCACACTGCGTGCCAAGATTAGACACATGCGTAACTACTTGTAATCACAGCACTATTTCAAATAGATCTCCTGCTCTCCTACTGAC
>JALWFW010000114.1 GCA_027013865.1 Polyangiaceae bacterium | reverse complement strand
TTATACGACCGAAAAAAACTTTTTGCTTATCGCTTATCTCTCCGGCTTTTTTACTAAATAAATGTAACTCATTGGTCATCAAACCACAACATAAATAAAAATACGAACAACAAATTGTTATATACAAATTCAATAACAAAAATACAAACATTAAAAATAAACATGCGAAACGGAACTGCATACATTATTCCAAATTGATGTATTTAACTTGGTATCTTAAACAAGCGAACTTAACTATTTTGACTAGATCACGCCATCACCATTTGACGCGGTTAATAGGCGGCCATGGTGTTTGGATTGACTTTTTAGCACCGAGTAAATTACTCACTTGCGTCTGGATTCTCCGTGACCTCTGCACCAGTGGCAGCCAGAAAGAAGAACGCCACTCCCATCAACACGAGCTTCATCGTCATCCAGCTAATAAATAAGGAACGTTGAATCAGGGTGCCTGTGTGTACCACGCCGCTTGAATTAACGAACTGAGTTCATTAATTAAGTCGCCAGGCGGTTAACGTTCCCGAATGCGGTTCGATTTCCCGTTCTAGTATATACACGGAGACACGACTTCGATCTCGCTAGCGGCGTTCTCCGTGCACTTTCCGAGGTCAAGTTAATATTCCTTAGCTTCGCTCCAACACGCTGACCTATCCCTGACTGATTGATATCCGGACTCGCTGTAATCTTCTGGATCGTTCGGTCGCTCGACGGATGAATGCCTCGGTAGTATCCGGACTGTGCTGCGGATTTTTCTCTCTCTATTTCCCGTCCTTTTTATTGCCTATCCAGTACAAAGCAGAGATAGAGAGAGGGTGGGAGGGATATCAGAATCCTAACTCGATATCCTTGCACCTGCCCTTTCGCTCGTTTTACCTTTTCTAAAGCAAGGGTCGCCCTAAAGGATCAGTGTGATATCTCGCTGCCCACAGACAGAATCCGCTTGTTTAGTGTAAATAAGACCGCTTCAGACCCACGCGTTCGGTCGCTTGTTGTTCCAGAAGCGCCAGTTACGTTTTAAAGGTAAAAGTAGCGATCCAGAGGTGGCGGGCAGCAGTAGCAACATCAGCCCGATCCAGACTGGCAAGGTAGTACTACAGAAGGCTAGCCAGCCTGCTGGCTACGCTTTCTGGAGTCCTGATTCCCGAAAGCTTTTTAGCGTCAGCCGACAGAATGGCACCGGCTTATCGTTATGGTGACCATTAATTAAACACACGAAATCGGACGTAATCTACCAGTACACACACACACGCACGCACACGCACGCACACACGCACGCACACACGGACGGGGCAGCTAGGAGCGGGAATTGTGGCTAATGTTGAACATGGCGATTTATGCATATATGTTAGATCATATGCTGTGTATTATTAGTATTATAGCTATATCAAGTACAAAACGCTACGTGGTGTCAGCTGGACAAAATACATACATATGTTTAGGTTTTCTCTGTGCCCGTGCTTTTACTATATATATATATATATATATATTCACACACACACACAC
>JALWFW010000113.1 GCA_027013865.1 Polyangiaceae bacterium | reverse complement strand
GCAGATGGTCAAACAGATACAAGCTTCAACAGGGCGGCTTAACCTGCGGTTTGGTTTTCGGCCGGTGTGACGGCGGGAGAGGGCCCTTCTTTAGATGGGATGGTTTCGGGCCTTGCGGCAAAGTGCCGTAATATCAAGGAGTTACCGCGTAACACCAAACGCTGTGGCGGGATGTGTGAACCGTGCCGCAAAGGCTGGGGATCCATGGAAGAACCTTATCAGTGTCACCGGCACGGCCGAAAGTATGTCCGGCCAGGAAGGCTAACCACGGAGCCATGCAGGGCAGCCCGACAGCCCTATGAGAGCCTGCACCCGTTCTTGAAGCAAAAGCATGTCCAGCCAGGAAGGCTAACCACGGAGCCATGCAGGGCAGCTCGACGGCCCTGGGAATGAATCATCCTGGACCGTAGGATATCGTCCGTATATACGAATCACATGGCAGCGGAAGGACACATAGATAAAAAATAAATAAAATCAACAAGTTACACGCAACATAAAAGGATACCTTCAATCCTAACCGTCCTTCATACCTCATATCGAAACTCGATATGACATGCTGTCCAGATATCGTGTACAGTGCTCCCCTCTCCTCTATCTAGAAGATGGGATCCAGCCTCCAAATACCTGGCTACACCGGATAAGAATACCAAGGCCTAAAAACGGCGACCCGGCGCAATATGTCTGGAGAACCGCCTGCTATACGGAAACAGTCTGTCTTCATGCGTACCCCCTATAGTTTCATGACATGTCCATTACTGCAAAGGATCCTGTCATAGACCGTACTCGTACCTGACTCCCAAGCTCTTTATGAGTACCCGCCTGCTGGCTCTCTTCTTGACCCTTCTCCATTATTGCGTACTACAATTAAGATAAAACTGAATTCGCTCGACTCAAAAGGGCAGTACATCCTGAAAGTCATTTTCATGTATTTTGGCATGCAGTTCAGCCATTTTTTTGAATTCAAGGAGAAAATCATGCGCCGTAACAGTCTTATATCATTGACTTTATTCGCATCACTCATGGCACTGACCATCATCTGGACAGCCGGTTGCGATAAGGATGGGAAATCCACTAACTTCTGCGGCGACGGAAAGGTAGACCCAGGCGAGGAATGCGACTCAGGTGAGCTAGTAGGACGCCGCTGCAAAGACTTCGGTTACAAGGGTGGTTTACTAAACTGCACCAGCCAGTGCACCTATAGCTTTTCCATGTGTATACCCACGACCTGCGGCGACGGAGTACTAGATTCGGGTGAACAGTGCGACGGTTCCGAACTTAATGGCAAAACCTGCGGTGACTTTGGTTATGACGGGGGTACGCTCAACTGTCTCGAGACGTGCCAATTCGACTATTCAGCCTGCGAAGGAGGCACCTGCGGAAACGGCATTCGCGAGGCTGGTGAACAGTGCGATGGCACAGATGTGGGAATGCGCACCTGTGCCACGGAAGGATTCGCAAAAGGCATCCTAGGGTGTACGGACGACTGTCTCCTGGATACCAGTGAATGTGAGGCTGGTGAGCCTGTATGCGGTAACGGCGTATCTGAGCCTGGTGAGGAATGTGACGGTCTGGATCTCGGTGATGCCACCAACTGTGAGAGTATGGGCTACTACGGTGGTGTGTTGAGATGCCGCTCTGACTGCACCTACGACCTCGAAGAATGCCGAGCATGGGGCAAATGCGGAGACGGTCTGATCCAGGAAGGGGCTGGTGAAGAGTGTGATCTTCTCAATTACGGAGGACGAAGATGTGAGGATTACGGATATACGGGAGGTAACCTGAAGTGCGACTCCGAGTGTAAGTTCAAGTTTGACGAATGCGCTGGAGTGCTTGCAAGCTGCGGTAACGGGACGCTAGAGTCTGGTGAAGAATGCGACGACGGTACCAACAACTCCGACACCCCCAACGCCTCGTGTCGTACAAACTGCACGCTGCAAAAATGTGGCGACGGAATCATCGATGATCAGCAAGGTGAGGAGTGTGACGGCACGAATATGGGGGGCAACTCGTGTACCAACCTGGGATATCAGGGGGGGACTCTGAGATGCAGTTCCTCATGTCATATGGACACGTCCGAGTGTATACAGGATCAGGACAGCGACGGAGTGCAAGATGCCTCTGACAACTGTTCCACTTACTCCAACCCGGATCAGCATGATCAGGATGGCGACGGCTACGGTGACGTATGCGATAACGATCTGGACGGTGACTCGATAGAGAACTCCAATGATAACTGCATGTGGATCTCCAACCAGGGTCAATCAGACTCAGACAGCAATGGAGTGGGTGATGAATGTCAGGTGCAGATGGTTTCAGCCGGAAACTCGTTCTCATGTGCTGTAACCCTGACTGGTGGGCTTTGGTGTTGGGGTGCAGGTTACGAAGGACAGACCGGCAGCGGTACGAGTATGTATTCAGACATCCCCAAGCCTGTCCTGGATGCCAGTATGTCTCCGGTCAAGGGAGCAAGTGAGGTTACAGCAGGTGGACGCCATGCCTGTGCCCTCATGTATGACGGTACGGTGTGGTGCTGGGGGGCCAATGATCAAGGACAGGTAGGAGATGGTTCTCCAAAACCAGCAGCGATGACGGCTGTTCAGGTGATAACGGCAGACGGAACATCCCTGAATGATGTCATCCAGATATCTGCCGGTGAAAACCATACCTGCGCCCTCAAATCGGACGGCACGGTCTGGTGCTGGGGCTCCAACTCCCACGGCGAACTCGGCACCAATACGACAGGCGACTTCAGCAATGTTGCGGTGCAAGTATCCGTGGACTCCTCAGGAGCCCATCTTGAGATGGTCAATGGAATTGCGGCCGGAGGAGATCACTCCTGCGCCCTCATGTATGACGGTACGGTGTTGTGCTGGGGGCGAAACGACTCAGGGCAGGCCGGAGGTGCGAACATGCAGGACGTTCCCCATCCCGCCCCAGTTTACACAACAGATTCAACCTGGCTGAAGGCAGATTCCGTAAGTGCCGGATATTCTCATACCTGTGCAGTGAGTCCTTATACCCAAGGAGCCAAGGTGTGGTGCTGGGGCTCCAACTCCCACGGCGAACTCGGCACTCAGAACATCACTGATGCCACATCCGTGGCCCATATCGTATATGATGAACAGGGATCTGCTCTGCAGTACATATCTGTCCTGACTTCCGGAATGGACTACTCCTGTGCAGTAAACAATAACGGCGTGGCTTACTGCTGGGGGGGATATCCCAAAAGTACGAGGACTGACAGTTTTGCTGCGCAGAATCTCAGTGGGTTCGTAAACGGACTGCCCAGCGGAACCAACTTCATGACCGTCGCAGCCGGATATTTTCACGCCTGCGGAATCTTCGAGAACGGATCCCTATATTGCTGGGGGTCCAACAGATCAGGTGAGCTCGGCAGCGGAGAGGATTTCATATCCTCGAAACCGGCCGTGGTAAAAGAGGATTCCGGCTCGAACATAACCGATGCTCATCTGTTCGGTGCTGGAGAAGATCATGTCTGCATGGCCAAAACACTAAACAACGAAGTCTGGTGCTGGGGAGACAATACATACGGTCAGGTGGACCATGACAATCCGCTTTATTACAGCACAGCCGTGGTAACACACGATCAGAACTCTTCCACTCTACAGAACGTAAACGAATTCGCCCTCGGAGCCATACATTCTTGTGCCCTGGGAAACGATGGAAAAGTGCGCTGCTGGGGAGGCAACGACCTGGGTCAAACAGGCTCAGGGGTCAGCGATACGGAGGTAAATGAATTCCTGGTGGTACAAGATGATTCAGGAACAGATCTCACCGATGTCACTGATATCTCTGCAGGTCCGATGCATACTTGTGCAGTCAGGAACGATGGAACCGTATGGTGCTGGGGTGACGGTCAATATGGGCAGCTAGGCAACGGGACGACACAGAATGCTATCCGTGCCGTAGAGGTCCTGGAATCAGGTCAGACACCGTTCTCCAATGCCGCAGCCGTGGCATGCGGGGCTGGTCATACCTGTGCCCTCAAGAATGACGGAACGGTGTGGTGCTGGGGTGACAACAGTAACAATCAGTTGGGAGATGGTACCGATCTCAGCAGTTACTCCCCGGTACAGGTCACCGTATCTCAAGGGCGGCCACTTTCAGATGTTGTCATGATAAGTGCAGGAGACATGCACACCTGCGCACTCAAAAACGACGGATCCGTATGGTGCTGGGGCATGGGATACGATGGACAACTCGGTTTCGGAACCGCTGTCATGGCCTCCCATGCCACACAAGTAATGACTGAAGATGGAACTGCCCTGTTAGACGTAACCCAGATAGAGGCTGGTGTCATTCATACCTGCGCACTCAAAAACGACGGATCCGTATGGTGCTGGGGCTCCAACAAGCACGGACAACTGGGGCCGGGTGTGACGGAAAAATATTCATTTTACCCGAAACCCGTAACCGACATATATGGCATCCAGTTGACCATGTTCAGCAAAGTCAAAGCAGGTTTCGACTTTACCTGCGCCCTACAATCGAACTCCGGCTATGGTGCTGTGTGGTGCTGGGGAGACGACAGCTGCGGACAGTTGGGACGTAAGTCACACAATCCTGGCACGGCCTACTATGTCTATGTGCTGAATTCGGGATATTGACACATGGGCTCCAAACATCTGATAT
>JALWFW010000112.1 GCA_027013865.1 Polyangiaceae bacterium | reverse complement strand
TCTATATGCTACGCTATATGCACAAATTTCACGTTGCCCGACAAGCGATTCTAGGCCCGCTCCAGACCGACGCGATTCGTAACAGCAGCCCAAAAGACGGGCCAACTCCATTCGGCCAATTCGATTCCGCCTTAATAATGAAAGAAGCCAAAAATGTCAAGAAAATAAGACAAAAAACTGGAGCAGCTGCAGCAATAACGATGACAAGGACGACAGTGGCGACATCGGCGGCCAGATGGCATAATGCCAGACTGGCAAAGCCGGAAAGCAATAAACAGGATACGAATGAAGACTGTCGCTGGATAATGATTGGCCGATTTCTTGGAAAAACCGAACGACCTTGCCGCTTCATGTACCGAGCTGGAAACTAATGCGGTAGCGAAAGAAGCGAGGAAACATCAGCCGTTTGCCTACAGTAGCACCCATTTCGATCGCCACTTTCCTAAAGCGGAGATCCGGCTAATAGGAACCGTTGTGCCAAGCCGCATTTGTAGCCGAGTAGGGCAACCAAGCAAGGAACTCGGCAGATACGAAATATGTAACGCTAAGGAGACACATTTCTGCTTGAAGTGGAACCGAAGGCGTCCGGATCGCAGGGAAACCTTGTTCAGAATCGTTTGGCAAAATGTTAATGAGACGACAGCATGGACTTTCGAATTGGGCCGAAGTTAATGAGGTCCAGTGAGGCACGAACTTGTGTCACAGAACCTCATAATGCAAAATATGTAAGAACTGAGCCGCGGAAGCGACTTCGGATGAGAGTTAGATTAGCAGACACACGAAGACGCACCTCAGACATATTAAGAACCAGCACCGAACCCGGGATCGTACTATTTACAGGAGACAGCACCACTCGCCAGCATACCGCGGGAGAAACACGTAAACGAACACAAAGACGTATAACTGATGCTCAGAAATGATGACGTTGTTCCTCTTCTCGCCTACTGAACCAAAAACAGCAAGCGCAATATGTTTACCGAATGAGTGTCTATTTATGGAAAATCCAAGCTGGAATTCCCCAACAGAAGCAAACCTCACAGTAAGCCGTTGTACCGATCCATAGCAGGACGGTGTACGCTGATGGAATGCGTCGGCGACCGAACAGCTAAAAATTGAAATCCGATTAAAGCAACACAGTAGAATGCCTCTTAGTCCGCTAACATAAGCGCCTCCGTTACAGATTAGAATACGTTATTCGGCAGATATCCGTTATGGAGAGATTCAACTGCATTAGGAAAAGCCAAAATGAAAACTAAAACGGGAAACCATGCCATTATGAATACATCTGCTCAGATCAACATCCATCACAACCAACCCACTGACGTACCAGAAAGCTTCACCCAGCAGATGTTTATCACTGAGAGATTCTACTGTGCTGGGAAGACTAACTATTCCAGCCTGAAATACTCCAATAGCTATAACTTAGAGCAGATTTTCTTACAGATTGTATAGGGCGCTATATAAATTTTGTATATTATTATTATTATTATTATTATATAAC
>JALWFW010000111.1 GCA_027013865.1 Polyangiaceae bacterium | reverse complement strand
CTGCGTTTGTCGACGGCCGCTATTCGATGGAGTGTTACCTCAGGGGACTGAAGAGTGCCTATCGCATATTCAAAGAGCGCTCCCGCATGTCCATGAATGACTTTGCTGCCTTTGCATTTCATACACCATTCCCCAAAATGGCGTTCAAGGCTTTTCGCGCACTGTGGGAGACGGAATTCGGACCCGGAAGGACCGGCAGTAAGGAATTTACGGATACCTATCACCGCATGGTGGAGCCTGGGCTTTATGTGGCCCGACAGCTGGGAAATATCTATTCCAGTTCCATGCTGGCCTCTCTTTTATCCCTGTATGCGTCAGGGAATCTTGCTTCCGGCGACCGGGTAGGCCTATTTTCCTATGGAAGCGGCTCTACTTCTGAGTTTTATAGCGTACGTGTTCGCAGGGCACCACATAATGGGGAGTCTTTCGGGCTTGAGCGTATCTCTTCCCGAAGGCGGATTGCTTATGAGGACTATCTGCTTTACCGTTCGGATTACGAACGCAAATGGAGGGACGGATCCTTCGAGGGCAGATGGAGAGAACCTGTTGGGAACCTGGATTTCAGGTATCTGGGAATAAAGGAGAATCAGCGGACTTACGCCCCATCGGAAGAGGTTAGGCAGTATCTAGAAAACCGTTCGGTCACCGATATGCTTGAGCCACGAGGCTCAACTGGGGGGTCAAAGCATCCGTGATCATGTCGGTTAGCGAAAAACTCCTGTAATTTCGCATAGTTATAAGTAAGCTATCATCGCCTATGCATACAAACTTGAGATAGGGGGACAGACCGGGAACAATGGTTTCAGCCATTTTGCCCAGAGGAAGAACGAGAGGGGAACGTCCGGCCATATCCAGTAGTCTGGATAGAGGCAGGATATCAGAACCCCGGAGATTGAATATTCCTCGTACATCCGAAGTCAAGACCCATGTTACTACCTGAGTGAGGTCATACAGATGAAGGGGACTCACCATGGGATCCATACCCATTATCATGGGAGGTGCAGGATTTCTGAGATAGCGTGCAAAAAGTCCGTCTGACGGACCCAAAATGAACGAAGGGCGCAAAAGCACGACGCGTGTCTGGGGTGCTTTCCAGAACAGGGTGGATACTGCAAGGTCGCCTTCTACGTAAGGAGCCATGATCCTGGAGTGTCTGGCTGCCCTCAGGGGCCAGTCTTCGGCGATGAGCTGCGGATTGTCAGGAAAGGCTCCGTATACCATGGCTGTGGAAACATATATGAAAACAGGAATCTTGGCTTCACTCACCAGATCCACGAGTACCTGAGTTCCCTCTGACAGCCATTGCCACTCCTGTCCGGCTGGTGGCTGTATACCGATATGAATCCACACGTCTATACCCGAACGTGCCAGGTTGCGTACAGACGACGAGTTGAGATTTTTCTTCAGAAGTGTGACATCCTCCGGGAGTAAGGCTGGATCCATACGAGGATCTACCACTGTAAGGGAATTTCCAGGGTTGTGAAGGAGAGGTATGAGAGCCCTTCCGATGCTGGAGGCTCCGCCGGATAGAACTATTTCAGAACTCATGTTCAGTCGACCACATTAGGTTTGATACAGGTCTGAATTTCCATGATGAGATACATCATGATTTTTTCTTGGGGAAGAAGAGTGTAATCGAAGCAGTCATCTCCATTGCAGGAATCTCCCTTGCCCTCGGTGTGATACACGGTGTAAAGAACGCGGCCGCAGTAGTGTCTCCAAGACACTGTCATGGGGCGTTCTACTCCCTGGTTGAGCGGATCATTCCCGGATTGGAGGGCCATCCATACCTTCGGGAAGGAATATTCAACTCCATTTTCGCAGTGAGGAGTGTCTTCTGTGCATTCTCCCACTGGACCTTCGGACAGTTGCCACAGGATGTTCCATGCTGCATGTAGCTCTGGGTTGGCAGTTCTGGCCACCGAGGAGAGGGTCAGCCACTGCTCAAGACCTGGATCCTTGGCAACGCCAGTGCCTCCATAGGCAGACCAGTTGTTGCAGTCGTCTATGCTGCCCGACGGATCCGAGCCCGTACCGCATTTTCCCGGACCGTCACCGAAGCCGCCGTCGTCATCGTTCGTGTCCGCGACATAGAAGGAGAGGAATTCAGGCCAGGGCTGTTCCGCATAGTCGTAGGAGAAATCGTCCACGTACAGTTTGCCTCCGTTTCGGACATACTGTCTGAGGTTCTCTCGCACAGAGTCCTTGGTGAGGGATCCCACTGAACCACCGCAGTTTATGACGATTATGTTGTATTTGTTGAGCTCATTCAGATCCTGAAGGAAGAGATCGGCATCACTCGGTTCGAAAATACCAGAGCTGCTGTTTGATATTTCCACGATGCGATCACCGTTGTATTCGAAACCAAGGGCCTTGAACATGGTTCCCATGTCTTCATAAGCTCCGTGGATAACGGCAATCTTGGGCATCCACATGAAGTTATTGGGATCATGATGGTTGGGCAGTGTAGTCATTGGGTTGTGGTGAACGTCGAAATTCGTGGCCACTTCTGACGGGAAGTTGGATCTGTCATCGAGATCGAGCACCTCACTCGCTTCGAGGGTGTGGCCTATGAGGGAGAGCCTTCTGAATTCTCCCTTCTGGACATACAGCCAGTACTGCATTCCCGGTGTCACCTTGATTTCGAACGTACCGTCCACATTGGTGAAGGCATGTGGGGTCCCCTCGCTGATTTCCACGCACTTGTTGCAGTAGTTACCCTCCGGAGGCTCTTGCAGGGGGCGCGTAGTCAGTATGACCAGTGCCTCGGGAACCGGAAACTGATTTTCGGCAAGCACGTCAGGATCATCTCCGCCCGGGCCCCAGACCGTACCTTTTACCGTGGCCATCCCCACGTTGTTGTTGGTCGAGCCGTTGTTGGTTGAGCCGTTGTTGTTGGAGGAATTATTCGTGCTGTTATTGTTGGAGTTATTCGTCGTATTGCTGTTGAAGGAGCTGTCGTCACCACCACCTGAGCCGTTACACGCCACGGTGGACAGCAGCAGTGCAGCTATCATCAATGGGGTTATACCCAGACTTCTGGATACCAATTTGTACATGAAGCACCTCCACGGCAATTATATCCGTATGAAATCAAATGACAATGAAGGGACAAGGCAAGAGAAAAGGGGAAGATTTTTGTCTGTATACGAATGTAGGATAAGGTAGTATTAAGTGGGAGGCCAACATGGTCAGCAGACAGACAGTTTCACATATTGACGTGTCAGAGAAGGCATCAGAATATTCGGCACTCACCAGACGCATCTTGTATGGTGGACTACGATGGTTTAAAACAGGTAACATAACGTCAGCATTAAAGGACTCAGATCATGGAAAACGTAATTTCTCAGGATTACACACTGCTGGTAGTAGATGATGAACCAAACGTGCGTTCTGCTGTCAGGCGTCTGTTCTTCGACAAATACGATGTGGTAGAAGCATCCGATGCTCCTGGTGCGCTGGATATCATAAGGAAGCGTCCTGAAATAGCCGTCCTTCTAGTGGACTACGGTCTGGAAGGCTCCACTACAGGACTGGAAATCCTAAAAGATTCGGTTGGAATCCTACCCCACTCCAAAAGGGTCCTTTTTACTGGTAAGGCCGATTTGAACATGGCTCTGGCTGCCGTAAATGAGGGCCACATAGACTATCTGATTAGAAAACCCTGGAACAACGAGGAAATGAAGGCAGTGGTCGACCGGCTCATAGAGCTCGTGGCACTTGAAAGGCACAACCGGCAGTTGGTGGAAGAACTGCGCAGGCGTAATCAGGAACTTGAAAATACTGCCAAAGAACTTGCACAGCACAAGAAACTGCTGGAGATGAACCTGAATGAAAGGGAAAAGGAGCTCCTCGAAGCACTGCAGCGTCTTCAGGAGATGAACGACAAACTGCGCGCCATGGCTGTAAGGGATAGCCTCACAGGGCTTTACAATCATGGCATACTCATTCAGCGACTCGAAGAGGAGACGGCCAGAGCCATACGACAGAAGTCTCCCATCTCCTTGATATTCTGTGACATCGATCACTTCAAGATTTACAACGACAATCTGGGACATGCCATTGGGGACGAAGTTCTGAGAAAAGTTGCCCAGTTTCTCCTGAATGGAGACGGTCAGGTTCCTCCTGCCCGAAAGTCTGACGTGGTGGGCAGATACGGAGGTGAGGAATTCGTCATAATCCTTCCTGATACCAGTAAGGAAGGTGCCCTCATCAGAGCCGAACGCCTCAGGGAGGGGGCCAACAGGCTGGACATCCCTGGAGCCGAATTTCAGCCCCTGGGACATTTTTCCATGAGCTTCGGAGTATCAACGTTCCCGTGGGATGCCCATGACTCCACGGAACTGCTCGAGGCCGGAGACAACGCCCTTTATGAAGCCAAGAGAGGAGGGCGTGACCGAGTGGTGTCTGCACCGAAGAAATATGACAGCTTCCCATCATGGCGTAAGAGCCTGAAACAGAGCACCACTGTCAGAATTCTCTTGGGTAAGGAACCGGTGTTTTCAAAAGGCGGCAAGCCCACTGAGAACTGAGGCACCGGCTGAAGCAAGTGATCCGTCTTTATATGCCTGGGTATTCCTAGCGCCGCTGTCCTATCTGAATTCCATGCAGTTTATTGGATGCTAGGTGTTGGGATCGTTATTCAGCTGTTTGAA
>JALWFW010000110.1 GCA_027013865.1 Polyangiaceae bacterium | reverse complement strand
TCCACAGTCTCGGGCGGATGGGGTGGAGTAACCACTTCCAGTTCCCCTTTTCTGATTAGCTGGACCCTGCGAGCCTCAACTCCCCCGAAGGTTATCTTCATGTTGCCTGTAAACCCGGCACCAAATATGTGTACCCTGTCTCCTCCGGTGCTCTTTCCCTGGATGGGTTCTATCCTGTCCACAACCAGCTCTCCAGGGCCAGCATCTTCTCCCTCATCTCCCTTATTAACCTCCTGGAATTCCTGAAGATTTTCCTCGACCAGTGTGTCAAGAATATCTGTTTCTTCGCCGCCCGAGGCCACATCAGACCCTGTCTCAGCTCCGGTAACAGCATCAAGACCGTTATCACTCCCTCCGGTCCCCCCATTACTGCCTGTACCACACCCCCAGAGCGCGAACACAGGGACAATTATCCAGACTGCTCTCCGCATCATTCCTTCACCATTTTAAGGTCCTCAAGGTTCAGTCCCGCAGGATACCCATACGAAACATACCAGTCATATCCATAGCTGATCACACCAATCGGTTGATCAGAGGTCACTGTGTGGACTCCATCAGCAATGATCAGCCTCCACACAGCCCATTTCCCATCTCCGATCATCCTGTAGTCTCCAAAACGTTTTCCGAGTTTTGTAGGATCGTCTACATTTTTATCCTTCATTTCTTCCATGATTTCCTTGACAGTCTTAAACGTAAGGTCGTCTTCCTGCAGGAGCTTGCCATCGAAGTAGACCTTTGCCCCTACCGGAGTAATGATGTTCACACAGTCGATCCTGTACTTGTTTGGAGCAATAAAGACGTAGTTTTTGCGAAACTGCTCTACCGGTACAGCCAGAATAAATGTTGGGTCCCCTATCCCTGCATCTGCAGGGTCATGCTGGCGGCCAATATCAGGATCAGGGGCATCCTGGGCCTCCAGGAACTGTCCCACAAGGATTGGTTTGTTTGACTTGATTATAAAGTTATCGTCCGACTCGAAATCAACCCACTCCCCGGTCCCCAGGATCGGGATCCCCTGGGCAAGCTGAGATGGGAAAAGTGTAACTTTAGTACCGTCCTGAGCGGCCAGGATCCTCCAGTCATCCTTTTCCTGATTTCTGGGATAGCTCCGGCTTGCAATATACGTTTTTCCCCAGGTCTTTACCGGAAACATCTGCATCTCAAGGTGATCTGCACAACAGGTGTTATAGGCAAGACAGTCCATATCGTTATGGCATGGTACCTTCTCACCATCCCCATGGAGTATTGGCCATTCACACAGACAGTCGTCTCTGTCCTTACACTCCATCCACTGGTTGTTATAGTCGCAGATGCCCCCCGGACAACAGTGGGCTGTATTCGGTGCATTTGCTGCTTCGGACCCTCCAAATACCACCACAGGATGGCTGGCCCTTACTATGGTGCCTGTAAGGTCAGCTCCGGGATAGTTGGTCTCTATGTTCAACACATCGTAACGCTTCATCTTCACGTGAAATGTATCGTTTGCCGGGTCATCCGGGTCC
>JALWFW010000109.1 GCA_027013865.1 Polyangiaceae bacterium | reverse complement strand
CCTTGCACCAAAGGGCAAAGAAGGGCTGTTTCTGGGATATGCTAATCTCCCCATTGCCCTGGGCTCCCTTGCAGGTGGACCCATAGGTGCCTACATTCACGAATCCCTCATGAAACAGGGCCGCGAAGTGCTAGGATGGAGCATTCTCGCAGGTGTGGGACTGATCTCTGCCCTGGCGACATGGCTTTACGGTCTGTGGGCTCAGGCCCATAAAGCATGATTTCCTCTTAATGCCCGATGAGGGCAACTTCGCTCTTGCCTTATAGTCAGATTTTTTTACATTGAAACCGTTCGCGCAATACCATCTGGACCCAAGGACAGGACATGGCTGAAAAATTCAGATATTCAATTCAGAAAAAAGACAACGTTACCTATGTAAAGGTCAGCGGAATCATCGACGAGGACAACAAGCTCCAAGAACTCGGTGAAAAGTTGGGGGGCGGGCTCATCGTCATCGATCTAGCTGAAGTGGAGCGCATAAATTCCTGCGGTGTCCGTGACTGGGTTACCTGGCTAGGTAAGGTGGAAGAAAAGGGCGCCCAGCTCATTTTGGTCAAGGCATCCCCTGCCATCGTGGCCCAGATGAACCTAGTAAACAATTTCACTGGCAATGCCATAATTGCCTCATTTTATGCCCCTTACTACTGCAACAACTGTGATAAGGAGAAACTCTACTACATAGACGCTCTGCCCATGAAGGAACAGGGTGCAATGGAAGCCCCTAAGGTACGGTGTGACGAGTGCGATCATCTCATGGAGTTCGACGACATGGAGGAGTCGTACTTCGCATTCCTTAGACACGTACGCATAGAACCCATCAGAGCCATACTCCCAGACGACTGGGAACAGTTCTTCTCCGTTGACGAGACTTCCGCCCGTCTGATAAATCGCGAGAGGACCCCCACCCTCAACAAACTGAACCTCAAGTCCAATCCTGACGTTTCCCTGCCCAGTTTTGCCTCACTTCCGTCCTTAAGAGAGCGCACTGGCAGCGGAACTTCCCGTCCCACGGGTTCCATCAAGACCATCAATTCTTCATCTAGGGACTCTTCCACATTCGGCGGTCCGGTGGCTACGAGTCCATCACAGGTATCGATGCCAACATCAGGCAGCGACTCTGGTGCCAAGAAGGGCATGGACAAGAAGGTCATCATCCTGATTGTGGTGGCAGTCATTTTGTTCATTGCCACACTCGTGCTGCTCATCATGGCTCTGAACTCCGATGACAAGACACCGTCTGTACAGCCCAGTCCAACCGTGAGTTTCATCTCACCCACCCAACCATTCTCATTCCTTCCCTCCCCATGCAAGACGGCCCTCCTCTCGTAATTTATTGAAATTATTACTTTATTTTCGTCCTAGAATTTGAACATCACGCCTACGCCGATTTGGTGGGTTATACGACTGTAATGACCTGCAGCTGCAGGAAGTGCCTCACCTTCGTTCACCTTTATACAGCCTTCACTCCATACCAGATCTATGTGGGAATCAAGACACTGCCTGGCAGCATATGGATCAAAGCCCCTGCCTGCATCCCATGGAATCATGTAGGCAACCCCATATGCAAGATGCACATCCACTGAAGGGGATACGTTCATGGTGCTGGCAACCTGAACGGCAACAGAATAACCGTCCACCTGCATGGGGGAAACCCACTGACGCTTTACGGCAGGAGGAGAAAAACGCAGTGCACCCGATATATGAAATCTCGGTCCCCACTTCCACAGCGCAGTTATCTGAGGTTCCAGCGTATCCTGCATTCTTACGGCTCTCGAAAAGGTCACGTCCCAGTTGGAATACTCCACTTTTCTGAAGGCATTGCCTGAAAAACGGTACATTTCTTTGTCCAGGACACTCCAGCGGGTCCAGGTGAGCATGAAGTCGAGGGTCAGCCGCCGCGACATCACCACCAAGACTCCTGCCGTAAGGACGTCAGGGAAAGACGTGAGTAGCTTTGCGCGCCCCGTAAGCTCGGTCCATCCAGTGTTATCAAACCAGCGGGTGACCGAAACCAATCCAGCTGCCTGAATGTTGGTTCTGTCGAGTGCCCTGACCTTTGATTTATAAGACAGACCCACACTGATCCACTTGCGTGGCCGCCACAGTAAGCCTCCAAAAAATACGAAACTGTTCTCCCGCACTCCAAGACGAACGAGTTCATCCCCCTTACCTCCAGCCTCCACAGGAGCATCACTGCCAAGAGGAGATTCGCCGCGCAGTGAAAGGTCCCTCATGAATGAACGTTCGATACTGGTGAAGACATATCCTACTCCAAAACCAGCCATGAACTTGCGGTGCAGACGAAGAGCCACAGCTGGGGAAACGAACAGATTGAAGACCCTGTTATGTATCAGGTGATACCTCAGTGGCCCTGTGGCAGATGCATTGGAATCCACCGAGTTGGGAGTAAACACCGAAAGAGCAAGCACCACCGAACCGAACCTGGCTCCACCAGATACCAGAAAGTCGTGGTACACTGAAGAAAAGCTCGTTTCAGAAAATGCAAGGGGACCACCAGGAAGGCCGGTGTCGGGATCTATGGGGTCTCTGGAGACAGTGGTATAGGCAAGATTCGGAGCATATGATGCAAAAGCATAACTGCCTTCGAGAAGGGCCAGCGCTCCCGGATTACCGTACACAACGGACGGAGAGAACACCGTCTGAAGCCCAGGATCCACCCCCCCCTCGAAAACAGGCAGATACCAGGTCGCACTAGCCGCGCACGGATATACAAAAAAAACCAATAATATCAGTAAGTTACGCGCCCTAAACATCCACCACCCCCTCCAGCGGAACCCAGGCTTCGATGGTAAATCCCTTGTCAGGAGCAGTGGTTATCCTGAGGGAACCTCCTATTCTCTCCACCCTCTCTCGCATACCCACGAGGCCGTAATGACCGTCTTTGTCGAGCTCTTCGGTAGCGGCTCCTCTGCCGTCGTCAGAAACCGTCACTAGAACACCGTCACCAGTACCACCGGCCCACGAAGGAGAAGAATCTATGGTCACACTGATTTCCACGGTACGTGCACCAGAATGCTTGCCTGCATTGGTCAGGGCTTCCTGCAATATCCTGAAAACGGCGAGCCTGAGCATGGGTGACGTCAACTCCTGGGGCACATCTACATGGGAGACCACACCAAAACCCCAAATATCCGACGCAGTTGCAACGGCCTCCTCCAGCCGCTCCCTGAGATCGAACTCCTCACGCATCACCCTAACCACCTGACGCAGTTCAGTGATGGCCTTGCGTACCTTCTCCTGAAGCTCCTGAAGTTCCGCACGTGTCTCAGGACGCTCCTCCACCTCGGTGAGGTACTCTGTCTGAAACAGTACCGCGGACATGAGAGCACCAACACCATCATGCATCTCTCTGGCTATCTCCTGGCGTTCTTCCAAAACAGCCATGTCCTGACGAACCCTGGCAAGACGCATTGCCTCACGCCACCAACGCTTTTCCTTGAGGTCCAGATACACCACTGCAATCACGAGTATCAGATCCAGGCCTGAATACCAGAGCAGTAACAGAAAATCACGTCCGAATACTCCCTAACCCACTATCTGAATGACCTGCGCCGTCACCGGAAGGAGCAAAAGAGGAGGCAGGATAGCGAGTGGATGGGGGAATAGCATGGCAAAAAACACGGCATACACTGTATGACCAGCCATGAGAGGACTCAAAAGACCTCCCGTGAGTATGGTCAGCGCTCCCAGCAGTGCAATATCCCAGAGCATGGAAATAAAGAATATGGGGCGGGACCAGCGGTGATCTATGAGGAAATACGCTGCAACGTGGTTTATAAGTGTCAGCACATAGACGGTCAGTACGAGATAGGGTGAACCGCTGAGCACATGGGACCACGGGGGAACGAGCAGTAAAAGAAGGCCCAGGGCATCGAATGCCAGCCGGGCCGACGAGATGGATCTGGCTCTGAGAGAAAACTGCTCGCCTCTCATGTCAGACCTCTGAACCATAAAACCGTGTGCGGTGATACGCCTGGAGAAGATGCTGTACGGAGACCTTTATTACCGCAGATACCGGGACCGCCACCAGCGCACCCCAAAAACCCCAGAGATACCCGAAAAACATCAGCACGAAAACCACGCCGGCAGGATTCATTTCTATACTCCTGCCAAGAATTTTGGGTGTCACGAATAGGGCATCTAAGGTCTGGACCACGGTAAAGACACCCAGCACACCAACCACCGGCCATATGCCACCCTTCATGAGTGCCAGGACCAAAGCCAGCAGGAATCCCACTATGGCCCCCACATACGGGATGAATGCCAAAAAGCCGGTGAGCAGGCCCACCAGCATGGCCAAAGGCAACGATATGATGGAATACCCTATTGAATAAAGGACACCAAGCACCAACATGACCGTTATCTGCCCCCTGAACCAAGAAGACAGAAGCACATGCAGCTCTTTCAGGAAGGCCTCCATGGCGCTGTGGTACCGTTTGGGAATCACCATATACGGGAATCTACTCAAAACGGGATATCCTTCTATTATGTAATATGTAAAAAACGGAACTATTATAAGAGTCACGAGAAGGGAGATTATGAAATAAGTACCTGCTGCAGCCAAGAATGCCATATGCTTCAAAGGAGAGTACGCATGCCCCAAAATGGAAGTCAAATCGCTCTGAATCCTCTTCATGAGCATA
>JALWFW010000108.1 GCA_027013865.1 Polyangiaceae bacterium | reverse complement strand
TGCTCTGACAGGTGTACTCTGACAGGTGTACTCTGACACGGGTACTCTGACACGTGTACTCTGACAGGTGTACTCTGACAGGTGTACTCTGACACGTGCACTCTGATATATGTACTCTGACATGTGTATCTTGACATTTGTATGCCTGTACTCTGATACGTATACTCAGATACTGTACTCTGTCACGTCACTTTGACAACTCTACTCTGATTGTTGATCTTAGTTTGAACAATCTACTCTATTAGTATTAATTAAATAGTATCTCTGTACTAACGACAAGCACGCAGCATTTAGAATGTTAGTATTTCGTACGCAATATCATTCTATTACGTAATTAAGCTCTTAGCATGAAGCATGTAGAATTCACTATTATCTGCGCAGTAACAAATGCGTATTATACTATTATGCATGAAATATAACATTTAGCGTGTTCGTACTATTAGGTGCAGAAAAATCAGCCCCTAGCGATAAGGGCGGAAGTGGAATAGAATATCTCGTTGAATCTTCGCCAGGGTGCGCTGATCGCTATTGCTGTATCAAAGGTCGCTTCCGCTTAATATCATATTCCAATGGGCCGTTTCAACGTCGGGTATAATTATGCCGGAAGTCCGTGTATGTAGGCCAGGTCAGGAAATTAGAACGTTATGTTACGATCCGGTTGGAGGTAATTGCGTAGCAATTACGTATGCTCGCGCGACGCGCAAATGTCGCCGCCACTTCCGGTCAGGTGCGAGCGGATGACGTCACGAATGGGCATTTATATCGCCCTACCGTCGCGTAGTCGTTCACTGACGTCAGCGACAATCGCCGACAATAGATCGATTCTTGCCGAAAACGGGACACTTCCGGTAGCACAGACCGCCACCGACCTTCACCTTTGAGCTCGGAAGCGGAATAAACGTCAAAGTGTTTCGATCAAAGTGTCACGTGACCAGCCGAGGTGACGAGCTGCGCGATAATTGCGCGGTCGTAAGTTTATCGGCGAAGATATAAGGGCAACGCGTTATATGGCTCGATGTGCACAAGGAGACACGAGGGAATGGGCGCCTTCTCAAAGGACAAGCCATTATTGTAGGGCCATCGTGATCAATAAACCAGCCGAAGCAGGTGTTGGGCTTGCGATGAGTAATGATTGCTGTACAAACTGGCTAATAGCTGAGTAATTGTGGAAACTGAGATGGTTGTCGTGGAATATTGGTGAATAAATTAGAGGAATTGGGCGGGGCGGGTGGAAGCATGAAGAAAATGGACGATAAGATATCGAGATGACGCGGAACTAAATAACAATGTCGTGAACAAGTAAGTTAACATCCCGACACACACCTACACCTACACACACACACACACACGCACGCACACAAACACAGACAGACAGACACACATACACACACACACACCCCTCGGTTTCGCTGCCAGATACCATACCAGAAGTAATCGCACTTTACTGAGCTGCCAAACTAGAGTGGTTTGCGTGCGTGCGCGCGCGCGTGTGTGTGTGTGTTTGGGTGTAT
>JALWFW010000107.1 GCA_027013865.1 Polyangiaceae bacterium | reverse complement strand
GTTTTGGTACTCAAGGACGGTGTGAGTCTCTTTGACTCGGCATACAATATTCAGGCCTCGCTACGCCGTTGGCCCATGGAGATGATCAAACGAGTAGAGACCATGACCTCCCCCGGTGGTGTGCTCTGGGGCGCCAACTCCTACATGGGTATAGTGAGTATCATCACCAAGAGCCCCGGAGACGTCGACGGATTCGAGATGGGCCTTGGGGGCGGTACAGGGCCCGGAGACAACAACGTCATCCGACCCTATCTCATGTGGGGAGGCAAACTCGGTCCTGTCAAGGCACTCCTGCACGGTTCCATCGAGATATTCCAGGGACCGAACTACGTATATCCCTACCTCAGGTTCTATGCCCCCCCACCCTCACTGACCATGCCGGTTCAGTATCTGGACATGAAAGGGGGCAAGGGCGATCTATACTGGAACTCCTACGCATCCATCGACGGTAAGTTCAAGTGGGGTAAGTGGACCGTGGGATTCAGTGCTCCATTCCTGGGAATCAGTGGACTAGACATATATCCGTACGCGCGTCCAGTCTCCCTCATGGCCTGGACCGTCAATTCCGAGACAGTACCCAAGGGTATAAACCCCATCAATGCCTACACCTGGTATGAACGTTACATATATGCCCGGTACAACGACAAGATAGGCCCGGTAAACGTGAATCTGAATGCGTATGGAATCTACTTCGACCGCGACACTCATACTGCCCATATGATCCCGCAGGTTCCCAACGTGTTCGACGGTCTGTCCTACGATACCTTCCTGCACTCCTACCGTACCGGACTCACCGGCGACTTCAGGTGGCAGGTGACCAGGAGATTCAGAACCATATTCGGTTTCGAAACCTTCTACGAGTGGATGAAGAACTCCACTTTCACACTGCTGGCTCCACGTGCAGATGACGGGCAGGTGCGTTATGATCAACTCTCCCTCACTTGCCCTTACAATGACGTCAACGGCGATGGGCTCCCGGTGTACGATCCCAACAATCCCGAGAACACCACCTACGTGCCCAACTGCAAACAGACTTACTACTACGACGTGGACAGGATGGTGCTCGGTATCTTCGCCACGGGCCAGTACAAGACTCCCAAAGGGCTCATCATCGACGGCGGTGTGCGTCTTCAGGCAGCTCCGGCAGGCGTGGCCAAGTATGCCCCGGTGTTCATCCCAGCCATGTCAGTGGTCGTCCCCTTTGCCAAGACCTGGCACGCGAAGTTTAACTACGTCACGGGCTTCCGTCCGCCGGTATTCGCCAATATCGCCGGCAACAACGCCACTGTCCTCTACACGTCCAACCCCTACCTCAAAGTCGAGAAATCTCAGGCATTCCAGGCGGAGCTCAACTCCATCCTGCTCAAGGACAAAGGACACATCCAGGAGATGTCCTTCCGTCTCGACTACAGCTACACAATCCTGGACAACATGATAAAAATCGCCCAGGGTGCCTACTACAATGCAGACAGGTTTTACATACACGGCATCGAGGGTCTGCTGCGGTTATATCTCAAGGGCGGCCATAATGTCGTGGTGGGCTATACCCTCAACCATGTCGAGTCCGCAGGCCTCATGGGGCGTGTGTTCAGATCCGTCCCCAATCAGTGGCTCTTCTTCACCACGGTGTACCGTCTCACCAGAAAGCTCGATCTCATCACGGCCTTCCGTCTCATAGGTGCCTACGAGGATCCGGATCACGCCGTTCCCAACGGTTCCAACACATCAAAATATTCCCAGCTGGCCTACGAGCTCATTCCCTCGGTCGCCATACTCAACGGCGGTATCAGGTACAAGAGTAAACTCGAGGGCAAACCCTTCGAGATCTCCCTCATGGGCTACAACATCATGAATTACAACTCCTACTATACGGCAGACTACTTCAACGATCTGTCGGCTTCCATGGAACGTCTGCCCACCAAGGGGCAGCTCTTCTACTTCTTCCTGAATTCCGTGTTCCATTTCTAGACTCTTTTTTTCTCGTATAACCACATAGAATCATTGGCATTTCTCAGACCAGGCATCCATATCCCCCGTTTCGTTTTGCTGATGGCACACCATTCTAACAATTTGAACACTTGAGCAACTAATTGTTGCCAATCCATAAAGACTGAATATATTTCGCTCAGATTTATATGGAGGTTCCCCATGAAATTACGACTGCTTCTGACGCTTCTCACAATACTGTCAGCCACTGTTCTGGTCATGTCTGGATGTGCATCCAGTGGAGGAGGAAATTCAGGCAACGACACCGGCAATCCGGAATGTGGCAACAACGAAAAGGAAGCCGGCGAACAGTGTGACGGCATCGATCTCGGAGGCCTGAAGTGTAACGATGTGGTACCCGGTACCACAGGTCTTCTAAAATGTACGGCAGCATGCACGTTCGATACGTCTTCGTGTTCCAGCACCTCTGGGGTTCAGTGCGGCAACAATCGCAAGGAAGCCGGCGAACAGTGTGACGGTGCGGATCTCGGCGAGACCCAGTGCAGTGATGTCATTCCCGGATCCACCGGAACCCTTACATGCAATTCGGACTGTACCCTCAACTCGTCTCAATGCCACATAAACGGCCAGTCCTCCTGCGGCAACGGTCAGGTCGACAGCGGCGAACAGTGCGATGGCAACAACCTCAATGGAGCAACCTGCCAGAGTCAGGGCTATGATGCAGGGACTCTCTCCTGCAAGTCCGACTGCACTTTTGATACATCACAGTGCACGAATAACGGCAATTACAACCATGAAGTGTGGGAAGACTGTGATCCCAATGCCACGGATCCAAACTCCGAGTGTGCTCCCCACAATGGCAAATCTTCCGCGTGTATACCTCGCGAGAAAGGTGGTATCTGTCTTCAGTCATGCACAGCCAAGAGTGACTGCGGCTTCTCCCTAGACTGCCTGAGCTTCCAGAACAACGGAAACTTCTGCTACTACGACGTATGTGGACCCAACGGAAACGGTGGTGCACTCAACTCTGCCTGCCAGTTCTCCGACAACGCGACGGGCTGGTGTTATCCAGTACTCAGGGCCATGGACGGTATAGGAATCTGTCTCGAAAACGGCCAGGTGTCTGCGGGCGGTCAGTGCAATGCAAACGCCGATCTTGGTGACATCGTAAACCTTTCCCAGCAGTGCAATGCCGGAACGTGCTATGACTCCGACGGCAACGGCACCGGCGAATGCGTAGCATTCTGTGATCCCATTGCTGTTTACGGTTCAGGCAACGACACCTGTCCCAGCGGCTACAACTGCCTGAATCTCTCGTCCCTCATCACCGACCAGACCGATCCCGACTATCTGTTCCGTGAACCCGACTTCGGCCTGTGCTGGCCCGACAACGCGACTACAGCCACCGTGGACAGCACTACTATCGATCCCATGGTTACCTGTGACGTGCTCACCAACAACCAGATCAAAAGCGGCCAGGCATGCCCCTCCGGAACCGTATGCTCAGTCGTAGCCTTCGGTTCCCTCATAGGTGCCTGCCTTCCGGCTGTATCCTCACCAGTGGCAGCGGGGCAGACCTGTACGCCTCCTGGACAGAACGACCCCGAACCCTGCGAGGCCGGCAGCATGTGCTTCATAGACGATCCCCTCCACGGATCCCAGGATTACAAGTGCGTTAAATACTGCAAGGTCGATAGCAGCTCAGGTATGGATACCAACGATCCACAATGCAGTTCCGGCGAAGTTTGCCTATCGGTGTCCAGGTTCTTCACCAACGGCAATGCCCTTCCATCCAATAATGATGGAGATACCGAAACCAGTCCATCTCCTCTGGGATTCTGCGTACCTCAGCAGTAATACTTTCTTCTGAGTCTTCCCCCTCCTGTCATTACTTCTTCCACGCCAGCTCATTGAAAAGTCCACATACCGCCACACAGCGAAGCAATCGACGCAACTCATTGAAATTACTAATATTTTTATCAACCACAAGTCACTGACGTCTATATCATCGAGGTAGCAGAAGGTCTTTGACTTGTGCACCACGCTAAACTCCACCTGCCATCTCACGGTACCCGTAAAGTCACTCTTATTTTTCACTTCACTTCTTGCGCCCTTGATAATGCAGTGCTATAAATCCCACGCTTGAGATGATCGATATGTTTGCTCACAACCCAGTAACCCTTACGAACTCTTAGGAAAGGAGAGAAACGATGAAAATCAAAACCCTGTTGGCAATCCTTATGTCCATCTCACTCGCTGCCTTCATGGTAGCCTGTGACGATGACGGTGGCAGCGGCAACAACGGCAACAACCATGCCAACAATGGCAGCGGCAACAACCATGCCAACAATGGCAGCGGCAACAACAACACTGGAGAGTGCGGTAACAACATCATCGATGCAGGTGAGGAATGTGACGGTACCAACATCGGTGGCGCAACGTGCGGTGTTGGTAAGTCCGGAACGGTAACCTGCACGGCAAACTGCAAACTCGACATGAGTGATTGCCATGAGCCAACGTGCGGTGACGGCATCGCAGAAGGCACCGAGGAATGCGATGGCAACGATCTCGGTAGCGCTTCTTCCTGTACTGACGTGGATAGCATCTACAAAGAAGGAACCCTCAAGTGCGGTCAGGACTGCAAATACGACACCTCCGAGTGTGTAGCCGACTACCAGCACCCCAACCCCTTCGATGACTGCAACGTATACGCAAAGCACCCCGAATACGAGTGCGCTCCCCACAACGGCAAGCCCAGTGACTGCGTCGACGGTGGTAACAACTCTGGCACATGCCTGCAGCAGTGCGACAACAAGGCCGAGTGCGGTATGAACCTCGACTGCATGCCCTCCCAGTTCGGTGCTCTGGGCGGACACTGCTACTATCAGCTGTGCGGTCCCACTGCTTCTTCCTACGGCTGGCCCGCAGGCGACACACTCAACGCCACCTGTAACTTCCTCGACGGCTCCACCGAGGGTTGGTGTTATCCCATCTGGCACGCCAAGGACGGCTTCGGTCTCTGCATCGAGAACGGTACTGCTCAGAACGGCGCTACCTGCGACGCTACACCCCATGACATGGAAGTCGGCGTTGACATGTCCACCATCTGCGACAAGGGCGCCTGCATCGACGTCAACGATGATGGCTCTGGTACCTGCATCTCCTTCTGCGATCCCGTGGCAGTGTATAACGGCTTCGTAGCCAACGGCACCGACTTCTCCGATCTGTCTGGCTGGAACAACGCAGACACCTGCCCCACCGGCTATGCCTGCGTGAACTACACCGACATCGACACAGATCAGACCGATCCCTGGGGCAACCCCAACGATTACATCCTGTTCAGGACTCCTGACTATGGTATCTGCCTGCCCAAGGATCCCTCCACCACGGTGGATGGCACCTCCCTTGGCGAGAAACCCATCGTGACCTGCGACCTCATCACCGGCCGTCAGATTCAGACCGGCGAGTCCTGCGGCACAGGCAAGAAGTGCACCCTCATGACCTATGCCTCCCTCATCGGTGTATGCTCCGATGTCGACGACTCCACCACTCTGGCAGTGGGAGACACCTGCGAGATATCTCAGGACGCTACAGCCATGCCTAACTGTGCTGACACTTCCATCTGCTTCTACAAGGATCCTCTCAACACCAACTTCTATGATCAGAACGTGGATCCCGAGCTGGCCTGTGTGGTTCCCTGCCACGTGGACGACATGAACGACGGCATCGACGAGGAAGACACCGCCTGCGCCACCGGCCTGGTGTGTGCTTCCACCTCCCTGTTCTTCACGCCGCATCACGGTCTGCCCACCACCACGATCAACAACCAGACCGAGACCGAGACTGCTCCTTCTCAGCTCGGTTTCTGCGTGCCCCCCATCTCTTCCGGCAACTGATCATCTGCCGAAGTTTGAGATCACTTCTCCCTCTTGATTCATAATTCCCTCTGACATACCGAAATCATAAGATTCGCTCCACTGTCAGAAAAGACATTCGTTTCCCCTTTTTTCTCATTGAGCACTCAGGGGTATGATTCCCTTCTTATCCCTTGCCCGTCTGTCCGTCAGTGATTAAAATCGGCCCTGCTGGAGCGTTGACTGTATGACAGATCGACTCTCTTCAGGAGGCAGACATGACCATCAGAAAGATCGGCATAATCACCAGTGGAGGCGACTGCGCAGGACTCAACGCCGTGGTCAAGGGCGTTGGCATGACTGCCCTCAACTACGGCATCGAGCCCGTAATAATTCCCAATGGTTACGCGGGGTTATATAATCTCATAGAATTCGGTGATCTCACGTCACTGACTGCGAACCGACTGGATGAGATCAATGTCACACTTGCCGGAAGTGAGGCAGGTCACTCTAGGGTCAAAATCTCGAAAATAGACGATCCCGGTAAATACGAGCGCATCAAGGAGGGGCTGGAGAAATTCGGCATCGATGCTCTCGTGATTTCCGGCGGAGACGACACCGGAAGCGTCATGGTGGATCTGTACAACCACGGTATAAAGTGTGTCCATGCTCCCAAGACCATGGATCTCGATCTCAACACATACTCCGTGGGCGGTGACTCTGCCATAAATCGCATTGCCAAATTTGTCCGCGACATAAAGACCACCGGCAGAACCCACAATCGCATCATGGTGGTAGAGGTCTTCGGCCGTTATGCCGGACACACGGCCTTCAGGGGCGGTATTGCAGCTGGAGCCGATGCCATCCTCATTCCCGAGGTCCCCGTGGACTTCGACATTCTCTACGATCACATGAAGGAAGTCTACTGGCGACGTATATTTGACAGTGACGTACATGCCGGCACCTACACCATAGTTGTGGCAGAAGGTCTGCGTGATGCATCTGGACGAGAGCTGGTGGACGATAGTGCCGGTGTGGATGCCTTTGGACACAAAAAGCTCGCCGGAGCAGGCAAATACGTCATGCAGGAGCTCAAAAAGCGCCTTGCAGCCGATCCCGAGATTACCCAACTCATGAAAAAGAGCGGCATGTACGTGACCAAACTTTATGAATCCCCCGAGATACGCGTTATTCAGCCCTCACACCTGGTGAGATCCGGTGCTGCCTACGCCTATGACGTAAACTTCGGCGTCGAAGCCGGGGCCGCGGCAGTGGAACTTTTACGCAGGAGCATATACGGTGTAACTGTGGCTGGCATGCATGGGACCGAGATACGCTATCAGCCCACAGAAGAGGTCATCAAGCAGCGTTATGTAGATCTTGCCCAAATCGCCATACACGAGAAAACTGGCATCTGTTTCGGACGTGAGCCAGAAGACGTGGAATTCGCCGTTCGGAAACTCGAAGGCACCATCGACAGGATTTACTGATGAAAAGAAAAATCCTGGTACAAAACCGCAAGGCCAGGTTCAACTTCCACCTGGAGGAACGTCACGAGGCCGGAATCCAGCTCCTTGGCTCTGAGGTCAAGTCCCTGCGTGAAGGACGCGGTTCTCTCGTGGATGCCTACGTTGTGGCCAGGGGAGGCGAGCTGTGGCTCATAGGAGCCCACATAGCCGAATATTCCAATGCCTCCCATTTCAATCATGATCCCTACAGAGATAGAAAACTTCTCATGCACCGCAGGGAGATACTGCGTCTGGCCTCTAAATCCGAGGCAAAGGGCTACACCATCGTACCAGTGTCCATCTATCTCAATGAACGTAACATCATCAAGGTGGAGATAGCCCTGGCCAGGGGCAAGAAGTCTTATGACCGCCGGGAGGAAATAAAAAAACGGGACGAAGAACGCATGCGCCGGAGAGGGGACTGGTGATTTCTAAAAAATCAATAATATCATTAAGTTATATTTTAGTGATACTACTGACGCTCACATCATGTAGGTCGTCGACCTGCGATAAAGCAGTGGACAGGACCATCTCCTGTGTTCACTCAGATCTAATTCGTGAAGCCCTAACTACTCACCGTGACAGGGCCGTGGCAGTGTGCAGACCCTACTCGGATGCGGCAAAAAGATGTCTGGCAAAAACCTCATGCGGTCCATTTCTCTCATGCATGGAGAAGGCCACTGGACGCCTGCGAATGAAGGTAGGGCCAGCAGCCAGGACTTCCGGCAAAACCACTGATTCCGGGAAATCAGACAAGGGTGAAAAAACTACATCCGACTCCACCACGTCCAGGACTGGTTCTACATCACCTGCCCGATGACCACTCAGGTCTGATGGCAGTTTGACCCTCCAGGTATACATGTCAGAACGGCATCATTATTTGCCATATCATGACGCACTGAAATTACTGTTGTTTTTGTCCGCAACAGTAATATTTACCTCCTGCCGCGGAAATGAATGGGAACCATGTCCGCCAACCGGATGTGCCTCTGACCTGTCATGCCTGTCTCCCGGAGACGTATGTGTGCTCAAATGCACATCTGACAAGAACTGTCCAAAAGGTGAGACGTGCACAGGATGGTTCAGAGATGCTGAATCATTCTCATCCCGTGGGGGCAGATTCTGCAAACCTGCGTCCAGAAACCTGGGTGGTTCATGTGAGGCTCCGCGTTCAGGATGCAAGCCTGGACTACAGTGTATCGATGACCGCTGTTCTAAAATGTGCATGACTGATGGTGACTGCCCGGCCGACTGGCGCTGTTCACTGTCAGTGCTTGTTCCAGGGCGCCCTGATCTCTCCCCCATGGCCTGTGCTAGAGCCACCAGGGGGCCAGGAGACAAATGTGGCCCTGACATGCAGTGCAGACGGGGACTTGAATGCATAGAAGGCATATGCCGTCAGTTGTGCACGTCTTCCCGGGACTGCCCCAAAGGACAAAAATGCCGGGGCAGAGGTTATTCAGGATGGCGAGGCCGCCTACGTTTCATACGCAGGGGTTCTGCTGACTTCCATTTTTGCACCCCCTAATCATGCAAAATTTATTAATGATTACATGTACTTAGATAACACGATCACCAGAGCCACGATAAACAGTATAACTGACATACCCACAAGGATATAGGCTATCGTGAGCATACTGGACCCGGATTCCGAGCCTTTACTCACTTCTGAAGTGTTCGAGGCGTCCCCATCGAGTAGCCCCTCCCCCTGAAGTGATGACATGAATTCATCATCATCCATGCCTTCGAGCTCTATCTCCATACCTTCCTCATCCAGTTCCATATCTTCCAATACCTCAACGGAATCTCCGTCTCCGGATGCGAACTGCATGGCAGCCACACGCTCTTTCAATTCCATCTCGGTACGAAAGTCCTCAGGGAACAAGTGGCGCATCAACTGGGCCAGTTCCCCTGCCTCGAAGTAATAATCTCCCAGGAGTCCTTCCAAATCCTTTGCCATCTCTTCGGCTGTCGCGTAACGCTCGTCACGCTCTCTGGCAAGGGCCTTCATGACTATGTCGTCAAGCTCCTTGGGCACCCTGGGATTGAGTTTGGAAGGCGGAACGATGGGAGCGCTCAGCACCTGATTCATGAGAATGGTGTCACTCTCGCCCTTAAACAGCCTCTCCAAAGTGAGCATCTCATGAAGTACTATTCCCAAGGAGAAGATGTCGGTTCTGCGATCCAGCGGCAGACCTCTAATCTGCTCCGGCGACATGTAACTGAACTTACCCTTGAGGGTGCCTATCTCTGACGTGAACTTGGCCTTGGTCTTGGCTATACCGAAGTCCAGCAGTTTCACTTCGCCGTCAAAGGAAACCCTGATGTTGGAAGGACTAACATCACGGTTGACGATATTCATGTTGCGGCCGTCTTCGTCCTTCACTTCATGCGCATGATGCAAACCACGAGCCACAGCTAGCGATATATATATGGCTGCAGGTATGGAAAGGCGTTGATCCTGACGCTGGAGAGTCCTGAGCACGTGAGTGAGATCCTTGCCGGAAATGTACTCCAGTGAAATGAAGTACCTGGAATCTGCCCTTCCCACGTCTATGGTTCTGACGATACAAGGGTGCTCTAGGAGTTTGCCTATCTTGCCCTCCGTGATGAACATATCGACGTACTTGGGCACCTTGGATATGGAAGAGCGCATGACCTTGATAGCCACCAGGTTATTCCGGCCGTCATCGACCTTGACCCCCCGGTAGACTTCAGCCATACCACCCCTGGCGACCAGTCCTACGACCCAGTACGGACCAAACGGTGTGGGTGCCTCAGGTGAACCGGGTTCCAGGACAGGGCGTTCCCTGTGTTTACTCATCACATTCCTCCACTGATGCTGGCGCAGGGAATGCACTCTTGGTGGTTGTACAGTTGTCCTCCTCCTGGCAGGTACCCTCTCTTTCTCCCAGTCGTATGCAGCAGATCAGGCCACTGTCACAGTCTGCATTCTGTTCACACCTGTCACCTTCCTCCTGTGCACAGCCTGAAGCAATCATAAAAAGGGTAAACCCCGCAGCCACCAGAACCTTCTTCATCTCCTACCTCACTTGTACTCTATTTTGAGTATCTCGTACTCCCTGAGTCCTGCGGGCACTTTGACCTCGACGATATCCCCCTCGTACTTGCCTATGAGAGCCCTTGCGATGGGCGCCTGTACCGAGATGCGGCCGTTTTTGAGATCTGACTCGTCTTCTCCGACTATCTGATAGGTGACTTGTTCACCCGTATCCAGATTTTCGAGGGTGACAGTGGCACCGAAAAGGACCCTATCACTGTTTATGCCCGAAGGTTCTATGACCTCTGCATTGTTTATGCGTTCTGTGAGATACTGAAGCCTTATATGAAGCTGAGCCTGACGCTCCTTGGCAGTGTCGTACTCTGCATTCTCCCTCAAATCTCCGTGTGCCCTGGCTTCTTCTATCTCCCTGATGTTCTCGGGGATCTCCACCTGTTCGATACGCTCCAGCTCTTCCTTGAGTTTCTTGTATCCTGCAGGTGTCATTGGATAACGCTTCATGACCGCTTCTCCTTGATGAATTTGCCGTGATGTATTCGATACCTGCCGGAGTCATCTCCCTCCAGCAAAGCCCGGACGCCATCGGCATACCCCTCTATGGACCAGCCGTGCTCGGCAAACCCCCTGAGTATCTGATCCTTTATGCGCTTGCTCTCCTCTTCTTCACTAGTGAGCAGCTCCAGGAGTTTTTCCCGGGCAATGTCTTCTGCTCCCAGATGGAAGAGCACCTGGACCGTCAGGAACCTGATGGTCTCGTCCATGTCTTCCAAATATGGCAGTATAAGCTCGGCTGCTCGCCCGTCATCCCACTCGTTGAGAAACGACAGGATTTCTTCCTTGCGAATGGGGTTACGCTCATAACCAGGAGGGTTGTGTTCCACGAGATCCTTTATGACCTCCAACATGTAGTCCCTGTCCCCCTCGACGATGAGCTTGATGAGTTCCAGTGCCTTGGATATGGAATGCTTGGGATTGACCGCAGGGCCTTCCTCAGAAACGACAAACCTGCGCAAAGGTGGCAGCGCTTTCGTTCCAAAACTCTGAATCACCCCGAATACCCACTCTTTCTCTTCCTCGTCGGCAACGGAACCTCCCTTGGATTCCACGGTGAATGTAAAACGCTTCAAAAGTGCGTATATTGCCTCGTCGGATCCTTCCTGCCTGAGCTCATCCATGGCCCTATAACGCTCTTCTGGAGGACGATTCTTGTCCAGAGCAATCTTCATGTTGCGCTCAAACTGTCTTTTTTTGCGTTCTTCCTTGGAAAAAAAGGAAAAGATACCCATCATCCAAACCTCCTTGCAGGCCCTGCCTGCCCTATACCCGCCATAGGGTATCACCTGTTACCGGCAGACGATGCTCACCTGCCGTAAAGGTGAATGTGCAGCGGCGCAGTATCGTAAAGTCATTGCCGTCCATCATGTGTAAATGCAATTCACGGCGAGCGTGTGACCTGTCCGTCATTCTCCGTCTGTTGGCTGATGTGCCGAAGAAAAGAACTTGGTGAGAGCCCACACTTCCTTGGCCGTCAGACCAATGAACTGTGCTCCGAATCCCATGACTTTGTCCCCTGCCCTGTTTACCCAGCGTACATTAATTTCCACAGAGATGGGTTCATCGAGGGTTGGTATGGAGAATGTCACCCCAACGACTGCCCTGGGGCTATAGGGACCACCCTCATCCTCTATATACAATCCACCCACTGACAGGTTGGTTATTACGGCCTCACGTTTCTCATCGCCTGTATCCACCGTTACAGGGATGCTGACCTCGTGTCTCTGGGCTATCCTCTTGGAAGGCGGCTCCATATCTACCTCCTGAGCAGAACGTACTGGACACACGGCAAAACCATGAGATTCCCGATGTCCGTATCCCTGGAAGCCACATACCAGACACTGCCCGAAAAGGACACACGGCATGGGCTTCACTGCCCGTACATCTTATTCATTATCGCTGGACTTGCAAACATGAACAGTGTCCTGTGAGCCCAATATCTCGGGGCCATGACATCCTCACACTAATTTCACCATCCGTCCGGCCGACCCTGTATGGTGCCCCTTGCAAACAGTACAAAATGAAATAGAGTTACAGCCCATGACAGCATATCTGATCAACCTGACCCTGGCATACATCATCACAGGGAGTTTTCCGCTGGACACCACCGTTCCGTGGAGATGGCGCCACAAGCAAACCACCCCGTACATGGAAGTGACTCACCGTCAGACGTGGACTTTTTCGGCAGACGGCCAAAAAGCGACCCTCGTGTGGGAGAAACACATCCAGCTCAGACAGAAGTCAGCACAGTGTCTGAATTCGCAGATTACTGAAAAAAATCGGTATGTGTTCTCGGTCAGACGTAGCGGACGCAGTACCTTCGCTTTGAAACTCCTGAAAAAGAACGAAAAACAGAGCGCCACATGTGATGCAGCCCGCTCACCGGAGATCAAAGGAGCCACCCTCACGGTCTACGAGTCCCATGCTGTGATAGACATTGTGGGCATCAAAGCGGCCATATATCCTGTTAGGGCCGGGGGCGTATGGGTGTGGGAGAACTTCAGTGTTTTGGAGTCCTCGGACATCAAGACAGAAAAAGAGGTATGGGTCCTGCACACTGACTCCGACGGCACGGTGACAGGCTGGTACGACAGATACGTAAAACGGGTCTCCGGAGACGGCAACTCCTTCAGGTGCAACGGCCGGATGACCGTTACCTTGATCACCCGGTACACGGTGAAGGGCCACGTCAAGTCCTCGGGAATGATAGAACTGCGTGAAACATCATACGAGCTCACAGAAAACGATCCATGTGAGCCATCCAGGGTACGGACCCTGTCGGCCTACCGGGGAATCATAGAGGGCAACCGCATGTTCCTGTCTACGGACTCCGGCGAAACCGTCCTGACCTTAAGAAACAGACTCTCCCCAACGAAAAGGAGCCATAAATGACTGAAATCACTAAAGAATTCATTAAAGCCCTACCCAAAACCGATCTTCACCTCCACCTTGATGGTTCCCTCAGACTGAACACCCTCATCGAGCTGGCCAAGGAATACAACGTCCAGCTTCCATCATACACCGAAGAAGGGCTCATGGACCTGGTGTTCAAGGAAAGGTACGAGAGCCTTCCCGACTACCTGCGTGGTTTTCAGTATACCGTGGGTGTCCTCAAGAGCGAAAGTGCCCTTGAACGTGTCGCATACGAGCTGGCCTTAGACAACCAGGCAGAAGGAGTCCGTTACTTCGAAGTACGTTTCGCCCCCCAGCTACACGAGCACAAATACCTGTCCTCCATCAATGCCATGAAGGCGGTGCACCGCGGCCTCAACCGCGCCAAGGAGGAATTCAACTCCAGACCGGAAGTCCGAGACGGCCTGGAGCCACCCTTCAACTATGGTATCATCGTATGCGCCATGCGCATGTTCGACTACGGCTTCTCTGAGTATTTCGACCGCATCCTGGACGTACACCGCTATTCCAAACGCAAGTGGATATTCTCCCTTGCCAGCCAGGAGCTCGTGAGAGCCGCCATCAAGGCACGCGATGAATATGGAGTGCCCGTGGTGGCAGTGGATCTGGCCGGAGCCGAAGCAGGGTATCCGCCGGCCGATCACCGCGAAGCTTTTCAAATGGCCCACGAACACTTCCTCAAAAAGACCGTCCATGCGGGAGAGGCCTATGGTCCTGAAAGCATATTCCAGGCAATCACTGAACTGCATGCCGACCGTATCGGCCACGGATTCTACCTGTTCGACGAGAATATGGTCACGGATCCCGTCATCACCGACAAATCCCAGTATGTAGACGATCTCGTGCAGTACATAGCAGACAGGCGTATCACCATAGAGATATGCCTGACTTCCAATCTTCAGACCAACCCGAAACTCACGGACCTGTCCCAGCACTCCTTCCAGAAGATGCTGGACGCCAAACTTTCCACCACGATATGCACGGACAACCGTCTCGTGTCCCGCACCACGGTCACCGACGAAGTGGAAAAAGCCGTGAAGACCTTCGACATCGACATAAAAACCCTGAAAAACATCCTGATCTATGGTTTCAAACGGAGTTTCTATCCTGGCAGGTACACTGAAAAACGTAGATATGTACGCTCAATCATCGACTATTATGAAAAACTTGCCCGCCAGTACGGCATCATGGACACCCCAGCGGAATCATGAGCTCGTTCAGGACCATTCATCTTGAGATACATGTCGTTCCCATTAGTATATAGTCCATGTCACCGGAACCTGCAGAGTGCATGAACAGCCTTACGACCGAAACCGGCGCCATACGACCATGGACCACCTCACATCGAGGGCAATAACATGAATGTGGTCATCTCCAATAATTCCCACGTGTATCAGTTGCTTCTGACACCACCTTTCCGT
>JALWFW010000106.1 GCA_027013865.1 Polyangiaceae bacterium | reverse complement strand
CACCAAAAACGGGTGGCGATGCGCCTTTCGGGAAGCTCGTCAGGGTCGGCGCCTTGGAATGGTGGCAGGATATCGAGGGGTAAACGTCAGTGGTGGGCAGTGCCTTGACCGTCCGGCTTGGCTCATCCAAGTGAAGCAGAGGCATAGACCGGGCATTCAAAGGGCGCCTCCGGCGGCGGGCTCAAGGTTCTGGAGGGCTTTTGCTGTGGTATCACGATACGACTTGAACGGAATACCGGTTCTGCCTCGCTGAACTGGAAAACCTCGGGATCGCTTCGACGATGGTTCGCCGCATTGATTGGGGACGGTGGTCTGGTTTTGGAAATGTATGTCAGAGCTGTCAACTTACTGTAGTGTGTGGCCTTTGCGAAGATGGCGCGTATGCTAGCTCAAAGATGATGGCAAGCCCTGTTTACGGTCGACTCATCGCAAATCGGTATATGCGCTCAAATCGCCCCGATCGTAGAAAGAAAAGCTGGCGAGGTTTTGGTCTGTGGGACGCAGGCGAGCACATTACAGCATGCATGTCAGAACCCGATTGCCCTGAAATGGAACTCGACTGCCCTAAATCATGTATAAGACCTGATTTGCACTTTTTTCTGAATTTGCTATAGAAAAGAGCAATAAATTTCTGCAATTTATTTGCAGTTTGGAGGTTCACTTTATGAGCTGGTGGAAAAAACTTCTTGGACTGGAACCCGAAAACACTGTTCAGCCTGTAAGTATCAATGATTCCAATTACAAACAGGAAGTCCTGAAATCAGATCTTCCCGTGCTCTTGGATCTGTGGAGCCCCACCTGTGTTCCATGCAAGCAGCTTATCCCCATCATAATAGATCTTGCCCGTAAATATGACGGTAAAGTAAAGGTATGTGAGTGCGATATCAGCGCCAGTCCCGCTGTGGCCCGCCATTTCAAGGTACGCGCTACACCTACGGTGCTCTACATAAAAAACGGAAAGATCATAGAAAGGGTGGTTGGCTTCAGAGGCTCTTTATACCATACGGAAATCATAGAAACGGAGTTCCTAGGCAATACGGAGTGGACCCCTTAACAGAACGTAACATATTGAATATAAACAACTTTTAGCGCTTGCAGCGTATATCGACCGTTCCGGTCAGTGTCCAGTACAGCCTTTCAGTACACCACGCACTGAATCAATGGTAACGCTAAGTTCCGCACAATTCATAGAATCAGGGCAGTCGTCGTCTGTAAGACAGGGCTGGTAACACACAGATTTGAAACACCAGCCACTTTTGCAGTCCTCACCTTTAGCACAGCTCTGTCCCGCCTCTCTGCCGTCAGGATGAGGAGCTGGAATACATGAATTGCCTACAGCCTGCTGTTCGCTGAAAACTACAGCCGTACACACCAGTCCGTTGCCGCAGTCGTCAGGAATCTTACAAAATGGGACACCATCATCCGGAACACAGTGTGCATCATCACAGGATGTACCATTCCAGCACTCACGGAATATGTGAAATTCTCCATCCCTACACAGCTCAATGGCTCTCTCATCTTCGGAGCAACGTGCCGTTCCGTTGTCACATGGCGGCACATAGTTTGGGTCGTAATCAGGATTACGTTCTGTACAGGCAGAGCCTATCAGAAGCGTCACTGCCATCATGGTAAGAAGTAAAGATGTGGCTATCCGTCTCATGCCGGCATCATTCCACAGGAACCGTTGGCACGCAATACACGGCCGTCGTTTCGAAAGGTGGAGACTGAGAATCCACTACATGTACATATGTGAAATATCCCTTCAGATGCGTACCGTTGGGCAGGTATATGTCCTGCGCGTCTGATATATCCGTCACTGTCCCGCTTATGACTCCATCCGGAGATAGTGTGAGCCCATCCGGAAGTCCCCAGTCGTGAATAACCAGATCCAGACCGCTTGGAGCATCCGTTTCGCTCCATGTGTATGGATGAAGTCCGCCTTTGGCCTGTAGCTCCTGACTATACGGCACATATGGTACCAGTACCTGCAGAACTATGACCTTGGTGAAGAACAGATTGTATTCCTGGTCTCCATATACTTCCAGAGGCGCCGCCTTTATCGTGACCGTGAGATCCCGGGCGTCCCAGTCCGGTGGCGTTGAACCATCCACTACCCTAATTCTGAAAGGAAACGTTCCGACTTCTGTAGGCATGCCCTGTATGGTGCCATCTGCAAGCAACACGAGTCCCTCCGGCAGTGTACCCTGCAGAAATTGCCACGCGTAGGGTTGAAGCCCTCCTGTTGCTACTATCTTAGCGTCGTACTCCTCATCGGTTTGGCCTTCAGGCAGGCTTGCTGTGATGATGGTCACAGGTCCCTCCTCCATGACTTCCAGAAGAAGGGTGGCATCGTCCATGGAACCTCTGGAATCCGTGACGGATGTAGAAAATATCCACGATCCCACCTGGGAGGGCATGCCCTGGAGAGTCCCGTCAACTGTCAGGCTCATACCATCAGGTAGGCCGGTGGCACTCCATGTATACGGAGGTAGCCCTCCGCTGACGTCCAACAAAGCAGTATACCACTGGCCTATTACGGCCCGGGGAAGCGGACTGGTCACGATAGAGGGTTGAGATTCTGCACACTGACCACCGATACAGGCATATCCTGGTGCACAGTCTCCATCGTCCAGACACTCCAGACACATATCAAAGAGGCATGACTCGTCCTCTCCGCAAGGCTGTTCATTCCAGCTGCCTGACGTACACACCAGGAGAACGCCACTGCCGCAGGTTTTGTCGCCGTCGCTGCACTGCTCAGGCACGCATCTACCGGATATACAGACTTCATCCTGAGCGCAGGAATAAAATGGCTCCCAGGCCATGCCGGCATCACCACACCTTTCTACAAGGGATGTACTTCGGCATCTCACTTCACCGGAAGTACACACACGCTCTCCACAACTGCCATTGGCGCACACCTGACCATCAGGACATGGGACGGTGTTACTCCAGGTCTGTCCATCGGATGAGCAGGTTTGAACCCCATTGTCCCAGCATCTCACTGAATCTGGAATACACTTGAGAGGCTGACAGGAATCCTGATAACACAACTCGTGTTCGGAACACAAAGCTTGTTCCCAGGTCTGTCCATCGGATGAGCATACAAGCACGGTATGCGGGGAATTCGGCTCACATTTCATCTCCCCGGCGGTGCAGCCACCTGAACTCTCAGACAAACAAGCCTGCATAGATGTAGCTGCGAAAAACATGAATAAAAACAAATAGTTATATATAGTATAGTTTTTATTCGTCTCTCTTTTTACCTTGCCTGTTTGCATTATCAGGCCTCCTGCCGGTTATCATGGGATGAGAAAAACACTGCAGTAAAGACTTTTGCTGATGGATGTCGTCTCAGTGATGGTAATAGTCTGCATGTAGCTGTATTCAGGGAAAGAAGAGTGCTCGGCCTGGCAGTACAACTATTTTGAAGTACTCCAGATGCCCCGACCTTCCTCCTGGGCAAGTGACTGGAGCTCCAGATAGTGACTCTTCCTGTCAAAGGAAGCATTGGTATACACCTTGGCATAACCGTTTATAAGAAGCTGGGCGCCAAGATCCTGATCTTCCGTAGTTCTTATGTATGCCAAAATCCGACCGTAGATGTCCGTGCAGTCATTATACTGCGTATCGTCCGGGACGAAATCTTGACAGTACTGCCTCGATGTGTCGAATTCCAGCCCTACCCACCAGCCGGGGCGTGCCCGCTGCGTGGTATAATTCATGGCTTCGTCTGCGTATGGTTCTGCCGGGTTGCCGTTATGGGAAATTTCCGGACAGTTGACCCCCAAAAAACGGATTTTGACGTTATGGCCATTGAACTTTACCCGGATGGTATCGCCATCCAGAACCTCCAGAACCTTGGCCGGAGTGGTCAGAAATTCAGGGGGCTGATCTTCCGTGCCGTTGTTGGTGTCTGTCCCATTGTTGGTTTGATTGTTGTTATTCGCAGAATTTCCGGAATCATCGTCACAACCTGAGGCGAGGACAATCGCAAATAGAAAAACGGCAAAGAATGAAACTACGTTATGGATGCGGGATCTTACAGACATCATGATCCGCAGTTTACTCCCAGAATCAGGATTTTCCAGTGAGCAGAACATCTGTTCATGCAAAAAATTATATTATGGATACAACCCTTCAGTATCAGAGAATTTTCACTGTCGTGAAATCATACAGCCAAAGACGTCGGCCTGTGGAAGTAGCCTCATATTTCATGCCACAGGTCATTATTGAGTACTGAATATCACTCGTTTCACTTCCGGTTTCCTAAACTTCCTAAAAAATGAACAGCGATTCTTTTTCCTTTTGTCACAGCCTGTTTTTCCGCGGCCGATTTCGCCTTCGGACCCGAAAGCCTGCCTGGCCTCCCGTTTGAACGCATTCATCTTCAGCACTTATTAAGAACTTTGGAACAGCTGGCATTCTGCTGCGCTCTGCTTGAGCGGATGCTTCCTCAGCACCTGCCAGGGCTTAGGTTTTCCCCGGTCTTCAGTCTACCTGCTTCGTTTAAACGGATGCTTTTTCGGTGCCGTTGAGGGCTTTGGAATAGATAGGCTCTCAGCCTTCCCGTATGACTTGGACATACATCTTCCGCGGCCGATCTTACGTTGGAATCTGCCCATCTTTCAGTCTGTCAGCCCTGTTTGTGTTTGAGCTACCTCTTTCCGCGGCCAATTTCGCCTTCGGACCCTACAA
>JALWFW010000105.1 GCA_027013865.1 Polyangiaceae bacterium | reverse complement strand
GGACGAGATTAGCCATTAACAAGTGTATACGTTAGTGAGCTCGGCTTTCAGGTGTATGAAATTTTTTACAGCCTCCAAACATCCTACAACACGCAAACCATTCTCCAAAATTTAATTAATTTTTCTTTCCTACTCTCGCCATCCGCCCCCCTCTCCCCCAATAACTATATAAGCAGCTGTTTCGCCCCTGGCACAATGTGTCTCCTTGCCTCGTACACTCTGTTTATTCGCTGTGACGTGGATGTGGTGTAAATTCTCGCCAATCAGAATTGATTTACAAATCTCGCTCCAGATATCGGACAAACGTCGGCGCGGCGAGAGTACAGGGCGAGAGAGAGCGAGATATGGCGAGAGTTCGGGTTAACTGTTATTACGTGAAGCACGAGAGGGTAAATAGTGTGCGTGTGTGTGAGGTGTTTAGGTGTGTGTGTGTCTGCGTCTGTGTGTTTGTACGCGTATAGGTGTATACACACGCGGGCGTGTGTGTGAGTGCGTGTGTGTGGTAGGTGAGTGTTTGTGTGTGTGTGTGTGTAGGTGAGTGTGTGTGTGTGTGTGTGTTTGAGGATGCTGATCTTGTTGTTGATGCGGATGTAGCAGTTTTAGGTGAGGTTATAGATCTGTTTGTGTTTGAGGATCTGGCTGATGATAGCGTTGATGTTGTTCTTGAGGCTGTGTTTGAGGCTGTGTTTGAGGCTGTCTGCTAACGCTGAGGTTGTGGTTGAGGTCAGATGGAGAGAGTGTAACAACGAGCGTGCTAGTGTAAAAAAACAACAGCTTATATTTCATGGTTTACGGTAATTTCAATGCACGCGATAACCCCGACAGGACAGGCAGCCTCCAGTGGTGTAGGGGCGAAATATAACACGCCGGAACCTACGCACGTATCTTCGTACCAGCTTCGAACTTGGAGAGAGTAGTATCTAGAGGGAATACCCACTGAACCAAGATCGAGGTATTCGTTTAATTCAAATACCAGACGCCATTTTGAGAATTGTGCCTTCGGCAGCGCGTATAAATGTTTTTCACATCCCACAAATTTAACCATCGCTCCCCCTTTCGAATAAACCGAAATTTTGGCGGCGGTTATCAAGCGAGAGCAGACGATAAACAGACCTCGCTTTCGAGCCACTGATCACCGGAAGAGGTCAAAGTTCAGTCGACATTTAGCGACTTATATAATTCGTATGTGTGAATATTTTCGGAGGAAATTCGATAAACACGCGCTTAGCGGAGGCTCTTACCGCGATTAAGCGCTCAAACCGGAAATGAAATTAGTTGGCGATCGTGGTTGAGCGATAATGAAGTTTGACATCGAGTGGCTTTGCTTCGAGTTAAACGGAGATGCTTAATGGCGCAACGCAGTGTAGTTATCTCAGCAACATAGCTGCTAACACATAAACGGAGATAAAAATATTCGAGTTAAGCGACGTTGATGGTGTTATTTAAGTGTTTGAGACGGAGAAGTGGTGTTTCGTGAGAAATGGAATTTTTCACACACACACACACACACACACATATATAT
>JALWFW010000104.1:643-1522 GCA_027013865.1 Polyangiaceae bacterium | reverse complement strand
AGAACCTAATCCAGTTCCTTCGTGTTACTGTTGCTTTTAGCGTGTTTCTGTCGGGCTTACGAGGAAATCCGATAGAGCCGGAGGTGACAACTGGATATTATTATGTTAAACAATCGGATTTCTGTTTTTATGAATAAAAAGGGTCAGTATTAAGGTATTAAGACACTGAGGAAGCGGGGAAGAAGAGCGAGTGATGTTTACACAAACAGAGATAATGATAGATTGCTAATCTAGACAGCTAGCTAGCTAAATGTATAGAGATATATCCAGGGGATGGGACAAGTACATAGGTAGATAGATAAATAGATAATCTGTTAGATACGCAGAAAGATAGGCAGGGCGGAGAGAGTGAGCGAGAGCGAGTGAGTGAGACAGACAGACAGACAGACATACAGACAAATAGATAGATAGATAGATATGTAGATAAGTAGATAGATAGTTGAGTAAAAACAGTGTAAGAGGGAGTGGAAGACACGCGAATAGATAGACAGAGAGATAGAGAGATGGAGCTATAGATAGATAGATAGATAGACAAGGGAAGTGCCAGAGAGGAAGACAACAGATAAAGTAGGAGAGAGAGACTTATGTATGCGCACAGTCCAGAATCTAATAAACAAACCGCCAGCTATATATTGTCGGCGAGAAGACAGAGCTACGAGCTTCCAGAAACGGACAGCCGAAGTCGACAAGAGAACAAGATAAATAGAGCCGGCATCCAGCAGACGAGGATGGAGCAATCTAGCCGAGCTTGTAGCGGGATCAGAGCGAAATTAACAACGTAACGCTGCGACGAAACTCGTCCCGCCCCCGCCGCACCGAGCGGCGCCGACTGCGGGCGGTGCGCTGACCGCGTCCGGCGTCGCCGATCTGATGAACGCC
>JALWFW010000104.1:0-633 GCA_027013865.1 Polyangiaceae bacterium | reverse complement strand
GCGCTGCGCCGACGGTCCGCGCTCGCCGAGAGCCGGGCCCCCGAGCCGCGGCTCGGGAGCTCGGAATCCTCGCCGGCGGACCGTCGTCGGGGCACATTTCTACTTGTCGGTCTCGCGGCTAATTGTCTCCTTTGTTCTTTTATTGGCTTAACACAGCGCCGTCCCGACGAGCCCCCGACTTCGTGATGCATTAGACCGGGGCGCGCGGGGATCGGGTGTTGCCGGGGATCGACGGGAACCGGTCTGCCGACGGTAGGAGAAGGTCTTTGCGATAGATTAACCCAAGCCCCGACGCAGCGCCGCTTCATGAATACACATGGAGATGTGAGAAGGATTGTGAGTCGGGGGCGGCTCGCGGATAAACCTGGAGCTCACAGGGAAGGAAATCGAGCTCACCGTGACAAAGTAAGGGAATGAGCTCACGCCGAGGTAAACATCTATAAATATATAGCGCTCTAACAGAATGCGAAGGTCAAACGGTTCCCGATGTGTTTATATATAATAATATATCGTACTGTGCTCTCCTTAATAGAATTTGCGGCGGTTCGCAAGGCGAAGCGAGAAGGAGATTACAACGAAACACTGACACCCGAGTTGCGATGAAATATATTTAGTATACCGTGATTCTTACAG
>JALWFW010000103.1 GCA_027013865.1 Polyangiaceae bacterium | reverse complement strand
ATGGAAAAGTAATTGTACATGAGACCACTGCCGATGGCCTCTCCAAGGGCGATTACTCCGGCCTCCCAGTAACGCTCGGCATACAGACTGCCCAGTGGTAGCGGGATGGCGGCCAGGTACATGCGGTAATCTGCGAGAGCTGCCTCATCACCGGAGTCTGCCACACTCTTCGTGTAGAGTACGGCAGAAATGGAATACACACCTGGGAAGAACGAGAGAAGCCATGCATGTTCCACGTTCTTCTGATTGACCACGTAAATGTCGAAGTTGTTGTTTTCCATGAAGTGGGATGGAGAAAAATCCCAGGCTACTGGGCCGGTTGTCATGCTGCTCTGAGCAATGGCGGGAGATGATATGCCCATGAGCACCGTTACCAATACTGCACTTAATGCTGACCTCATTGTCATGTAAATTCCTCCGGGCTTCATTCTATATTCTTTCGTGTGCGTAGTGCAAAGGGAAATCTCAGGGAATATGCAGACTTCATCTGAATAAGTGCTCTGGTGCCATGAAATGGATGGAAGATAATAGCTCCATGAAATACCTATTTAGGTATGAGCTGATGTGGACACTTTTTGTGAAACGCGTACAATTGGCCCCATGCAGTGTCCCAGGTGCCATGCAGAAATGGTAAATGGCAAGTGTTCATCATGCGAATATGAAGAGCCATTCATCGGTAAGGTACTGAATGGTCGTTACAAACTCGAGGCCATCCTTGGCGAAGGGGGCATGGGCAAGGTCTACCGTGGCACGGACCTAGACTCGGATCGCCTGGTGGCCATCAAGATGCTGCATCCTCATCTTGCCCAGGACGAGGGAGCCATAGAGAGATTCCTTCAGGAAGCTCGCCTGGCATCGTCCCTGAATCATCCGCATACCATCACCATATACGACTATGGCGTGAGCGAGCCTGACCGTATCGTATTCATCGCCATGGAATTCCTCCAGGGCATAAGTCTGTTCGATCTCAATACCAGCAACTATCCGTTGCCTCTCAGACGCATGGGATACATCATCCGGCAGGTGCTGATGGCCCTCGAGTCTGCACATTCCATCGGGCTGGTACATAGGGATCTCAAACCGGACAATATCTTCGTGGAGGAGAGGCGTGGTACCCACGATCATGTCACAGTGCTGGATTTCGGGATTGCCAAACATTTCGGTATGCTCAGTCCCGGCAGCACCGTTCCTGGGATGATATGGGGTACTCCGGAATACATGTCTCCTGAGCAGGTACGCGGTGAACCACTCGATCCCAGGAGCGATCTGTACTCCGTTGCGATTATCATGTACGAGCTTTTGGCGGGTCGTCCCCCGTTTTACAGCGAGAATCCCACCGAGGTCCTCATATCCCATGTCCACAAGGATGTACCACCAATATCCGAGGTGGCTCCCGACATCGAGGTCCCGCCGGCCCTGGAGGCCATCATAATGTGGGGTCTCGCCAAGAACCGTGAGGAACGCATCGGTTCGGCCCTGGAATTCAGATCCGTACTCGAATCGTGGATGAAGGTTGCTGAGGTCGCAGAGGTGTGTCCCCACTGCGAGGCTGTCATAAATCCTGGAGAGGTTATCTGTCCCGAGTGCCTAAAGCCCATAACTGGAGAAAAGGAATCATATATTTCGCTGTGTCTGCGCAAGAACGTTGCACAGGAGATCACCGAGAGGAAATGGGATGTGCCAGTATGGCTTCAGGGGTCCAAAGAGCAGGGTGGAGCAGAGCTGGCAGTCACTTCTCTTGGCCAGCACAGACTCATCCTGCTTGAGTCCCTTCCCAAGGTTTCGTCGACCCCCTTATACGGACTCAGGCGTTTCATGCAGCAGTTCACGGACATAGTGGGGCTTGGCTCATACCTTGAGCTTGCCGAAGACATAGGCATGGAACCTTTCGAGGTGCAGGTTCTCGAAGACATGATGGAGCTGCGGCCACCAGCCTACAGTGACGTAGAATCCTGGCGTCTCATGCTTCGTCATGCCTATACCAGGTTCATAAGGGAACTTCTTCCTCAGTACCCCCATGCATTCGTGGTGGAGGTCGAATCCATGGACGACCTGTCCAGGGACATATTCCTGGAGAACCTGGCTCCCCTGTATGCAGAGGCGCGTTTTCCCATGGTGGTACTTTCCTCGTCTTCTCCTCCCTTTGGGGGATCATGGTACCACCTCACGCTGAAATCCTTCAGCGAAGAGGAGATCAGCGATGTTCTCAGGAGGGAGCTGTCTCCGGATGACATGGACGAGATAGTCAGGGCACTGCCGGACATAAAGGGCAATCCCTACCATCTGCGCCATGTGCTGTTTGCGCTTCAGGACTCCCTTGGTGTCACCGGTTCTCTCCCAGCACTCCTCGAGAGGCGTTTTTCCGCACTACCTCCTATATTGCGCAGTCTGCTCCAGTTGCTGGCCATCTCTTTGAGGCCCGTGCCGGAATCGTTCCTTATGGAACAGTTCGTCCTTTCTCCCTCCCAGATCGCAGACTTCGGTCAGCATCTCTCCCAAAAAGGTTACATCGTCATAGTGGAGGGAGGCTGGCTGATTCCATGTGTGATATGGAGGGAGCGCATAATACGCACACTGCCTTCCGAGGTGCGTCACAAGGTACATGACACACTTTTGAAGTCGGCTTATGAAGAAGAAGTACCCTATCATCTCGACGGCAGGGACGAGTTCGAGGTCTCTGCAGAAAAATGGCGTCATCTAGGATCGGTGGCCCTGACGTTTGGCGACTATCACGGCGCCTACGGCTGCCTCAGTTATGCTCTGGAAGATGCCCGGCATGCTTTTTATGCTTCCCCTTCGGAGGAGTATGCCGATCTGTACTCCAGGGTGCTGCTTCTGCTGGGTGAAACCCTCATCGATGATGCCCGGATAGACGAGATAGACGCCCTTGTGAAGGACTACGAGTCACTGTTTTCGGTATGGAATGCCCAGATTTACTATCTCATGGCCCGCCGTGCACATTTGGAGGGAGAGCTCGAACGCATGAAAGAGCTGGCTCTGGAAGCCATGGCCCGTGCTGACGACGAAGAGCTAGCCCGCAAGGCAGCAGACTTCGTGTTCATGTATTCCGAGTGGCAGCCTACACAGGCACTGCTCATCCTGTCAGATTACATGTCGCGCTTCATGCCCGACAGCAACGTAATAAACTCGTTCGCCTACAGACTCAGGGATGAGGGATATCGCGAGGAGACCCGGTCATGGCGTAGAATGGCCGTTTTTTTGGCAGGGGAGGACTGGAGTCAGGTTTCGCAGGTCATGGAGGCTTTGTATGCCGAGGCCATAGCCGACGGCGAGTGGGAGCGTGGCCTGTCCTATCTTTATGTGTTGGCAAAGATATATCAGGAGACAGGGCATATCATGGGGGAGATAAACTCGTACCTCAAGGTGGCCCAGATCCTGCTTCAGCATGATGAGGAAATTCATGCTGAGGAGGTTCGCAGGGCAGCAGGCAGGGCGCTCTATTTGTCTCAGAGCGCTGGTTGGGATACTGGTGTCCTCATGGCCAGGGCTATACTCGAGTAAGGGGTGTGTGGTGCGTAAAGAGTGGGAAATCCTTGATACCGAGTCTGTCTGTGATACCGGACTGTTCACTATAGAACGAATCAGATCCAGACGTCTGACCGATGGCAGGGAAGCATCTTTCTTCCGCATGAATAGCAGGGACTGGGTAAATGTAGTCCCAGTCACGGATGAAGGGAAAGTAGTTCTCATACGCCAGTTCAGACAGGGAATTCAGGACTGGACCATAGAGATTCCGGGAGGAGTGCTGGAACCCGGTGAAGAACCGTCGGAGGCTGCACTGCGTGAACTCAGGGAGGAGACAGGTTATCTAGTCAGGGAAGTGAAATATCTGACGGCAGTCAGGCCCAATCCGGCACTTCAGGACAATACATGTCATCTTTTCGTGGCTCTGGGGGCATGGCCTGGTTCAGAGGTGGATTTCGATCCCGATGAGAACATACAGACCTTTGAGGTATCCATGGAGGAAGCCTGGCAGATGGCAAGAAGCGGGCAAATTTCCAATGTCATGGCCGCCGCAGCCATTGCCTTTGCCATGGGTGAAATAGGAGTCCTTTCCTTCGACAGCACATGGCCTCATGAGAGTTGATAGTAAATATTTCAATAATTTTAGGGTGTTACAAGTCGTGGCCGCTGCAATGTCAGTAGTCCTGATACTGGGATATCTGATCGGTTGCCGGACTGGAGCAGGGAATCATTCACTTCAGAATATTACGGTGAATGTGCAGGCTGATGGCTCGGATGTCCTGAAGCTCAGGTCTTGGGTGAGGCAGGTTTTGGATGCCACCTCCACTGATGAGAACCTCAAGGGAACGGTTGTACTAGATCTGGATTTGAGGGCACCCAAGGCCATGGTGCCCATAAGGCGAGATGGAGTCCTTCTTGATAGGACTCAGGAACTCGTGATTCGCGGTACTCTTGCCTGGAGACGACAGAGCAGCTCCTGTCTGGTTGATAAGAGCGTTATATTCTCGTCCCGAGCCCCTGGACCTTTGGAGCACAAAATCGAAAAAATGGTGTACAGGTCAGTGGCTGAGTGTTTACGTAGTCTTGCTGGTTCTTCTAAGGTGCTCGGCATGAACGAGGCTGAACTGGTACGGAGACTGCCAACCATGGATGGTCAGGAGCTGGATCTCGCTCTCAAGAAGATCGTGGACAGGCGTATGACTGGTGCGGCCCCCGCTCTTGTCCACATGTTCAGGGCCACTGGAGACGAAAAGTTGAAAAAGCGCCTGCTGGGAGTTTTTGCCAGGCTGAGGGCCAGGGGAGCAGTGGATGATATCATAGCCTGGGCCAGGAGCAAAGACAGTGACGAGCTGGTTCCGGTACTCGCCGTACTGGCTCAGATCTCAGGACCCAAAGCCGAGGCTTTTTTACAGTGGGCAGCTCATTTTCATGGAGATGCTCATGTGCGGGAGGAGGCCGCGAAGCTCCTGGACAGGATTCAGATGGAGACTCCAAGACAACCTGTTCCCGTGCGGGGTCAGCCACCTGCTGGCCATGAGCGCAAGGAGCGGCAACCACCGGATATCCTTCCAGGAGAAGGGCATAGGAGACTGGATATTCGCGGAGGCTGAGCCAGCATCCAGCGGGCATACCCTGAGACTTTGTCATATGTCTTCCGTCTGCAGGGGTATGAGATTCACTTAGACGAACAGTATGGAATTTCTGTGTATGGGGTTATTTGTAGGGGCGGAAGACTGAAATGCATTCAGGAATGAGAAGATGTCGGACATGAAGAATGAAGGCCTCTTAGGACCGGTATCAGGAGAGGGCAAACATCTTAACACTATCCACGATGCGTTCTTTCAGAACGTCAAAACCTGGACTTCCAGTAAATATACCGAGCATTTCCACTGCCCTCTTGATTATGTGTTCCAGGTCCTCGATCAACTGGAATCGCTGTATCAGTATGTTGTCTAGCTCTGACAGGTGTGGCTTGAGGTTGGAAGGTATTTTTGACATGACTTCGTGAAGGCGTGTTTGGAGTACGTCAATTTGGTTGTTGAGATCTTCTAGATACTGTCTGCCTGTCAGGGTGCTATCGTAGGGAATGTGCGGAAATACGGCCTGAAGCAGTAGGGGCTCCAGATCTTCACGGGAACTCAGTATACGCACCAGCACTCTTCTGTCGTCGTGCAACGTAGCGTTGGCGTATTTGAGATCCGGCACAATGGCCGTCATATCACCAGGTTGGCTAGCGAATTTGGCTGCTGTGGTATCGAATTGCCCTTTGAGGTTAGCAAGGGCTGCTTCGATGGAGCGCAGATCCTTGATGAGTTTCATGTATGCTGGTGCAGTAATGAACAGGGAAGCACGTCCCAGGGCTGTACTTATGCGTGTATAGCGGTGCAAAAGTTTGTGAGTTTTGTCGTCTTCCCACAGGGACTCCAGAAAATCTAGGAGTACCTCATGTGTCGAGGGATACAGTTCGCCGTGTAGGCTTAGGAGAGCATCTGAGAGTTCGGAGGCAGAGGGGTATCTGGCCTCTGGATTCTTCTGGAGGCATTTCAGCAAGATTTCCTCCATTTGTGGAGGAATATTGGCTTCAGGCAGCATTTTGCTCGGCGGAGTGGGCTCCTTGACCTGATGGGCAATCATGACCTGAACGGGATTTTTGTCATCAAAGGGAACCAGTCCGGTCAGGGTTTCATAGAACACGATTCCAAGGGCATAGACATCGGATGCAGTGGTGAGCTTCCGCCCGGCACACTGCTCAGGGGACATATAAACAGGCGTACCCAGTACCTCATTGTTGATGGTTATGTTCTCTTCAGGGCTATCAGACTGTATGGATTTGGCCAGACCGAAGTCCAGCACCTTGACAATGGGAAATGGTTGGGAATCCACCACCACGATGTTGTCCGGTTTCAGATCCCTGTGTATGACGCCAAGTCGGTGAGCCGCTGCAACACCGCGTGACACCTGAATCATGATGCGCAGGGCTTCTTCAGGTGGCAGGAATTCTCTTTTGTCCAGGATGTCCGTGAGTGTGGGACCATCGATGAATTCCATGGCCATGTACATGGAGTGGCCCATAAATTCCCCCACCTCGTAAATCGCCATGGCATTGGGATGATGAATACGGGCAGCAGAACGAGCTTCCCTGCGGAATCGTGCAGCCATAGTCTCATTTTGGGCAAGACCTTCCTTGAGCAATTTTATTGCCACAGGTGTTCCGGTTAACTCGTCTTCGGCCTTGAGAACCATGCCCATGGCTCCTTCCCCAAGATAACTGATGATTTTGTAACGTCCACCCAGAACAGTGCCTATCAGTTCCTCGCCAGCCATGAAGCCTCCTATCAGAGGTAATCTTTTACAATAAGAGCCCCTTTAAGACAATGTTATGTGTATGCGATTGAATAAAGGAAGATTCGGTATCACAGGAAGTTTTGAGTGTTCCAGTATCTGTCAGAGGGGGGCGGGGCATAACCGATGCCCACTTCACTAAAGGAGCATCTCATGATGTTACAGTGATGAGACAGGTCTGGGCAGTGGGGCTCGTCCGAACCGTTCATGTACATGTCCATTTCGCAGTCAGGACCACAGCCATAGGCACAATTCTGTCCGTATGGATAGTCATCGTGAAAGAGTCCGCCCTGGTCCTTCATCTTGACGGAGTGATTACGGCCATGGGCTGCCCACTGGACATTCCACATGAGTGGTCTGTGGCATTCTGGGGCGCCTTCAGGATCGTGAGACGCCCTGGTCCGGTTCAGGAGCTCGTACATTTCGCATTCTTCCGACTGCGGGGTGAACTCCGTCTCTGTCTGACCGTCGTCGTCGGCATCATATGGAGGGTTGAGCGGGCCGGATATACACACCACGGATGTGGGAACACAGTCAAGGCCATGGGGGCCGGAAGGAGTGTATCCAGAATCACAGATACACACGGCCTCGCCTTCATTTGGCCATTCCTGACAGGTGCCATGACCCGAACACGTTATGCCATCACAGGATGATGCTCCACCAGCTGGTACGCATTCCAGACCCTCCGGTCCTGCAGATGTGTATCCAGACTCGCACGAGCATACCGCCTGATTACCCTGTACGGAACAGGTGCCATGGCCCGAACAGTCTACTCCACTGCAGGGATCAGTTGAATTGTTGTTGGAACCGTTGTTGGAACCGTTGTTGGAACCGTTGTTGGAACCGTTGTTGGAATTGTTGGCAGGCTGTGCTGATACGCAGGAGGCCGTCATGTTTTCGGGTTTTTCTACACACTGACGACCGTCAGAAGAGCAGTCATGGTCATCTGTCCATGTCAGGCACCCGTCATTCATTACGCATTTTTGGATCATGGACCCCGAACACCTGTAAGTGTCGGCTTTGTCACACGTGTCACTGCACGAGTGGCTGTCATCAGAAGAGCAGGCTGCAAGAGCCAGAGTCCATCCGGTGAATACCATGAGTAGTGCTGCTGTGTAGGTACGTCTCATTGTCTTATCCTCCAGTGTATCCTGACGATACACATCATCAGGGTTATTTCCGACCAGTGTGTCAGGTCAGTCGACGTCTATGAGTTTATGGCGTATTCCTTCAGTTACTGCCTCTGTACGATTCGTGACATCTAGTTTTGCGTAGATGTGTTCGAGGTGAGTCCGTACGGTGGATGGACTCAGTCCAAGTACTCCAGCAACCTCTTTGTTGGAGAGGCCTTTTGATATGAGATTGAGAATCTCTTGCTCACGCTGGGTGAGTTTAGGAATCTCCTCTTCAGGTAGTCCACTTTTTGTCTCTTGTGGATTTCTAAAGAATTTCAATAACTTACGTGCTAGGTGAGGCTGTATTATAGAGCCTCCTTCATGTATCTCCCGCAAAGCTTCTACGACACGTAAAAAAGGAGTGTCCTTGAGAAGATATCCTGCAGCTCCAGCCTGTACAGCCTCGAGAACCTTGTCTTCCTCGTCAAAGACCGTGAAAATGAGGATTTCCACTTCGGGTGCGGAGGATTTGACGGCCTGGGTAACGGCTATGCCATCCGTAACAGGCATACCGAGATCAAGGAGTATGACGTCGGGCCTGATCTCCTTGGCCAGTCTGATGGCCTCGTCTCCACTCGTTGCAGTGGCCACTACTTCTATATCTTCATATTTTTCGAAGAGCCTTGTCTGCTGCCGTATGATATCGGCCTCGTCATCCACCAGCATTATGCGTAAAAGATCAGTCACCTGTCCTTCTCCCTGCAATGAAGTTCAGTGTTTCCACCGGACGTGGAGTTAATGACTCCAGTATGTCCAGCATATCCGGCGGCCAGGCCACTCTCATTATAATATTGCGGTCCAGGCACCCCTCATTGTTTTCACCACAGGTGGCTTCATCGCCATTGGTACCCATGCCGTCACTGCTGTCCACGCCTTCTTGAACGTGAACCAGGGAATAGAAGCGTCCGGCCTCCGCAATGTCGCCTTCCGGGATCTCCATGTTCACCATCGTGGAGTATATGGCACCAGTACCATCTCCGAAATCCACTATCTCTAGAAAGCGCATCTGCTGGGGCCAGTCCAAAAGACCGCTCGTTTGAAGTTCCCAGTATCCGTTCCATACATTTAGGCCCTGGGGAGCCGGTCTGGGATAGACTTTATTTTTGTGGCCGTGACCCACGATATGCAGCACCACGTTGGGATATTCATGAAGCAGTTGACGCAGGGGCTGTTTGCCCACTCCTCCGGATATGGAATCCGAGGGATGATGGCTGACCACGATGATGAGTTTGTTCTGGGCCGTGAATTCCTGTAGTCTCGCTTCCAGCCAGTTCAACTGATCCTCGTCCAAGCGTCCTGATGCATTGGCTGTGAGGGAATTCTCGTCATAACTGGTATCCAGAGTAATCAGGGCAATGGGGCGACCAGCAATAGGTTCGGCATCGGCCCAGTAACTACGGTTCTCGTCGATATTCTCCTGAGAAAAACCGTGTCCCTGCGGGCCGTTATTCGTGGAGTCCATTATCATCTGCATCCACTCGACCCTGGTTATGTAGTGGCGCCTGTCGTCTGGAACGACGTAATCTCCGTCATACCATGAATCGTCAGGTGGCACATAGCAGCGATCCGGTTCCTGGGAGTAGCAGTATTCGTGTCCGTCATCCTCACGGTCCCAGCATGGCGGAGTATCTAGACATGTAGGAGGAACTGCAGACGAGTCCAGCTGCTGTGTGGGAAGGTTGGTAGGAGTATCTCCTGTTGGATCCAGCAGAGATGACAGGGATCCCAGATTGCCTCCTGCGAGGAGATCGTGATTTCCGATGGAGGCATACCACCTTATCTCTGGAACGAACCCTTCAGCCTGGAAGGGTAGGTGAGGATTCAGTTCTGGAGGAACACCAGTCGGGTCGTCATCAGGATCCCCTGTGTTGGGATCCACGGTGTTGCCCTCTACCACGTCTATGAACCACTTGAGTTCTATGAAATGTTTGTTGTCTATCAGATCCCCGCTGAACATCACGAAGTCCATGGGACGGATAGCTGCGAATTTATTGAGGGTACGCACCGCTGCGTTGAGGATCTGGGTGCTCCACGCCTCATGGGGCCTCCATGCAGACGATGAGGCAAAAGTGCTGTGGATAAACCTGGCAGGGCTTTCCTCGTCTACGATATGTATGTCTGTGACCTGAACGAAGTAGGCCAGGGAATTGAGGGACTGCGTACTGCCATCTGAAGCCGATGAGGCGTTGATGTCGTCCCGTTCTATGTGAGGTTCTCCGGGTTTGGTAGTCGTTTTGCCAAACTGGGGCCTGAGATCCTCCCACTGTTCGGTCTCCAGAAGTACTCCCCTGATGGTTTCCTCTGCTGTTGTGGGAGGCCTTCTCGTAGGTGTTCCGTTGTTGGTATTGTTGTCGTTGTTGGTATCCGTACCGTTGTTGGTGTCCGTACCGTTGTTGGTGTCCGTACCGTTGTTGGTGTCCGTACCGTTATTGGTGTCCGTACCGTTATTGGTGTCCGTACCGTTGTTGGTGCCGTTGTTGGTGATGGTAGTGGTGCCTGAACCATCATCACAGCCTAGAACGATGAGTCCTGTTGCCGAAGATATTAATAAATCCCGTCTTCTGAGATCCATGGTATCCAAGAAACCTCCTGCACCAGATAGGTTAGCGTAACTTTATTTTAACACAAACAGTATTGTTGGGGTCTCTCGTAACTTTCGCACCTGGAAGTACATATTGGTAGGCTATGGAGCACAAGGATATCTTGGAGAGTCAGTGTAAAGAGGAGGGAAAGAGGCTAGTGAAAGAGATCAGGCGCGTCTGCGCAGGAGGGCAAGCAGTGCACCTGCCAGGAGATACAGTGCCAGAGGCATGGGTTTATTTGAGGCAGGTGTACGACAGGAGCATGAATCGGGGGCATCGGCCGTTGTGGAACCGTCTCCACCGTTGTCCGTGGAGTCCCCGCCGAGATCGTCCTCAAGGGAGCAGACGCCTTCCTTGCAAACGAAACCGCTGGGGCACAGGTGCTCACCATTGTCTGGTACACCGTCACAGTCGTCATCTTTGCCGTTACACGTTTCCTGGAGCGGTTCGGGGGCGCTGCAGCCACTCCAGATGCCGTTGACGCAGTATTCTACACCACTGCCGCACGCAGAAGAACATGACCTGGTGAGTTCTTCGTCCACCTGTCCGTCACAGTCGTCGTCCACACCGTTGCATGTTTCTTCGGTGGGGCCCACTTCATCACGGCACTGGGACCACTGACCATTTTCGCATACCTGGTATCCATGATGGCAGGCACCGACATCGGAACCGCACTTATGGGTGTCGCCGTCAATACAGGTGCATCCTTCATCGATGGTGCCGTCGCAGTCGTCGTCCAGGTCATTGCACTCCTCGGGTTTGGGCTCTGGAGCAGTGCAGCCCACCCACTGACCGTTGACGCAGTACTCGACGCCGTTACCGCAGGCAGAAGAACAGGAACGGTAGAGATCTTCGTCTATGGAGCCGTCGCAATCGTTGTCGATACCGTCACACTGCTCCGCAGTGATCTCCACGGCTATGAGGTCGAGAGTCTGATCGAGCTGCTGACCGTCATCGGCCTGTAAGTAGCAGTTATCCGGATCCGTCTGATCTGAAGAATCCACGTGGCACCCTGCTGGGGCCGTCTGACCGGCCTCTGCCATCCTGTTGAGGTTCAGTGCGTCCACAGAGGAGGCAAAACCTATTACATAGGTCTTGATGCCTAGGCTGGCGAACTGCTGCACCACATCCACGGCCATGAATCTGGTGGTCGCATCATAGGGATCACACCACTGCCAACCGTCGGTGAGGAAGATGATGTAATTTTCAGAGGAAGGATCCTGAAGATCCTGATAGTTGATGAGTTCTTCGAGACTCTGATATATGGGAGTGTAGTTGCCGCTCCACGGTGGGGGAGAATTGAGAGCATCCAGGATATCCTGGGTACTGCCGCCAATGTCTACCTGAACCTGACCCGGAGTACACTGTGCGTCCTCTCCAGGATAGACCATGAGGCCAAAATCGATACGGCCATTATAGTTATTGAGCATGTTGTTTATGGCCCACACTGCCCATTCCCACTTGGTATAAGTCTGTCCAGTATTGGGATCCGTTATGGATCCCCTGACCATGGAAGAAGACTTGTCGAGTACTATCATCGCCTTGGGAACGGAGCAGTGGTCCTGGGCTGCGGCAGAGCCAGCGAATCCCAGGATACCTATAAGTGCGGTAAGCATAATGAATCTGTGCATGATCACCTCCCGGCATATATGCGCACCAACTTTCACAAATAGCGCATTTATATAGATGAGTCAATAAACTTGAAAATCTGGACCAGCTGCCCCATTTGAATATTCTTTCCCCCTTGATCTTCACTGCTGATTTGCTATAAAACGCGCCGCCTGGTTGTGCAGACGGCACAATGCAGTGTTGTGGATCTCGTGTGGATCTGAGGAGGAGTGATAGATGGTTGCAAAGATAAGGTTGACTCGTGGTGGTGCCAAGAAGAGGCCCTTCTATCGTCTGGTGATGATGGATTCCCGTTCAAAGCGTGACGGACGTGCCAAAGAGCTCCTTGGCTGGTACAATCCCATGACTGATCCGCCCCAGGTGGATGTAAAGATAGATCGCGTAGAGCATTGGGAGAGCCAGGGTGTGCAGTTGACCGATGCTGCACGCAAGGTCGTCCGCATGTACAAGCGTCAGAAGGGTCTCACCGGGGCCAGGGCTCAGCAGGGTGCCGAGAAGCAGGAAGGATAATTCCCCCTACCTGTTCATTGGTGAGGTGACCAAACCACACGGCGTGCATGGCGCCCTCGCCATACGCCAGTGGCGCAGCGGCCCACCACCGGAAGTACCACGTGTGGTACTCAAACACCCCAGGCGCGGGCGGATTATAGAACTTACCGTAAAGAGGTGGGCGCGCCGTTCCCGCAGTGGTTGGATCATATTTCCAGAAGACATTCATACACGAGAAGAAAGTGAACTTTACAGAGGGTACCTGGTTGGAATATACCGAGAGGATCTTCCGCCGTTAGAAGACGGAGAATTCTATCTGGAAGACATAATCGGGTCCCGTCTGGTTGCGGTTTTGGATGATGCTCCTAAGGAAGTAGGAACGATAAAGGGGATCGTTCCCGGACCCATGCCATATCCCCTTCTACTCGTGGACACCGGAGACGGTGAAAAACTCATTCCGCTTCCGGAGGAAAAAATCATCAATATCAGTTACGAAGAATCCACGGTGGTGATAGAGAAATTCACCGATTTCGATGATCTGGAGTAACCTGTTGAAATAATTACCTTTTTCAGGTTTCTGGAATGGCTTGATGTTATTCTCGTATCTCCCGTGGCACAGGTCTTCCAAACTGATTCCGGTTTGACTCATGAACATCGCGGTATGTACCATATTCCCTGAACTGTTCACCCCGTTTTTCGACACAGGCCTTTTAGGTAAGGCCGTCGGGCGCGGCATTGTCAGGCCCGAGGTGATAAATCCGCGTGATTTCACCACGGACAGACACCGGACAGTGGATGATATGCCCTACGGGGGCGGGGCAGGTATGGTGATGAAGCCCGAACCTCTCGTAGCAGCCGTGGAGCATGCCGTCTCCAGGGTGGGGCGCGGGCGCGTGATATACATGTCTCCATCAGGCCGTCCTCTCACACAGAAAATGGCTGAGCGCCTGAGTGCGGAGGAAACCCTGATCATCCTGTGCGGGCGCTACGAGGGTATAGATCAGCGGGTCATAGACGGCTGGGTGGATGAGGAGATATCCATCGGCGATTACGTGCTAAATGGTGGTGAGGTCGCGGCGATGGTCCTCATAGAGGCAGTCACCAGACTCCTGCCTGGGGTGGTGGGTAATCCAGATTCCGTACAGGAGGAATCCCACACCATTGGTCTTCTTGAGTATCCTCAGTATACCCGTCCGGCACAGTTCAGGGGTATGCGGGTTCCTGACATACTGCTGTCGGGTCATCACGGCAACGTGGCTGCGTGGCGTAGATACATGATGCTCAGGCGCACCATGGATGTACGGCCCGATCTGCTGGAGGGGCGGCCTCAACTTATAGAAGAACTCGAGACTCTGGAGAAATCGTTCGGCAGAGGGGCTGGTTTGGGTGTTGCCCCGTCAGATACCGAAGGAGACTGACATGAATCATGAAGAACTGAGGGAATTCGCCTCTCATACCTACATATTCCTGCTTCACCATCCAGTGCTCAACCGTGAGGGGAAGGTCATCACCACAGCGGTGACCAACCTGGACATTCATGATATCTCCCGGGCTTCTCGCACTTACGGGCTTGGAGGTTATTATCTGGTTACTCCAATTCATCTCCAGCAGGAACTAGTGCACCGTGTGATAGGACACTGGCAGGAAGGATACGGGGCCTCCCACAATCCCAGGCGCAAGGAGGCTTTTGACACGACTCGTGTGGCAGGTTCACTCGATGAGGCCCTGCAGGACGTGTCCAGTATCGAGGGGCGTATGCCCGTAGTGGTGGCTACTTCAGCCAGGGAACATGGTCATGCCAGGCTCATCGACTATCCGCAGGTTCTGGAGCTTTCGACTCCCGTGGTACTGCTTTTGGGAACGGGCTGGGGGCTCCACGAGAGTGTACTAGACAGGTGTGATGCTCTCTTGAAGCCTGTCCGAGGTCCGGTGGACTACAATCACCTGAGCGTGAGATCTGCAGCATCCATCATCCTAGACAGAATATTCGGACTTAGGTGATTCTCAATATTTGTTCAATTAAATCAACGAGTTAGGGAGGTGATGTCGAGGCGTGGGCTCAGTCTGTGCAGAGCATTCAGTCTACACAGGACAGGCCGAGTTTCTTTCTGACATCGTGTATGAGTGCCTTTTGTGCCGCAGTTAGCCTGATGCGGGGAGTCCAGCCTTCC
>JALWFW010000102.1 GCA_027013865.1 Polyangiaceae bacterium | reverse complement strand
CCAGAAGGGTGCCGAATATGCCGAACTGAGCCGCTGCCCCCAAAAAGATGGTCTTGGGATTGGCGATGAGGGGCCCGAAGTCCGTCAGTGCCCCCACTCCCATAAATATGAGAAGCGGGAAAAGCTCTGTCTTTATGCCGAACAGATACACAGTATAGATGACGCCGTACTCCGAGATGTCCCCGGGAATGAAGGGCTGGCTGGGATCGGGATGGTGCATGATCCCTGCCCCGGCATTGGCCAGCACGACACCCATGCCAATGGGAACCAGCAGCAGAGGCTCGAACTGCTTAACGATGCCCAGATAGATGAGGAGCATCCCAATGGCAATCATGAGATACTCACCGCCCCCCAGGTGCATGAACCCAAGAGAGGACCAGAACTGTTCAAAACCACCCATTCTCGCGCCTCCTCAGTTCAGAACCATGATGGGCTGATCGGCTTCCACCATGTCGCCTTCCTTCACCAGAACGGCTGCGACAGTGCCGGCCTCGGGAGCCGTGATGTCGTTCTCCATCTTCATGGCCTCGATGACGGCAATCTTCTGGCCTGCCTCGACCCGGTCACCAGCGGACACCAGAATCTTCAAAATGGTGCCCTGGAGCGGACTTGGAACCTCCCTGCCTCCCGCAGAAGCAGCCGGCTGAGCCGCCGGAGCCGCCGCTGCCGACTGTGGGGCCTGACCCGCAGGCATGACCTCCACGGTGTACTTCCGGCCACCAATAACCACGTCGTAGACTCCGTGGGCAGTTGCCTGGCCTGCCGCCGGAGCCGGGGCCTTGGACGCGCCAGCCGCTGCCTGTGCCGGTCGGGCAGACGGAATCTCCTCGGCCTTTATCTCGCCGCGCAGGAAACGGGCACCCACATCAGGATACAGCGCCAGGATCATCTCGTCCTCAGGCTCCTTTATGAGGTCTGCAAACTTCTTGCGTACCTCAGGAAGCTCGGGGGACAGCTGGTCTGCGGGACGGCCTGAGATGGGTTTTTCTCCCTTGAGGATCATCTCCATGATCTCGGGTTTCACCGGGGCCGGGGTCCTGCCGTACATGCCGCGCACGTACTCACGGGTCTCCTTGGTGACCATCTTGTACCTCTCGCCGGCGATGACGTTCATCACGGCCTGGGTACCAACTATCTGACTGGTTGGGGTCACCAGCGGCGGGAAGCCGAGATCCTCACGTACCCTGGGCACTTCCTTGAGGACGTCCCCGTACTTGTCCAGTTTCTTCTGCTTTTCGAGCTGGCTGAGCAGGTTCGAGAGCATTCCGCCGGGTATCTGGTATACCAAGACGTCTATGTCCACCCTCTCGCTCTGGGGTTTTATGAGGGCCTCGTACTTTTTGCGCACCTCCCTGAAGTGGGCGGTTACGGGTTTGAGGTTCTCGGGATCGATGCCGGTGTCGTACTCGGTGCCGTGAAGGGCGTAGACAAGCGGCTCGGTAGGGGGCTGCGCAGTGCCCCAGCCAAAGGGAGACAGGGCAGTGTCAACGATGTCGGCCCCGGCCTCGATGGCCGCCATGTATGTGAGATACGCCAGCCCGCTAGTGGAGTGGGTATGCACCTCCACCACGAAACCCAGCTCTTTCTTTAGCCTGGAGACGAGCTCGGTGGCGGCCTTGGGGGTCAGGAGCCCGGCCATGTCCTTTATGGCAATGGAATCCACCTCCAGGTCCTTGAGCTCCTTGGCAAAGGCCATGAACTTGTCGATGGTGTGCACAGGCGAGACGGTGTAGGAAATCGTGCCCTGGACATGCTTGCCGGTCTTCTTGGCTGCCACGATAGCGCGCTCCATGTTGCGCACGTCGTTGAGGGCATCGAATATGCGGAACACATCGATGCCGTTCTTGGCAGCCAGCTCGACGAACCTGTCTACTACGTCGTCGGCATAGTGGCGGTAACCCACCAGGTTCTGCCCCCTCAGAAGCATCTGAAGTTTGGTGTTCTTGATGTGTTTGCGTATGGTGCGCAGACGTTCCCACGGATTCTCGTTGAGAAACCGCATAGTGACGTCGAAGGTGGCGCCGCCCCACATCTCGAGAGCGTGATAGCCTACCCGGTCCAGGTGTTCCAGGACAGGAATCATGTCCTGTGTGCGCATACGCGTTGCTATGAGTGACTGGTGTGCGTCCCTCAGGATGGTCTCCATTATCTTGACCATGGCTAACTCCTTTATATTATTGAGTTTTTCTTGAGCTCGTCATCTGAATCTTACATCGAACTCGTCGGGTCCGACCCCCATGTGATGCGCCAGTGCTGCCTTGATGGCCGCCTTCTCTTCTTCGGTTGGGCCGGCTGTGACTCCGTCAGATGGCGCTGTGGCAGGTCTTCTGGCAGCTGCAGGAGTGCTGGAGCTGCTCTCCTTTTCAGGAGCAGGCCACAGGCGATCCATGACGCCAAGAATCACGATGCCCAGATAGATGGCAGCAAGCACCACGAAAACCACCCCCATGCCCATGAGCATGAGTACGAGTCCGTGTTCCAGGTTTTCAGTCATGAGTCATCCTCCATGATATGTATGGCGCCGCAGCAGGGACGGATGCCTCTGAAGCGGCCGTGGTGTCACGCATCGCGTACGTGCACCAGATCACCCGCAGTGACCCTAACACGTTCAGCTGGCGTGTCCACCACAAGGGAGAAATCTTCTTCGAGGTCCACGGCTGTGCCGCGAATCGTGCGTCCGTCGGGAAGGGTCACCCGCACCTGGCGTCCGAGGGTATCGAGATGCCTGCAATAATCGCGCACCACTTCAGTGGTTTTAGCGTATAACCAACTGAAATTATTAAGGTTTTCAGCAATCAGACACGCGAGTTCCTCGGGGTTCACATCGTGTCCCAGCTCCCGGGCCATGCTGGTGGGCTCGAAGGAGCCAGCAGGAAGAGGACCGGGAACCACGCTGCAGTTTATGCCGATACCGATTATCAGCACCCACCCGCCGGACTTTTCACCGGCATACGTCTGATACGGCACACCTGAAGGCCCTGCGGACACCTGGAATGCCTCTAGGAGCTGGCCCCCCAGCTTGCGTCCTTCAACCAGAAAGTCGTTGGGCCACTTGAAGAGGACGCCCAGTCCGTAGTGTTCCGAGAGTACCCGGCGCACGGTCACGGCGCAGGCCGGACCGTAAAGGTGCCTGAGGGTCGGGTCCATGGGAACGGCATGGGACATGTAAAGCCCCCCTTTGGGAGACAGCCACGTGTTGCCGCTCCGGCCGCGCCCGCGGGTCTGGGAGCGTGCCACCACAGTAAACGGCAGGGACGTGCCTTGCCGTGCCATCTCCCTGGCATCGTCACTGGTAGACCCGGTTTCCTGCAGGAAGTGGATGCGCTCTTCCATCGCCCCGGCGTTTACCCAATTTTAGGCTGATTTGCAAGGGATCATGGCAGGGCTGTCGGGCTGCCCTGCAAGGATGCGCGGTAAGCCTTCCTGACCTTGCTTCAGAGCAGGTGCAGGCTCTCCCAAAGCCGTCGCCCTGCCCTGCAAAAGGCCGTGGTAAGCCTTCCTGACCAGGCATGCTTTTGCTTTAAGAACAGGTGCAGGCTCTCCCAGGGCCGTCTGGCTGCCCTGCAAGTACAGCCTGATGACACAAGTATCTGAAGTTTTAGGCGCCCTGTACTACACGGCGATACTTTAGAACACCATCAACGGTTTTTGCCGGAGTTTCGAAAATACCTCCCGTATCACCAAGGCCGTCGGGCTGCCATGCAATGGCCCGTGTTAAGCCTTCCTGGCCAGATATACCTCCAGCCGCGCCGGAGACACTGATTCATTGCCCCAAGAATGTTATCCCTCGGGTGCTGCGGCCTTTGCAGTACGGCCCCCACACCCCGCCACAGCGTTTGGCGTTACGCGGTAACTCCTTGATATTACATCACTTTACCGCAAGACCTGAAACCGTCCTATTCAAAGAAGGGCCCACCCCCGCCGTCACACCGGCCGAAAATCCGAACCGCTGGATAAGCCCCTGCCTGTCCCGCCGTGCCTTACGGTGGGATTTTTGGGGCAAGGTTCCTCCACCACCTGCCCGGCACGGTGCTAGCGCTCGGCACCCAGCCGGGGGATCCTCGTGTCTCCTAGGGTTCAGTCATGGGAGGGGTTATGCAATATACGTGCCAGGGGCAAAGGTCGAAAATTGTCGTATGTAACATGCTGAAATTAAAGGACTTTTAAGCACAATGCCACAAATAGTCTGTCTAACTACCAGCCCAACTCGGCTAAGTTGGACACTTTTTGGACAGGCTTGGCCGCCTTAGGCATACGGGCACAAGGTTCTGGCAAACTTGGATGGCCCGAAATCCCAAAACTTGACTGCCCTGAAACGCCTGCCAAGTTTCAAATGACGCTTTTACTATGTAACTTGTTGAAATTACTCATATCACATCTTGAAATAAAACAACTTTTTAGCACCATGCCACAGATGGTCTGTCTGAAAGCCAGCCCATCTCGGCCAAGTTGGACACTTTTTGGACAGGCCTAGACGCCTTAGGCATACGGGTGTGGGGTTCTAGCAAACCTGGATGGTCTGTAATCCCAAAACTCAGTTGTTCTAGAGAACATGGCACTCGAGAACATCTAGAGCCCCGGCAGCTCGTCCGGATATCGGGCTGCGGCACCGTCACTGCCGTGCGGGCGCAGGCTGCACCACCGCAACGAGCTGGGCCGGGGCCACGAGAGCCTCCAAAAGTCCTTTGAAGAAGAAAAACAAACCCAGGGGAATGACAATCACCTGAATCACCAGGATGG
>JALWFW010000101.1 GCA_027013865.1 Polyangiaceae bacterium | reverse complement strand
GTTTCAGTAACCGTGTCCTTTTTACCTCGAATGACTCCGCCAGTGACTACTACTCTCCGTAATCACGTGTAACCACAGCGCCGCCTAGCGCCGGCCTGTGTAATCAAATTTTGCCCTCATACATCGACGAGCATTACGCTGTTTATATGTAATTGATTTGACAGGCGAATGGGGAATGTCGAACGCCGCCGTGGGACAGGACTCGCGGCCAGGAGCGTGTCCGGAATGATCCAGATGAGTGTCGGCTGGATGGCGGCGTCGGCGGGCCCGAGGAGGTGGGGGGGGGGGGGGAGGACGAACTGTTTACATCATGAAGACGTGTAGGCACCAGACTGCGGCCATCAGGCGTGGGGTCGGCTTAACGAGGTGTCAGCTGCTTTGGGTATCGCCAGTACATAACGCCGGAATGCAGTTATCGATGATAATAAAAACGCATTCCGGATCGACCTTCGCTATCCGGACAGAGGCGTCCCCCGTCGTCGGGCGTGTCGGCCATCCGAGGCGACAGGGCGTGAGAACGGCGACTTCATTCGGTCAGCGTTCCGTGTGTTAGTATCCCGAGAAAGGTCAATGACAATGGTGACCTAAGGACAACTGGATCCAGAACACTTGGGGATGGCGCTTGGCCAACAATAGCGATTACCCGGCGATGACCTTCAGATGGGATGACGGCCAACAATTGAAGATGACTTAGTGCTGACATTTCGTAAGGATAAGCTCCCCTAACTGATGACCCCCGTTATCAATCAGCCAATAACTGACCCTTCATCCATTCAGCTCTCGTTTTGTTTACGTCGTCGTCAGGATGACCAATCCGGAATCACGCCATAATCACATTTACGCGTTCTATTCGCGGTTGCTCCGGGCACGAACTTTCCCAGCCTTTCTTACCGATCGATCCGGAACCGAGCAGTTTCGTCTCCTGATTGGTTGCCTTTTTATGCACGACAGTTCTTTTGCTTGCTGATTGTCACAGAAATGCAATATCCGGAAGGAGTTCAGCAGAAGCAGCGAGAGATGGCAAAATTTTATATCTCCGGAGCCAGAGTCCAAGACGATTTCTTTTTTTCTGGATCACATCATACAGTTTATAGTAAGTACGAACTCTTTATGCGTGGCATGAGAAGGTTCCTTCCTTTTACCCGTACCCGCTGACCTCCGACCTTTGACCGCCATACTTTAGCCGACCCGTGCGTTCCGGACTGCAGATAAAGAATCTGACGTCAGCGTCTTCGTGCGACCGGAATTCCTGCCTAATTTCTGTCACCAGATGGCGTCACTTCATGCGAACGCTGACGGTTTTATGACGTCAACACAGAAGTTAAATGGCGCTGCGGACGCCCGTCTCTTAATCTAGATATGACGTCTTGCGTCAAATTACTGGCTTCACGTCAGAATGTCAAAGGTGAACAAGGACGCGTCGATAAAACGGGGCTTATGCTATGTTATAATGAAGACGACTGATACGTATCGCTGAAAATATTATGTAGAAATACATTATAATAGTGTACTATTCAATATGTGCAATCTATATATA
>JALWFW010000100.1 GCA_027013865.1 Polyangiaceae bacterium | reverse complement strand
CCGATCACTCTAGGTTGTCCTATCGTCGTCCATTTCCGGTAATTCGCCCTTGTCCTTTTTCCCGTAAATAAATATTTCAGTTTTTGCATTACGTCATATCGCCACCAGGGGGCAGGACGATTCTGCCGCCATGGCGGTTCAGTGGCTCCCTCTAACTTGTTACATTTGTTTTACGGCGGTCGGCAATCTTGACGTGGATATCGCTAATCGGATGTAAACGGCGTCACGTGACCATCGCGACCCCTTCCGGCGGCGATACTCTTAACCCGGCCGACCGCCAGGTGGCGCTAAATCACGACCGCCTCTTAGCGGGTGCTTTACGCCCGACGCCCCCTGTCGGACGGGTCGCGCATCGGTCGCATATTGCCCCGCGTAGGCAGGAGTCGGTACGGGTGGCCCGTACGCACGTACGGGCGCACGGGTTGGCGCGTAGGCCGGGGTCGCAGTTATAGTCGTAGATATTCTCCTGTTATCGCCCGTAATGCTGACGTGTCGTTGTCTTTTGCCGCAGTAGCTTCCGTTATTGCCGACCGCCGCCAGCGTCCGCTAATATCGCTCACCATAAATCACCGGAAGCAGCGTGCCGAGAATCATCTGGGATACCACTCCGGCTTATGGCTGACGTCATAACTGGTTAGCGGGCATGTTTTACGTCCCCGGAGTGGTGTCGCCATCTCCGGGTCAAAGGTCAGCGGACACGAGGTGGTCCGCCGATTCTGGGTGCACCGTCGGTAGTACGCATGCCTACTGAGCGCCGCCTAGCGGTGGCTAGCGGAACCGATCCGGATATGACACGCGTCATGCGACACGCGATGACGACCGCTTTGATTGGCTTCATAATGACGTCATCGGTTCGTTGGTCGACTCGCGCACCGCCATATCTTACCTCCGACATCAAAACGATCGGCGGCCGGGTCACATGACTGCGGCTCACTTCTCAGTCACGTTACACGTGGTTTATCTGCGTTAACCGCTTTCGAGCACGTGACCCTGTAGCGGCGAGATGCCGGAAGTGCTATAACATGCGCACGCACGCACGCACGCGCGCCTCTAACTTCCTGTCGCGTTACCACGTGATTTATTCAAGCACGCGCATGGCGTGCCGGAAGCGATAAAAGTCGGCGGTGTACATCGTTATGCGCATGCGCGAACTGGAGAAACGTCCCTATGATGGCGTCTGGAGTGTTTCCGGTTTCCGCTGCTCCTCACGCCCGCAATCACCCGCTCATCACGTGACCACATTGGCGGACTTAAGCAGCCATATTGGTGGTCCCGTCGCCATTACATATATATATATATATATATATATATATATATGTATACTTCTTGACGGTGGACGATAATACGACGAAATGGCCAGATACTGGCCATCCGGGAATCCCATTCGCCATGACCTTGACCCCGTATTAACCCCTCGCTGACCGCTCCTCCCCCACTTACCCCGCCTTCTCGACTCATCCAGCGATAACCTTGTAAGATTCCAGATCCCGTCGGGCAGGGGGGAGGGGCAGGGCTTGGGAATAGAAAGTAGATGAAT
>JALWFW010000099.1 GCA_027013865.1 Polyangiaceae bacterium | reverse complement strand
TACCGTAACTCCGATGTATCCAAAAATACCACCAATTTAGCGACAATAGGAAAGAACCGGCCAAATAAGCCCCTTCGATTTAAGTGACATATTCGATTATTTCGACTTTAAGTTAATCGGATTGCAGCATATTTACATCAGGTGAACGCCTTACAACCGCGCAGACTGTTCGGCTTTAACCCCAGCGCAGCCTGGGCGCTGGCCTTTAAGTACGAAGTTCTGAAACTGGGACGTTACAGGAGCTGGTGTGTGTACTTGATGTTACAGCACCTGCGGCATCAGGCGGCACCAGGAGGTGGCCAGACATGTTTGGGGCCGGTACACCTGCTCAGTTCGCCGCGGTACATACGTTTGCGTGCGTACGGGCGCGCGAGTACATGCGTATGTGCTTGGTAGCGTAACGCGGCCGAGAACGATGCTAGTTCCTATCAGTACACACACAGCAACAACCACAAGAAATTGTTTTAAAAAAAAACACCTTATAAATAGCGATGACGCGGTGTAGTTTGGGTGAGAGGGGTGCTGGTGTTGGGTAGGCGTCACGTGGTCGGGGTAGATGCCTCCTCCTCCTCCGCGATGACGTACATAAATAGCAACATCCGGCCCGAGAACGTGTCTGAAGCCACTTAACAGAATTCGGCCGCGATTCGGAGAAAAAGAACACCCCAAAAAACCGGCCACATTTCTATGCACCGAGCGCAAAAAGACGGGCAAAGCCGGCCCGGGGCTTTAGGGCAGATAGCATTGTCTGCGCTCTATCAGACGGGGTGTTTAGATCTGGTGCGTGCGGTCTTTTTAAGGTTAGTGTATTTGTCGAGGCATGCACGAGGCGGAGAACGGCGCGTGCGCGTCCGTGTGTGTGTGTGTGTACGGGTGCGTATGTGCAAGTGGGTGTATGTATTCTAGTGTCAATCAAACGGTCGAGACACAGATCAGAAATAGCATCAGCAGGTGAACCCCCCCCGGTGCCAACTCGCCGCGGTGCCTTCTGATCCTGCTCGGCCAAACTTATAGCTTTTCGTCCCGACTGTTGCTTTTGTATATATTACGTTAAGCTTTTCGTGCTTGTATTACGGCCACTCCTCAATTACGGTCAAAATGTTACACTGACTAAGGTGACCGCAATACACACCATGTACAGGTGTCTCCACCTGCCGGTGTGAACCGCTAATTACATGTCACCTGATTGACAAATGATCAAAGAGAAAGAAGACATTTATCAGAACACGATCGTACGAAATGGGACACTTTCTCCTGCTAACTGCTGTTCACAAAAGCAGCGCGCCAGCGTTAAATACAAGCTTCAGTCTTAATTTACACCGTGTCTTTTATCTAGGACGTCTTGTCTGAAACTTCTCCAGTTCGTTTCACTAATTGCCGAACTGCACTTACCTGCTGAAACGTTAATTAATATGCAATGGCGATTTGGGAGCACCGTGGGGTTTGGGTGAAATTTGACGTCTGTGTAATGCAGCCCTTGCCATCAACAAACTGTCTCTGCTTGTCGTGGCACTTGTGTAACTAGGCCACTCTTCCTATCTAG
>JALWFW010000098.1 GCA_027013865.1 Polyangiaceae bacterium | reverse complement strand
AGTTTGAGAGGAAGTTTGAACGTCTTGAGCTGCCGACATCGGTCGGATCATAATCCAGGAATGTGTTTTTTAACATTCGCTTGAATGCGTACTCTAAAACGTCACAGTTCTCGGCGATGGGAAATATACGAAACGACTCTGGATCGACCTTGAACACAATTCCAGACGGTTGATAGACCTGCGGCATTGGCCACGGAGTGCCAGGAGCAGGTGGCGGTGCCTGGCGTACCTTGAGGCTGGCATCATTCGATGCCTTTGATGCGTAGAAGTGATTCTCTTCAAACCACTGCACTTTGTATCTGGCATCAGGACCCGGTCGTGGTGGCGCTGTTGGTATTACAGGTTTCATTGTGATATCCAGACGGTACTTTGACTTTTGCTCAAACTTTGACATCACTTTACTCTGAGCATTTCTTCGATGTTCTCCAACATACAGCGAATCTAAAAATACAATAAATTTTACCAAACTGACAGATCATTCAAGTTTTTTGTGTGTGTGTGTGTGTGTGTGTGTGTGTGTGTGTGTGAGTTGCATTTCTGCACATGCGTATCCCAAACAGTCAATTCTTAAGGTCACTTAGTTTAGTCTAGTGAAGTTAAATTGCTGAAAACAACAACTGAGATTTGTTTAGAAAATATAATCTAATTTAATGCTTTCATTATTCTGTTAATGAAAACTTTATTAATTAATTAATAACTGAGATAAACAAATTGTGCACTGAGGCCAGACGCTAAATGCTAACTTTCAACTAAAGCATTACATACAAGAGAACCACTCTACTGAAAATACCCGCAGGACGACGAGGTTTTATGCATTCTTGTGGAGAGACTGACTTTAATGAGACGTAGCACTCATATAAGCCTTACTGTTGGCAAAACTGAACAATGCACAAGCATGCAAACAGGAAGCCTCTCTGAATGCCTGCATATTAGGTCATATAATTAAACCGAGATATATGAATGTCATGTAAGAATATGCATATATAAAAACCTGTGCCTATCCATATACATCTGTAACATGAATATGCATGCAGTATTCCCACAGTGAAGCAGTCTTCACTGGAGGTGGAGGTTTGACGTAATTAAATATCAACTTTCCATCAGGCTTAAAATAGCAGCATGAAGTACAAAATGCTGAACACACAAAACACAAGTTTTTCAATGGACAAAAGGGCAACTCATTTAAAAACTACAATGGCTAATTTTACTCTAACAGAACTAAATGTTCTCTGGAGTGTGGGAAGGTCAAAACTTGGAGAACTGCACAATGGCTATTGAGAACTGGGTTACCATAACAACAAAATTGATGAATTATGTTTTCTCCACAAAATAAGTACAAAGGTGCATGAGTGTGTGCGTGTTAGCAAATATTAAACTTTATCATTCTGACACACAACTTGTGTGTTTACGAAGCATAAAAAAGTCTACAAGAAATACTGGGAAAGCATAGAAATATGCAAACAATATTCATTCCCATCTCATCTCAGTTGTTTCTGGTCTCACAGTAACAATAACAACAACAACAACAACAACATTCAGAATATTCTCC
>JALWFW010000097.1 GCA_027013865.1 Polyangiaceae bacterium | reverse complement strand
GTCTTATCCCACACTCCCAGCTTCCTTATCCCACACCCACTTACCCCTTACATACCCATCTTTCATCTCCGTTCGTTGATCACAATCTGCTCTCCCCAGTTTTTGATTTCAATCACCCCCCCATTCAATCGCCAATCACCAATCCCCAATCACCAATCCCCAATCACCAATCCCCATTTACTATCTTCGATCCCCTAATCTCTGATGTGCCCGCTCGATCCCTCAGGGACTAATAACGGACTTCTTACAATTGCTCATCGGGAATCTTCACCAATGGACAAGGCATCTGGATAGCATCAGAACTGATAAATGTAAACAATTGTATCCTGAATGTAAGTGTGACGTGAATATTGCGGTACTTACTGACGTCAACATCCGGTTATTCACGCCGGATGACGTAGAGCGTTGTTTCTGGCTACGTGGATATCGCGTAAGTAATATCTGACTTGATGACGTTGATAGTTTGCTATCAGATTAGCTTAATGACGTAGATAGCACGGTATGTAATGACGTATATAGCAATTACGTAGATAGCACGGTACCAATCTGCGTAGATGCTAGGGTATTTGGTGACGTAGATACTGTGCTATTTGATGACCTATATATTGTGCTGTTTTATATGACGTAGGTTATGTGCTTTTGGTGACGTAGAAATTCAGTACTTAATGACGTGGATACACTGCCGATTGATGACGTATAAAATGTACTTTGCGGTGACACAGATATTGTATCTTTGGTAGAATACATATAAGACTGTTGGGTCCCTTCTATATTGTTTGCTGACGTTTGCAATACGTCACTTAATGACGTAGATATTGTCCTCTTTGGTGACGTAGGCATTGTCTAATTAGGCGACTTAGATGATGGGGTATTTGCTGACGTAGGCAATGCGTCACTGTATGACGTATCTAGTGTGCTAATACGACAGACAAACCTAATCAATAACAGTTATTAGCAATGAGTACAGCGACCTCTAGGAAACAACTTGGAAATTACATGTTTAAGCCGTTTATTGGCTTTCTGTGGCTTCCCTTGAAGCTCGCGATTATAAATATTGGGTACTTGGCAGGGCAGCGAGGGACTTGCAGGGCGCTGCACGGACTTGGCGAGTATTGGAGGGAATGTTTCCGGCGTAGAAGGACCGGCTGGACTTGGTACAGCTTAGAAGGACTTGTTTCGGTACTTGGATGAACTCAGTAGTGCGGCTTGGCGTGAATTAGTTCACTTTTAAAGGAATAACGAGTTGCGGAATCTGATGGTACTCAGAAAGGTACGCGATGGCTTGATGAGTGGTACTTGATGTATGGCTATTTGTCAACGTACCTTTGTCTGTCTGTCTGTCTGTCTGTCTGTCTGTCTGTCTGTCTGTCTGTCGGAATAAGCTTGTCCATTGGTCAGCCAGTCTCACTATCTCTCTGTGAGCTTGTGTATCTGTCCGTCTGTCTGTCTGTCTGTCTGTCTGTCTGTCTGTCTGTCTGCCTGCCTGCCTGTTTGTCTGTCTGTCTGCCTGCCTGTCTGTCTGTCTGCCTGCCTGTCCGTCTATCTGTGTATGCGT
>JALWFW010000096.1:12006-15211 GCA_027013865.1 Polyangiaceae bacterium | reverse complement strand
CATGAATCCTCGTATGGCTCTACACTGTAGATCTGGAAGATTATTGGATTTTCCGCAAACCTGAAGGAATGGACCCACAGCTTTCTCCACATTGCCCAGAACCATGGCTCCCCTGGCCAGCTCTTCGAAGGTGTGCTTTGGGGCAGTTTTGGATTTTCCTGCAGTCCTGGTTGGTTTGGCAGGCAGGATGAGGGCTGCTATGAGAAGTGCCACGTGCATATTCTGACCTCCTGAACGCACGGATTATATCAGAGGATGTTCCGTTCTCCAAGACCGCTGTGCGTGATGATGCCAGAAATTCAGGAATCTGCGTAGTTGCCTGTCCAGTGACTCCGAGCGATTGCATGTCACCGAGTCCAGGAAGTCTCCGGCACCGGAGTAATTTCCTGCAAAGACGGCAGCGGTAGTGGCTCTGCGAAGGTATTCACACCGGAATTCACCGTCAGGCAGCTTGGAGGGGTTAATTCGGGAAAAGGCCTCTACTGCTTTGGGCCAGGCGTTTTCTGCGAGGTACATGGATCCCGCGAGGTACATGGCAAGAGGGGTGCCGAGGTCATGGAGTTTGTCTGCCAGATCTTTCTTACTGTCGGTTTTCTCCAGGGTACGCAAAAGCGTGCGTCCCTCGTCAGAGGTCAGAGCCATTTCCAGGAGTTTGCGACGGCGGTGCAGAGCCGGTGGCAGCAGGGGAAGGTGGGATATCAGTTCCCTTGCACGATCGAAGTCTCCGTCATGGGCAGAGGCATATGCCATCTCCAGCAGTCCCAGTGCCCTGAGGTGGGGCTCCGGACGTGCAGCGAGCTGGCGTGCGCAGCGGAGCGATGTAAGGGAATCTCCCACGGCGATGCAGGTGGTAAGCAGGAAATGGACATGTGGAAGGGATTCCAGAGCGCTGAGAAGGAGTCGTCTTGCAGCACGATGTTTACGGTCTCCCCAAAGCAGCCAGATTTTTCTTACCTGACGCGCTGCCTCGTGAAGACACGGAATGGTATGGAGCGCAGGTCTCTGAAATTTTGCCGTGGCCGCTGCCTTCAAATAATCGGTGAGTGTAATGCGTTCTTTCAGGAACGATTTCCAGTCTTGCCACATGGACGGAAGGGGCTCTGGATAGGCGGTTTTGAAGGAGCCTGTGCGGTAGAGGGTAAAAAATTTTTCAGGTCCGCGGGTGTCATATAGATATCTCAGAAAGGAGCCCGCCAGTGTATAGGCCTGAGAAGAAGGCAAGGCGTAGAATCGGGCGCCGAAAACCATGTCCGGGGTGATATCCGGTTTCATGCGGATGAGTACCAAGGCTTTTTGATGGTAGTCTCCGCTGGGGGTGGCAAATGAAGCTGCCACTGCTGCTCCTTCTATGATTCCCGGGTTCGGTACCAGGTTCTTAGAGGCGATCCTGAAAAGCGGATCTCCGTGGATGCCTGCGAACACGTGGGCCATCTCGTGCCTGAGAGTCCCGTGGGGGAAGTTGCCGTCGTCGGTGATGAATACTGCCATCTGCCATGGTTTGGCGATTTCGACGTTCTCGGCACCGAAAAGACGTCTCTTTTGGGCAGGGGAGCGAAATAAATACACGTCCAGTCGGGAGGGCGCTCCTTTGAAAAATTTCTGTAACTCACTGTAATTAAAGATTATTTCTTTGAATAGAGCCTTGCGACGTTCTTCGGGGATCTGTGGAGAAGCATAAAGACGCACGTTTTTGGACGATGCATACAAAGGGAGCGCTCTATGCATGGAATTCCAGGAGGTCGCAAATTCCAGGCGTTCCTGATTGAGGTGAAGGCCCAAGAAGGCCACAGAGATGAGTGCCGCAGGCCACCATGGGGCTCCGGAGCGGTAGCCGTAAGCAAGGGTGACAGCGAGCAGCGATCCAAGGATGTCGTGGGCCCTTGACCACATGAAGGCAGGGGTTATGTCCACGGCGGTGTCATAGAACGCTCCGGAGAAGTATCCGAAGAAAGGATCATAGGAATAGACCACTGGCTGGGAATAAAGTTCCCACAGATTTATAACCAGGGAGGTTGCCACGATTCCAACCGTGGTTAGTGCAGCCCAAAGTGGGCGTTTGATGACAGTGGAGACCGCGAAACCTGCGGCACCAGCCACCACTGCTGACAGGACGGGATACATGAAGAAGAACTTCATGGCTGAAGACCAGGAACACTGACCAGTCAGGCGGGCTGAAATCAGTTTCAAGGTGAAGGCCGGCAGCAGGAACCACAGGACGTCTTTGAGCACTTCCCAGTAATGAAGCTGTGGCATCTGAGCGCCTTTTATGGCAGTGGCCGCTCCGAAAAGCAGGGATGTGAAGAAAGCCAGGGTCAGAGAGCCCTCGTAATCCATGAGGGACATGAGTGGAATGAAACCCTGCGCCAGAGAGATGAGGGCCAGCAGAGCGGACAGAGTCCAAAAGGGCCATGAGGATGGTGTTTCCATGGTAATAGGAAATACAGTCAATGACGGGTCTGGGCAAGTAGACTGGATTCATTGAATGATTTTTTCCGGTTTTGACCCGATGGTCATGGAGCGCTCTGGTGTCTTTCGGGTGAGATAGATTGTGCTTGACAGGGAATGTGTGCTCCGTGACCTTTGAGGCGGAGGATTTTTCATGAAGGAATACTATGAAAATCTCAGGCAGCGAGTGGAAGGGTATCTCCCTACGGCATTGAGGGAGATATTCACGGATCCCGATGTGGGAGAGTCTGCCCGCTATTCGGTGATGGCCGGTGGCAAGAGACTGCGACCAGTACTGGTGCTCCATGCTGCAAAAGTAAAGTCCGAGGCCCTTCCAGCGGCTGCAGCACTGGAATTCATTCATACGTCTTCTTTGATACACGACGATCTGCCTGCCATGGATGATGATGATCTGAGACGTGGTAAGCCAACACTTCACCGCGCCAAGGGGGAGGCAATGGCTATATTGGCCGGTGATGCCCTGGCTGTCGGAGCGTTCAGACTGCTTGCCAGGTATCAGCCTCACAGTGTCGGAGCGCTGGTATCCCAACTTTCCTCGGCATATGTACGGATGGTCGCCGGGCAGGTGTGGGATTCCATACCTGAGCGCTCTTTGCCTGCCACGGAGGATTCGCTGTTCAAGATATACGATCACAAGACAGGGGCACTGCTTACCGCTTCACTGGTCATTGGCGCCATGGTCGGTGACAATGAGGAAATGCTCGAGTGGGTGCACGATTTCGGGCGAGTGTTTGGGCGT
>JALWFW010000096.1:9137-11996 GCA_027013865.1 Polyangiaceae bacterium | reverse complement strand
ACTGACGAGCGTAAGGGGCGTCTCACAGCCGTGACACTCCTTGGAGAGGACAGTGCCCGGATTCTCGTGGAGCAGCTTCAGGACGAGGCCCTATCCATCTTGGGAGACAGGGATCGCTTCTTGAAGTGGCTGGTGGAGTACACGGTCACACGCAGTAGTTGACCCTTGTCCTACTGTACTCAGATCTGTCCGTATACGGTTGCTTTTCTTATGAGTCCGGTCATCTTGTGCCGACTGGAACCAATCTGCTACACGAGGTGGTCATGACAGAGAAAGACAAAGAGCGTTACAGTCGCAAAGTCACCATGGTGGGTGGTCTGTTCAATGTCGTCTTGGCTCTGCTCAAGGGGGGTGTCGGAATCTGGAGCGGTAGTGCTGCCCTCGTATCCGGAGCCGTGCACTCGCTCTCGGATCTGATTGGTGATGGGGTTGTATTCGTGGGAGCCCTTTTGGGAGGGAGCCGTCAGGATGAACGTCATCCCTATGGACACGGCAAATATGAGACACTAGCTACCCTTGGAGTGGCTGTCATGCTTTTTGTGGCAGGATTTGGGCTGGCATGGGAGGCTGTACAGCAAATTCTAGAAATTCAGGAATCAGGTGCCAGCTCTCTTAGACCCATACCAGTTATCGCCCTTACTGCGGTGCTGGTGACGGCAGTCGTCAAGGAACTGCTCTACCGCTGGTCCGAATCATGGGCCAGTAGGCTCAACTCTCTGATGCTCAGGGCATACGCTCTTCATCACCGTATAGATGCCTTGGGATCCCTGGCAGTGGGGGCCGGGGTGGCTGGAGCGATATTTTTGGGACCCAGTGCACGAATTCTAGATCCAGTTACTGCTCTCATAGTCTCTTTCTTCATATTTTCTCAGGGAGTCACCATTGCCAAGGGAGCGCTTGCTCAGCTTTTGGACATGTCTGCTGCCAGGGAAGAACTGGATTTCATACGCTCAGCAGTCCAGGGGATCCCAGAATTCCAAGAACTTCATGCACTCAGGGCAAGGAGAGTCGGGAATCTTATGACCATAGAGATGCACGTGAAGGTTTCAGGAGATATGACGGTCTCCATGACGGAAAGGCTACTGACATCTCTCGAGGACAAGCTTTCCGAAAGATACGGTCGCGAACTTCTGGTCACTGTCCAGGTTGAACCCGAGGATAGAGACGTGGAGTCTACTGCATCAGTATTCTGATTTTTTCCTCCATCAAAGTAACAAAAATAGATTGCACCAGTGACGGTGATGGTTATAACGGGCGGTTAGGCACACCTGCACGGTGGGCCAGGAGGTGTTGGATGAGACCTGAAATCAGGGAATTGAGTGCGAAATATCTGAATGATACTAAGGAATTTCTCAAGGATATCATAGCGATAAAGTCCCTTTCCGGACAGGAGAAGGATGTGGTGCACCGTATTCGAGAGGAGATGGAGAAGGTTGGGTTCGATGAGGTGCGCATAGATGGATTCGGTAATGTTTTGGGACGCATTGGTAGCGGTCCAAGGGTCATTGCCATGGATGCCCATGTGGACGTGGTGGACGTAGGAGATCCGGACCTTTGGAAGACGCCTCCATTCTCGCCAGTTGAAAAGGACGGAATCATTTACGGTCGTGGTGCTTCGGATCAGAAGGGCGGCATGGCCGGTATGGTGTATGCCGGGAAGATCATAAAGGAACTTGGTCTAGATGCCGGATTTACCATCTGGATAGTGGGAAGCGTGCAGGAGGAAGACTGTGATGGCCTGTGCTGGCAGTACATCATCAGGGAGAAGGTCCTTGATCCTGCTCCGGAAGTGGTGGTACTCACCGAGCCCACGAATCTGAACCTCTACCGTGGTCACCGCGGCCGTATGGAGATAGAGGTCGAGACCCACGGCATGTCCTGCCACGCTTCTGATCCTACGAGGGGGCACAATGCCGTGACGGACATGGCTCCCATAGTCCTTGACATCCATACCCTGGACGAACACCTCGAACCTACTGAATTTCTAGGAAAAGGCACTGTGGCGGTGACAAGTTTCCGTTCAGTGTCTCCGTCTTTGTGTGCTGTTCCCGACAAGGCGGTCATTCATCTCGACAGACGCCTTACCGAGGGGGAGGATGAGGAAGTGGCCGTGGGTCAGATCCGTCGGCTTGAGAGCGTGCAGAAGGTTGGTGCAGATATCCGTGTATTGACCTACGAGGAACCTACGTGGACCGGGCTGGTGTATCCTACCAAGAAGTTCTATCCTACCTGGACCACGCCTGAGGACCACCCTGCGGTGAAGGCGGGTGTCATGGCCGGAGAGCTCGCACTAGGGGAGAGACCCGTGGTGGACAAGTGGGTATTTTCCACCAATGGCGTTGCCACGGCAGGTATGTTCGGCATTCCCACGATAGGTTTTGGACCGGGCAATGAGGTTCACGCTCATTCTCCGATGGATCAGATTCCGGTATGGCATCTGGAACGTGCAGTCGCATTCTATGCGGCATTTCCGGAGGCCTATGCAAAAGTCACTGCAGGAAGTACACCCGCAAAACTCAGGTGATACGTACGTGAATGAAAGAAAGGAGATTGTGTCATGGAAAGAACTCTTGCTCTGATCAAGCCCGAAATAGTCAGGAATCATAAAGCGGGTGAAGTCATCCGGCGTATAGAGGAAGCCGGTTTCTCCATTATAGCTATGAAGATGCTGCGGCTCACCCGTGCCCAGGCCGAAGAATTTTATGCAATGCACAGGGGCAAGCCCTTTTTCGAGGCACTCGTTGGCTACATGACCGGAGGTCCCATCGTCGCTCTGGTTTTGGAGAAAGAGGGAGCCATCACTGCCTGGCGTGAGCTCATGGGGCCCACGGATTCCACCAAGGCTCCGGCCGGTACCAT